>JAFTUH010000028.1 GCA_017466375.1 Clostridia bacterium | reverse complement strand
CCCGGCAGTGCACAGGAGAAGCCGCAGGTTGCAGAAGTAATCGCTGTCGGCCCCGGCGGACTGGTTGACGGTAAGGAAGTCACCATGACGGTAAAGGTCGGTGACCGCGTTATCACCAGCAAGTACTCCGGCACCGAAGTCAAGTGCGACGGCAAAGAGTACAACATCGTTCGTCAGAGCGATATCCTCGCCATCGTTGAGTAATCAGACGGCGAACCAATTATATTATTGAAAGAAATCGGAGGATTCACCTATGGCAAAGGATCTGCTTTACGGTATTGACGCGCGCAACGCGCTCATCAGCGGTGTCGATAAGCTTGCGAACACCGTAAAAATCACGCTCGGCCCGAAGGGACGCAACGTCGTTCTTGACAGAAAATTCGGCGCTCCCCTCATCACCAACGACGGTGTTACCATCGCGAAGGAGATCGAGCTGGAGGATCTCGCGGAGAACATGGGCGCACAGCTCGTCCGTGAGGTTGCTACCAAGACGAATGACGCAGCAGGCGACGGTACCACCACCGCTACGCTGCTCGCACAGGCATTCATCCACGAAGGTATGAAGAACGTCGCTGCAGGCGCAAACCCGATCGTACTCCGCAAGGGTATCCAGAAGGCGGTTGACTGCGCAATCGACTCCCTCAAGGCAAACTCCAAGAAGGTAAACGGCACGGCTGATATTGCCCGCGTCGGCACCGTTTCTTCCGGCGACGAGGTGATCGGTACGCTGATCGCCGATGCTATGGAGAAGGTCACCGCTGACGGCGTTATCACCGTTGAGGAGTCCAAGTCTGCGGAGACGTATTCCGAGGTTGTCGAGGGTATGCAGTTCGACCGCGGCTATCTCTCCCCCTACATGGCTACCGATACCGATAAGATGGAAGCTGTCCTTGATGACGCTCTCATCCTCATCACCGAGAAGAAGATCTCCAACGTACAGGATATCCTGCCCCTGCTCGAGCAGATCGTGCAGTCCGGCAAGAAGCTCCTTATCATCGCTGAAGATGTTGAGGGCGAGGCTCTGACGACGCTCGTTCTGAACAAACTCCGCGGTACGTTCACCGTTGCCGCTGTCAAGGCACCGGGCTTCGGTGACAGACGTAAGGAAATGCTCCGCGATATCGCAGTCCTCACGGGCGGCGAGGTCATCTGCGACGAGCTCGGTCTGGAGCTGAAGGAGGCTACCGTTGCACAGCTCGGTCAGGCTCGTCAGGTCAAGATCAACAAGGACAACACGATCATTGTCGGCGGTGCAGGCGAGGCATCCGAGATCCAGAGCAGAATTGCACAGATCAAGGTAGCGCTTGAGAACACCACGTCCGATTTCGATCGCGAGAAGCTGCAGGAGAGACTTGCAAAGCTCGCAGGCGGCGTTGCCGTAATCAAGGTCGGCGCAGCTACCGAGACCGAGATGAAGGAGAAGAAGCTCCGCATTGAGGATGCTCTGAACGCAACCCGTGCGGCTGTTGAAGAGGGTATCGTTGCCGGCGGCGGCACCGCATATCTGAATGTCATCGGTGACGTCGAGAAACTGCTCGCTACCGTTGACGGCGACGAGAAGACCGGTGTGAAGATCGTTCTGAAGGCACTGGAGGCTCCTGTCCGCCAGATCGCTGCAAACGCAGGCTTTGAAGGTTCCGTAATCGTGAACACCATTCAGGCAAGCGGCAAGAAGGGCTACGGCTTCAATGCATACACCGAAGAGTATGTCGATATGATGGAGGCAGGCATCGTTGACCCGACGAAGGTCACCCGTTCCGCACTCCAGAACGCGGCATCCGTTGGATCTACCGTTCTCACGACCGAGGCACTTGTTGTGCATCAGCCGGATCCGCCGGCACCTGCTGCACCCGCAGGCGGCATGGGCGGCATGGGCGGTATGTACTGATCCCAAACGTAATAAAAAAGGCTTCTGCCATCTGGCAGAAGCCTTTTGTTTTTCAAATGACATTCTCGGCAATCATACCGGCAAACACACGACCGATCGCAAAGAAAATCGTTTGTGCGCTCAGATATATCGTCCAGAAAAATGCTTTTCGGAAGCGGAACATATCACAAAAATCGGCAACCTCCGAAAGCAGAGGAATAAACATCACGTTTGCAGGAAAGAAAAACAAAATCCATACACTGTAGTGCTGCACCGGCAAAAGTGCCATCAGAAACGTCAGATAGTAAAACGGTGCGGATATGCACAAAGCGATGCGCAGTATATCCGCTTTTCGACCTGTATGCGTATTCGGATACAAAAGAAGATGCGCTGCCTTTTTGGAACTTTTCCACATAAGTGCCATCAGTAGCCCGTAAATGGCAATACCTGCAGCCAAAACGACGATTACGGCGGGACTGATAGAAAACAGGGACACAAAAATCATGCAAATAATCCCTACAGGAAGCAGAAAAAACAAGGTGGAACGCAGAATTTTTTTCATTCTTGAATCCTCCGTTTTGCTTTATTATATCACATCCGCCATGTAAGCGTTTGTCTTATAGACACAAACCAGAGAAAAAAGGTTGGGTATATCCGAAAATTTTTTCAAAAACGATATGCAAAAGTCATCCGTTTTTGCCAATGAACTGCCGTAAATTGTACGGACAGTACATTACCGTATCACGCCGAAGATCAAGTCCCGTTTCGGCGGGGCTGTCTCCCCGATGTCGATCGCGGCGGCATAGCGGAGCGCCGCGTCTGCGAATCTTTCCTCGTCCGAGGTGTGCAGAACGGCGATCGGCTCGCCCGCTTTCACTGCGTCTCCCGTCTTTTTCAAAATCTCAATGCCTGCGGAGAGATCGATTTCGTCTTCCGCCTTAGCGCGTCCCGCACCGAGTACGACAGATACCTCGCCGATCGCGGCGGTATCCATTTTCGTGATAAATCCGTCCCGTTCGGCACAGATCGGGCGCACGATGGATGCTTTTGGGTAGGCAGCGTTGTCAATGACGGAAACGTCGCCGCCCTGCGCACTGATCCACTCGCGGAATTTTTTGAGCGCCGCACCGCTGTCCAGTGCCTGCTTCGTCAGCTCCTCCGCTTCGGTAAGCGGGATATTCTTGCAGAGCGATACCATGTGCGATGCAAGCGTGAGCGACACTTCGCGCAAATCAGCAGGACCGCGTCCGTGCAGGATTTCGACTGCTTCAGCGACCTCCAGCGCGTTGCCGACTGCGATACCGAGCGGAATGTCCATGTCCGTCAGTACCGCCGTCATGCGACGACCGCACGCTTTGCCGATCTCCACCATCGCTTTTGCGAGGGCGGTGGCATCCGCCTCCGTCTTCATGAACGCACCGCTGCCCACTTTCACGTCCAGCACGATCGAGTGCGCACCGGCGGCAATTTTCTTGCTCATGATGCTCGAGGCGATCAGCGGCAGAGAATCGACCGTCGCGGTTACGTCGCGGAGAGAGTACAGCTTTTTATCTGCCGGCGTCAGATTCCCGCTTTGCGAGATCACCGCCGCGCCGACCGTTTCGACCTGCCGCATAAAATCCGCGTGCGGCATCGTAAGGCTGTATCCGGGAATCGCGGAGAGCTTATCCACCGTGCCGCCCGTGTAGCCGAGACCGCGCCCCGACATTTTTGCCACGCGGCAGCCGAGAGATGCCGCAATCGGCGTGACGATCAGCGTTGTTTTGTCGCCGACGCCGCCCGTGCTGTGCTTATCGACCGATGCCGTACCGAAGGCAGACAGATCGAGCACGTCGCCGGAGTGCGCCATCTCATCCGTCAGGATCGCGGTTTCCTCCGCCGTCATGCCGCGAAAGCATACCGCCATCAGAAACGCGGTGAGCTGATACTCGGGGATCGAGCCGTCTGTGGTGCCGCGCACGAAGAAGGCGATCTCTTCGCGGGTGAGCGCGCCGCCCTGTTTTTTCTTTTCGATCAGATCATACATCCGCATAAGGCATCCCCCTTATTTGAGACTGTCCGCGCCGAATGCGTGCGGAAACAGCGTGGCGAGGTTGGTGGAAAGGGTATCGCACCCGTTGTGCAGGAGAATACGCGTCGTGCGCGTACCGAACTCCGCAAGCACCTGTCGGCAGATACCGCAGGGATAGGCGAAATCGGTGATGACACCGTCTTTGCCGCCGACGATGGCGATGGCGGTGATTTCTCTCTCTCCGTCCGCAACTGCGCGGAAGATCGCCGTACGTTCCGCACAGACGGTTGCACCGTAGGAGGCGTTTTCGATGTTGCAACCCGTGTATACGTTGCCGTTTGCCGTGAGAACGGCGGCACCGACTTTGTAGTTTGAATACGGCGCGTACGCGCCCGTCATTGCGAGCTGTGCCGCCTCGATGAGATCGCCGCTTGTCGGATCGTTCCGCAGGATTTCTTTCGCGAAGGATTCCCCCTCGCCCGTGAAATCGACGCCGAGCAGCTCTGCCGCCGTCGCCGCGATATCGGCAAACGAAGCGCGCGTGCCGAGATTGACCGCGCGGATCTTGTCGCCGACGATCAGAAGCGGCGTGTATTCGCGCGTGTGATCGGTGCTCACATCCGTCGGATCACAGCCGTGGTCGGCGGTAATCATCAGAACGTCATCGGGACGCATCTTCGGCAGGAAATCCGCGAGCCACGCATCAAATTTTGCGACAGCTGCGGCGTAGCCTGCGGCATCGTTGCGGTGGCCGAAATGGGAATCAAACTCCACAAGATTCACAAAGCAGAGCCCCGTGAAGTCTTTGTCAATCAGTTCATCCGTCACGCGCATACCGTCGTCGTTGCTTTTCGTGCGGATCGTCTCCGTTACACCCTTGCCTGCAAAAATATCGGTGATTTTGCCGACAGCGATCGTGTTCAGCCCTGCGGATTTGATCGCGTCCAGCACCGTATCCTGCGGGGGGAGAAGCGAATAATCGTGGCGGTTTGCCGTGCGCGTGTAGTTCGGATATTCACCCACAAACGGGCGTGCAATCACGCGTCCGACGCCGTTTTTGCCCGTGAGGATCGCGCGCGCTTTTTCGCAGATTTCATAAAGTTCGGGAACGGGAATCACGTCCTCGTGCGCCGCGATCTGGAACACGCTGTCCGCGGAGGTGTACACGATCAAGTCTCCCGTCGCGATGTGCGCGCGTCCGTAATCGTGGATGACCTGCGTGCCCGAATACGGCTCGTTGCGGAGGATGCCCCTGCCCGTCGCTTCGGATACTGCCTGCAAGACATCCTCGGGGAATCCGTCGGGGAAGGTCGGCAGCGGCGCGTCGGAGATGATGCCCGCGATCTCCCAGTGACCGATCGTCGTATCCTTGCCGGGGGAGCTTTCCGTCATCCGTGCGACAGCGGCGCGTCTGCCTGCTTTTTCGGGCAGACCGATATACGAAACGCCGTCGATTTTGCCCAGTCCGAGCTCGCGCATGGTGCCAGCGCGGAAGGATTTCTCACCGGAGATATGCAGAAGGGTGTTTACATCCGCCGTGTCACCGAATTTCTCCGCATCCGGCATCGCACCGATACCGAGGGAGTCCAGTACGATCAGAAATACACGTTTTGCGTCAGCCATTGAGCATCACCGCCGTTTTCAAAGCAATCTCCATCATATCGGTGAACGTCGTCTGCCGTGCCTCGGCGGAGAGTGCTTCGCCGGTCACAAGACTGTCGGAGATCGTGCAGATGCCGAGCGCGCGCTTTCCGGTCCGTGCCGCGTTCATGTAAAGGGCGGCGCACTCCATCTCGACGGCAAGAACGCCCATTTTACGCCATGCCGCATTTGCCTCTGCTCCGTTGTCCGCATAGAACGTGTCGGAGGAGAGCAGGTTGCCCACCTTGTACGTTACGCCCACCTCCTCGGCAGCTTTGACGGCGCAGCGGAGGATTTCGTAGCTGGCGATCGGGGCAAACGTGCCTGCAAGCCCGTACTGCGATGCGTAGCCCGAATTCGTGCACGCACCCATGCCGATTACGACATCGCGGAGCTTCAGAGAATCGGTAAGCGCTCCCGCCGAGCCGATGCGCAGAATGTTCTCCACGCCGTACTCGGTGAACAGCTCGTAGCTGTAAATGCCCATCGACGGCATACCCATGCCGCTTGCCATGACGGATACGGGGACCCCTTTGTACGTGCCGGTATACCCTTGGATACCGCGGACGTTGTTGACGAGACGTGCATCCGTGAGAAACGTATTTGCGATAAACTGTGCGCGGAGCGGATCGCCCGGCATCAGGACCGTTTTGGCGAAATCGCCGAGCTTGGCGCTGTTGTGAGCCGTTGCCATAGAAATACCTCCGAAATTTAGTTTCTGTAATTATTATACTATACCCTGCGGCAAAATCAACAAATATTCTGTAAACACCGATAAATTTCTTGCACGAATCCGTGATTTGTGGTATCATAGTATTCGGAGAATGTTTTTGGAGGCAGAAAATGCTGCACAATTATCATACGCATACGTGGCGGTGCCATCACGCGTCGGGCACGGAGCGGGAATATATCGAAAATGCAATTAAAAGGGGACTGAAAACGCTCGGTTTTGCCGATCACACGCCGTGGCGGTTTGACGGTGAGTATTATTCGGGCTGCCGTATGCGACCGGAGATGATCGAGGATTATGTCCGTACGCTTACCGATCTGAAGGCAGAGTATAAAAACGATATCACAATCCGGATCGGCTTTGAAACGGAATACTATCCTGCGTATTTTGACGATCTGCTTGAACTCTACCGCCCGTATCCGATCGATTATATCATCCTCGGACAGCACTGGTGCGGCAACGAGCAGGGCTTCCCGAATAACATGGGTGCTGCTGAGAGTGAGATGGATCTTGCACTCTACACGATGCAGTGTCTCACCGGATTGCATACGGGAAAATTCACTTATATGGCGCATCCCGATGCCATTCGCTTTACGGGCAGCGAGGAGACGTACCGCCGGCACATGCTCCCCTTCTGCCGCGAGATCAAAAAGATGGGGATTCCGCTGGAGTTCAATCTCTACGGTTTTTGGGACAGACGCGCGTATCCGTCGGAGCGTTTTTTCAAAATTGCCGCCGAGGTTGGCAACGATGTAATCCTCGGCATAGATGCGCACGCGCCGGATCGGCTCCTCGACGTGCAAACGGAGGCGCGTGCCCGACAGTTTCTTGCCAATCTCGGCATTACCCCGATCGAGGACGTGACACTCCGCGATCCGCAGGGATAAATCAGTAAGGAGAGTATTACGATGATGAAACGGATTTTTTGTCTGATGATTGCACTTTCCGTGTGTGCGTGCCTGTTCCCCGTGAGCGTGAGCGCGGCGCCCTCCGGCAAATGCGGCAAAAACGTATCGTGGTCCATTGACAATAACTGGGAGATGACCATCTACGGCAAGGGCGATATGGCGGAGTGGCAGTACAGCGCGGACGTTCCGTGGTACAACTACCGCGGCTCGCTCAAAAAAGTGACGGTGAAGGATGGCGTAACGAGCATTGCACCGTATGCGTTCTTCTGTCAGGAGGCACTGACGGAAGTGGTGCTTGCCGACAGTGTTACGAAAATCGGCGAGAATGCTTTTATGAACGCCCGTTTTATGAAGAAGATCGATCTCGGCGACAGTGTGGCGGAGATCGGCAAAAACGCCTTTCACAACTGCCGCAGTGTGACGGAAATCGTGATCCCCGACAGTGTGACAACGATCGGTGAGGGCGCGTTTTACGACTGCGATTCCGTCACGGAGATCGTGATCCCCGACAGTGTGACGTCGATCGGAGAGGGTGCGTTTGCGAATTGCGACAGCCTTGTTTCCGTACGGATCGGCGCAGGAGTCACACAGCTCAGTGCGCGTGCCTTTGCCGAGTGCAAGAGCCTTGTTTCCATCGAATCGGCGGAGAATGGGATCTGTACGACAGACGGCGGTGTGCTGTTCAATAAAGACAAAACGGTGCTGATCCAGTATCCGTGCGGCAAGGAAGGCAGCTATACCGTGCCGGACGGCGTGACAAGGATCAGCGATTGGGCGTTTGCGCACGGCAAGCTGTCTGAGGTGATCCTGCCCGCCGGTGTGAGCGATGTCGGTGA
This sequence comes from Clostridia bacterium, assembly GCA_017466375.1. Taxonomy (GTDB): domain Bacteria; phylum Bacillota; class Clostridia; order Oscillospirales; family CAG-272; genus SIG701. The sequence goes on along the minus strand of JAFTUH010000028.1, from coordinate 7,754 downwards.
CTGCGCGTTTTATACCTGCGAGAGTCTGACCGCTGTGACGCTTGGTGAGAGCGTAACACAGATCGGCGATTTCGCGTTTTATCAGTGCCGCAGCCTGCCCGGAATCACGGTGCCTGCCTCCGTTACGGCGATCGGGGAGTGTGCGTTCTATCACTGCGATGCGCTGACGGATGTGCAGATCCTTACGCAGATGGCGTCATTCGGCAAAAATGCGTTTGATGCTGCCGTGACCGTTACTGCGTACGGCGATTCTACAGCGCAGACGTTTGCGGAGTCGAACGCGATTGCTTTCGTGCCGCTTGCGGAGCCCGTCAACGTGCCGATGATTGCAGGGTTCGTGTGCGGTGCGGTTTTAGTGATCGCTGTCGCTGTGATCATTATTTTACGAAAGAAAAAAGCTGCTTCGAATACATGATCCGTCAATCGGGGAGACACCGCGTCTCTCCGATTTCTTTTTGGAGGGGGAAAACATACTGTCCCCCTTGACAACGCGAAGAAAAAATGGTATACTACCTTTGTATGAATCAAAAAAGGCTTTGATGGGAAGAAGTAACAGCGAGGGCGGCCTCAAGAGAGCGGCGGACGGTGTGATCGCCGCGGTACGTTCGTTGTGAAAGTAGTCCCGGAGCCGCGTGTGCGAACGGCTTTTGCCAAGTAGTGCGCGCCGTTGCCCTCGTTACGGGAAAACGGACTTTTGTCCGTAAGTGCGCCTTCGGGCGAAGTCGGGTGGTACCGCGCATTCGCGTCCTGATCCTTTCGGATCACGGACGTTTTTTGTTTCGATCCCGTGTTTCTTAAAAGCCTGCGTGTTCACTCGCCAGCCAAGGAGATAGGGGTGCAGGGGAAAGAAACTTCGGCGATTGAGATGGGTCTTTCCCCTGCATTTTATTTGTACCTTCACAAGGAGATATATCTATGAAAAAAGAACTGCCAAAGACTTATGACCCTTCCTCATTTGAGGAGCGGTTGTACACATCCTGGTGTGCGGAGGGATACTTCACGCCCACCATCGACAAATCCAAACCGCATTATTCCATCGTCATGCCCCCGCCGAACATCACCGGCCAGCTCCACATGGGACATGCGCTGGATAACACCCTGCAGGATATCCTTACCCGTTATAAGAGAATGGACGGATTCTGCACGCTGTGGCTGCCCGGCACCGACCATGCCTCTATCGCCACCGAGGCGAAAATCGTTGAGGCAATGCGCAAAGAGGGCATCACGAAAGAGCAGATCGGCCGTGAAGGCTTCCTTGAACGCGCGTGGGACTGGCGCGCCAAATACGGCGGACGCATCATCGAGCAGCTGAAGAAACTCGGCTCGTCCTGCGACTGGTCGCGTGAGAGATTCACGCTGGATGAAGGTTGCTCCGAGGCGGTGCAGGACGTGTTCCTCCGCCTGTATAAGAAGGGACTCATCTACCGCGGCAACCGTATGGTCAACTGGTGTACGACCTGTATGACCTCTATCTCCGATGCTGAGGTCGATTACGAGGATCAGGACGGCAATTTCTATCATCTCCTGTATCCCGTCAAGGAGACGGGCGAGATGCTCGAGCTGGCTACCACCCGTCCGGAGACGATGCTCGGCGATACCGCCGTTGCCATCAATGCGGAAGACCCGCGCTACGCCCATCTGCACGGCTGCCACGTCACGCTTCCTCTTATCAATAAGGAGATTCCGATCGTATGCGACGAGCATGCCGATATGACGAAGGGTACGGGTGTCGTTAAGATCACGCCTGCGCATGACCCGAACGACTACGAGGTCGGTCAGAGACACGATCTGCCGCTTGTGCGCGTGCTCACTTACGACGGCAAGATGACCGGCGCGGCAGATAAAGCCGCTTACGAGGACAGCATCAAGCGCGGTACGGCGGCTGTCGGTGAGCCTGAGGTGCTCGACTGCGGCAAGTACGCCGGCATGACGGCACTCGAGGCGCGTAAGGCGATCATTGCCGACATGAAGGAGATCGGGCTGCTCAAGAATGTCGAGCCGCTCTCTCACAACGTCGGTACGTGCTACCGCTGCCACCACGTTATCGAGCCGATGGTGTCCAAGCAGTGGTTCGTCAAGATGGAGCCGCTGGCTAAGCCCGCAATCGAGGCTGTACGCGACGGACGCATCAAGTTCGTGCCTGAGCGCTTCTCCAAGAACTACTTCCACTGGATGGAAAATATCCGCGACTGGTGCATCTCCCGTCAGCTGTGGTGGGGTCACCGCATCCCCGCGTACTACTGCGACGAGTGCGGCGAGATGGTCGTATCCGGAGAAAGCGTCGACGTCTGCCCGAAGTGCGGCGGCCATATGACGCAGGATCCCGATACGCTTGACACCTGGTTCTCCTCGGCGCTCTGGCCGTTCTCCACGATGGGCTGGCCGCAGACGACGGAGGATCTGTCCTACTTCTATCCGACGAATACGCTCGTTACGGGCTACGATATCATCACCTTCTGGGTATCCCGTATGATCTTCTCCGCTTTGGAGTACACGGACAACATTCCGTTTGATACGGTGCTCATCCACGGTCTTGTCCGCGACGCACAGGGACGCAAGATGTCCAAATCTCTCGGCAACGGTATCGATCCGCTTGAGATCGTTGAGAAATACGGCGCGGATGCGCTTCGCTTTGCGCTTGCAACGGGCAACAGCCCCGGAAACGATATGCGTTTCTCCGACGAGAAGATCGAAGCGGCACGCAACTTTGCGAACAAGTTGTGGAACGCGGCACGCTTCGTCATGATGAATCTCGAGATTGAGAAGATTGAACTGCCCGAACTGTCCGCACTTGCCGCCGAGGATAAGTGGATTCTCGCCCGTCTGAACGATACGGTCGCATCCGTTCGCTCGAACCTCGACCGCTATGAGATCGGCATCGCGCTCGGCGCACTGTACGATTTCATCTGGGACGTGTACTGCGACTGGTATATTGAGCTTGCCAAGGCATCCGTCTCCATGAAGGGTACGGAGCGCTCTATTGTCGCACAGAACGTGCTCGGCTACGTGCTCACGCAGATTCTTGCACTGCTCCATCCGTTTATGCCGTTCATCACCGAGGAGATCTACCAGACGCTCCCCGGCACCGAGGGCAGCATCATGATTACGCAGTACCCGACTGTGCGTGAGGATCTCCGCTTCCCCGAGGAAGAGGAGAAGATCACGCGTGTCATCAGCGCGATCACGGCGATCCGCGGCAGACGCTCTGAGATGAACGTCCCGCCGTCGAGAAAGGCGCAGATCTTCATCGTGACGAAATATCCCGCATCCTTTGACGAAAGCACACACGCGTTCTTCGCGCGTCTTGCTTCCGCTTCCGGCGTATCCGTTGTGGATGCGTATACGGAGGAGGGCGCCGTGCAGATCGTTACCGATGCCGCCACGATCTACATTCCGCTTGCGGATATGGTCGATTTCGAGGCAGAGCGCAAGCGTCTTACGGCTGAGCTTGAGGCAATGGAGAAAGAGATCGCCCGCGCCGAGGCGAAGCTCGCCAATGAGAGCTTCACATCCCGTGCACCCGAGGCAGTTGTTGCCGGCGAGAGAGCAAAACTCGAGAAATACAAGGCGCAGAGAGAGGGAATCCTGGAAGCCCTCGCTGCCGTACAGGGTAAATAAAAACCGAAAGGGAGACACTTTTGTGCCTCCCTTTTGGTTATGAACGTGTTTCGTGAATGCCGCCTTGACAGCCTTGGTGGGAAATGCTATAATGCAGACAGATCATATATTGGAGGATTTTATGAGACTGGTTCAGCGTCTTGCAGCAGAAGCTTATCCGGGCGAAATCCTGGATAACCTGATTGATGCCCAAAAGCGTCACGGAGGCTGTTTTAACGAGGTTTGGATGTGCACGTTGTACGGCTATCCGTCAATAGATGCCCACAGAAAGGCGGCAGAGCTGTTTGCCGAATCCGCCAAAAAACTGCGCGAGGCGGGAATCCGTGTTTCTATGCAGATATCCAATACGCTTGGACACGGCGAGTACATGGCACAGCGCGACTGCTCGGGACTTGTATATGAAGGATCGCTTGTCCGCAATATGGTCGGGCACGACGGTGCTGTCGGAGCGTACGCCTTCTGCTGGAACGATCCTGTGTTCCGGAAGTATATTTTGGAGTCAACGAAGCTGTACGTCGAAGCTATGCATCCGGAGGAGATATGGATTGACGACGATTACCGTGCGGTGAATCACCGTCCTGTTATGTACGGCTGCTTCTGCGATTGCTGTATTGCCGATTTTAATCAAAAACACGGCACTGCCTATACGCGCGAATCGCTTGTGAAGGAGATTCTTCACGGAGATATTAACGTACGCAAAAATTGGATCGGTTTCGTCCGCGACGGCATCTCTTCTCTGACGGAGGAGATCTGCAAGGTGTCTGTCGCCGCATATCCCAACGTCCGATTCGGCTGGCAGACGTATTCGCACGGATGCTACGCTGGCAGCGATTACGGATATATTTTTGAACCGATGTACAAGGTGACGGGCAAAACGCCGATGTTTCGTCCGGGCGGCGGCGCGTTCCACGATCATGATCCGAACCGCATGATTGACAAAATGCTGGCCATGTCGTTCCAGAATTCACATCTGCCGACGTACGTCAATGTGATCTGTCCTGAGGTGGAAAATCTGTCTACTCCCGCCATGGGAAAAACGATGCACGGCATGGCTATGGAAACATCTCTCTATTTTGCCGCCGGCGCGACCGATATGAGCTATGCCATGCTTGGCAGGCTCGCCGAGCCGCTTTCTCATCATGAGCAGGGATTTGTGCTTCTCGCCGCTCAAAAACCGTATTGGGAAAAGCTTGCCGCGCTGTCTGCCTCTACCCGCGCGGACGGTATCTGCTGCGCGATATCGAAAGAAAGCCACTTGCGGACGTTGGCTGACGGGGAAACGATGGATGATCTTGGCGCGGAGCAATACGGCGGTATGACGATCTGGGCGCGTGAGGGAATTCCCGTGAACTATACGGAGGCGTGCGGCGTCACCCTTCTCAGGGAAAACGCGGTGAAGAGGATGACGGACGGGGAGATAGAATCGCTTCTCGGTAAAAACGTGATTGCCGATGCCGCCGCTGTGGAGGAGATACAGCGCCGTGGATTTGATCTCGGATTTTCCATGTTTGAGCCGGACAGCACGCTTCTCAAAATCCTGCTCGGTGAGAACTATACGGATCATCCCGTGAATGCGGTCGGCGGCACATCCTATAAAGCGAGCTTTTTCGCAGACGGCGACAAAAATTACAGAGTTATCACAAAAATCCCCGACGGGGCGGAGATTCTGGGCGTGTACGGAGATATGTCCGGGCGTGCGCCTTTCGGAATCACGGAGGATGCCCCGAACGGATATGCGAGCGTGATCTGTACAACGCAATCGGGCGGCAGATGGGCGGTTTTCGGCTACGGACTGATGAAGGATATGATTTTACGTGTGCAGCGTGACCGACTTCTGAACGTGATCGATTACGTCGGAGGCGGTGTCGGCGCGAGACTGCTTTCGCCGCATCAGGCGGTCGTCCTTCCGCGCGTCGGTGCGGACGGAAAAACGGCGGGCGTGTCCGTACTCAACTGCACGGTCGGTCCCGAGGAGAATGTGCGTCTGCTGATCCGCAACCCGAAGGCGGAGAAATTTACGTTTGACTCGCAGTACGACGGCACGTTTGATCTGCCGTACGAGAAGACGGAGGACGGATATATCGTCACGATTCCAAAACTGTTCCCGTGGTCGGTCGGCACGGTGTTTGTCAGATAAATATAAAAGGACGGATGCGTATGCACCCGTCCTTTTTTGCGCATACTAACGGCGTAAATATACGGATTCGGAGGCAATCATGAACACGGACAGCGGCACATACAAAAAATACGCGGACGCGCACGCAAAAAAATCCCCGCTCGGCAAGGACTGCGCGCGGGCGTTTCTCGTCGGCGGGGCGATCTGTACGCTTGCGCAGGGACTGACTGCGCTGTATGAATGGCTCAAAATCGATGCGGAGAACGTCGGCGCGCTCGTTTCGGTCACGCTCATTTTTCTCACCGCGCTTCTGACAGGTATCGGTATCTTTGATAAAATCGCGAAATTCGCAGGCGCCGGCACCGTCGTGCCGATCACGGGCTTCGCCAATGCGGTCGCGTCCCCTGCGATCGATACGAAGGGCGAGGGCTTTGTGCTCGGCGTCGGCGCGAAGATTTTCTCCATCGCCGGTCCCGTGATCCTGTACGGCACGGCGGCAGGCGCACTGTACGGGATCATATACTGGGTGTGTATTACGCTTTTCTGAGGAGGATGTATGGCACAGGGAATCATGCGTCCGCTCCGTCCCGTGTGGATTGCCGATGCGGCGACGGTGGTCGGACACGAGGAGGCGGCAGGACCGCTGGGGGCGTACTTTGATCTGCACGATCCGAAGGATGATACCTTCGGTCAGAAAACGTGGGAGAAGGCAGAAAGCGAGATGCAAAGGCTCGCCGTGAATACGCTGCTCGGACGGGCGGGATGGCAGGACGGGGAGATCGAGAGGATGTTTGCAGGCGATCTGCTCAATCAGTGCACGGGATCGGGGTACGGACTTCTTCCGTTCGGGATTCCGTATTTCGGGCTGTACGGCGCGTGCTCGACATGCGCGGAGGGACTTGCGCTCGGCGCGCTGATCGGAGGTGCCTACGGAGGGCGGACGGTGACTGTCTCCTCCTCCCACAACTGCTCTGCGGAAAGACAGTTTCGCTATCCGATGGAGTACGGCGGACAGCGTCCCCCGACGGCACAGTGGACGGTCACGGGATCGGCGGCGTTTCTCTTGACGGATGACGCACGGGATTGCAAAAAGAATGCACCGCGCATTGCGGAGGTGCTGGTGGGGATCTCGGTGGATCGCGGCATCACCGACGCGAACAATATGGGTGCGGCGATGGCGCCTGCCGCGCTGGATACGGTATGCCGCTATTTTAGCGAAAGCGGACGGGAGCCGGCTTCGTTTGACGGGATTTTCACGGGGGATCTGGGGGCGGAGGGATCGTCGATCCTCAGAGAATTCGCCCGTGCGGCGGGGATTGATATCGCCGACGTACACGAGGACTGCGGCAATCTGATCTACAATGCGGCGGCGACGGACAAGCACGCGGGCGGCTCGGGATGCGGGTGCAGTGCGGTTGTTCTCGGCGGGTATCTGCTGGATTGCCTGCGCCGCGGAGAGATGCAGGATATTCTGTTTATCGGAACGGGGGCGCTTCTCAGCCCGATGAGCGTCCAGCAGGGCGGATCGATCCCCGGTATCGCGCATCTTGTGCGGATCACGACGAAGGAGGACGCGGAATGAACGGATTTATGGAAGCTTTGCAGCCGTATGTGTGGGCGTTTCTCGTCGGGGGCGCTTTGTGCGTCATCGCGCAGATTCTGATTGACAAAACGAAGCTGACACCGGCGCGGATTCTCGTTTCGTACGTGGTTGCGGGTGTGATTCTCGAGGGCGTGGGCGTGTACGATTTCCTCGTGCAGTTTGCCGGATGCGGTGCGACAACGCCGCTGACCGGATTCGGCTATCTGATCGCGCGCGGTGTGCGCCACGCGGTGAATGAGCGCGGGCTGATCGGTGCATTGACGGGCGGCATAACCGCCGCCTCCGCAGGGATTGCTGCGGCGCTCGTGTTCGGTTTGCTCGCAGCGTTGTTCTTTAGGGGCAAGACGAAGAATTAAAAGAGAATGCGGGGGAGGATTTTTGAAAAAATCCTCCCCCGCACCCCCACCAAAAACTTTT
>JAFTUH010000027.1 GCA_017466375.1 Clostridia bacterium | reverse complement strand
TCAAAGGTCTGCACGCAAAGGCAGATATTGATGAAGAGAACCGTTATATCTGCCATTTCCCTGAGGATAATACCATTTGGTCCGTTAACTCGGGTTACGGCGGAAACGTGCTTCTCGGCAAGAAGTGCTTTGCCCTTCGTATTGCATCCTACCTCGGCAGAAAAGAGGGCTGGATGGCTGAGCATATGCTCATTCTCGGTATCGAATCGCCCGATGGGGAAGTACGCTATATCAGCGCCGCATTCCCCTCTGCTTGCGGTAAGACCAACCTCGCTATGCTCATTCCGCCCGAAATTTACAAGAAGAAGGGCTACAAGGTATGGTGCGTTGGTGACGATATCGCTTGGCTCCGCGTCGGCAAGGATGGCAGACTTTGGGCTGTCAACCCCGAAAACGGCTTCTTCGGCGTAGCCCCCGGTACGAACGAAAAGTCCAACCCGAACGCTCTGCACACCGCACAGCGTGACACCATCTTCACGAACGTTGTACACGATCTCGACAACAACACCGTTTGGTGGGAGGGTCTCAACGACAACCCGCCGAAGAACGCCATCGACTGGAAGGGCAATCCTTGGGACTACACCAAGTACGATAAGAAAGACAAATCCACTTGCGGTGCGCATCCGAACTCCCGCTTCACCGCAAGTGCTGCGAACTGCCCCTGCATCTCCGATAAGTTTGACGATCCCGCAGGTGTGCCGATCTCCGCAATCATCTTCGGCGGCCGCCGCGCAAAGACCGCTCCGCTGGTTTACCAGTCCTTTGGCTGGCAGCACGGTACGTTCGTCGGTTCCATCATGGCTTCCGAGACAACCGCTGCGGCTGCCGGTGCAGTCGGCGTAGTCCGCCGCGATCCGATGGCTATGCGCCCGTTCGTCGGCTACAACATGGGTGACTACTTCGCACACTGGCTCGCTATGGGTGACAAGATCCCGAACGCGCCGAAGATCTTCCATGTCAACTGGTTCCGCACCGATGACGAAGGTCACTTCATCTGGCCGGGATTCGGCGACAACATGCGCGTGCTGATGTGGATCCTTGCTCGCTGCGAAGGCAAGGTTGACGCAGTGGAGACCGCAATCGGTTACGTTCCGAAGGCGGAGGACATCAACATCGAGGGCCTTGACGGCGTAACGATCGACACGATCCGCGACCTCCTCTCTGTTGACACTGCAAGCTGGAAAGAGGACATCGGCAACATCAAGGAGTTCTACGATCTCGTTGGTGACCGCGTTCCTGCTGCCCTGCACGAAGAGCTCGCTGCACTCGAGGCTCGTTTGGGCTGATAAAACATCAAAAGGCATCACCGCTGTCGGTGATGCCATTTTTAATTCAACCTCGGGTAGAAATCTCTCGTTTATGCAGTTATTGCAAAGGTACGTCTACGATGCTATAATAGAATCACAAGGCAGGCGCCGTCTTGACATTTCGGAGGGACAGTATGAATATCGGATATAAAATCAGAGAACTGCGCAAAAAACGCGGCATCACACAGGAACAACTTGCAAACGTGATCGGCGTGTCTTTTCAGGCGGTCAGCAAATGGGAAAACGGCATAGCCCTGCCCGACATCACGCTGGCACCCGTGCTGGCGAAATATTTCGGTGTATCCATGGATGAACTGTTTGATTACAGCATGATGGAAACCGAAGAAAAGGTGCGCGCCATCACGGAGGAAAGCTACAGATACCGTCTGGAGAACAACTGGGCGGAAGGACGCCGTGTCATCGAGGAAGGGCTGAAAGAATTCCCCGACAATGACATTCTCCTGAACAATCTTCTCTACGTCATCAATTACACTGAGAATCCGGACGAAACGCTGAAATTTGCCGCCAGAATACTCGAAATCACGAAAGAGGACGACGTACGGTTTGACACGTACCGCTTTATGGCATACGCGTACAAGGCAAAAAACGATCCGGAAAGTGCGGAGAAAATCCTTGAGAAGATCCCTGAAATCTATTTTACGAAGCTGACGGAAGTCGCGTATCTGATGGAGGGTGAGACGAAGCGCGAAGCCGCGGATAAGCAGAAGTGGATTTCGTTTGAAAATCTCATTCAGATGATGGAGAAGCTCGCCGAATGTTACGAGGCGGACGGGAAAGCCGAAAACGCACGCACGGAACGTGAAAAGGCTTTGAAATTGGTTGAAATCATGAACAATGACGGCTATTTCGATAACTATGCCGAGTTTTTCCGAAAGAAAATCGGGTCGTAAAACGCATCCTAAAAGAGAACGGTACATGACGTTCTCTTTTTTCTTTTCCCTATTGACATTTCCGCTTGAACGTGTTAAAATAACATTTGATATATAACATTTGTTATAGAGGTGTACAAATGCCGCCGAAAACAAAACTTACGAGAGAAAAAATTATCGAGGCCGCCGTGCAAACAGTCCGCGAAAGCGGGGCTGATGCCCTCAATGCACGAGATCTTGCGCAGAGACTCGGATGCTCTACCCAACCGATCTTTTCCAACTTCGCCTCCATGGGAGAGGTGCGTCTCGCAGTTGTGGCAGAAGCAGACAAACTTTACGAAGAGATGTGCCGCCGCGAGATCGAAAGCGCAAAATATCCCCCGTACAAAGCAAGCGGCATGGCGTACATCCGCTTCGCGGCAGAGGAAAAGGAACTGTTCAAACTCCTTTACATGCGAGACAGGCGAGAGGAGTCTCTCCCTTCGGAAGCCGACAGCCGCATGACATCCACAGTCATGGGAAATACGGGACTTGAAAAGCAGGATGCCGAACTCTTTCATTTGGAAATGTGGGCATTCGTTCACGGCATTGCCGTTATGATCGCAACGAATTACTTCCCTCTCGAATGGGAACTGATCAGTTCCATACTGACGGACGCATACCAAGGATTGAAAAGCCGCTTTGCAAAGGAGTAACTATGGACACAATACGAATTGAATCGCTGAGTAAAAAATACAAAGACGTAACCGCCGTGGATTCGCTTTCGCTGACAGTACGAGAGGGGGAACTTCTTTCCCTGCTCGGCGTGAACGGTGCGGGCAAGACCACGACGATCAAAATGCTATCCTGTCTGACCAAACCGACAGCGGGAGACGCCTTCCTGCACGGGAAAAGCATTTGCACAGAAGCGGATACCGTAAAGAAAATGATCGCCGTCTCCCCGCAAGAGACAGCCATTGCCCCGGGACTGACGGCGAAAGAAAATCTTGCACTGATCGCGGGGGCATATGGATTCTCGAAAGAAAAAGCGCGCGCAAAAACGGAAGAAATGTGCGCATTGTTCGATCTCGGCTCGATCATGGATAAGAAGGCAGGAAAACTGTCGGGCGGCTGGCAAAGACGGCTCAGCATTGCAATGGCACTCATCAGCGAGCCGAAAATCCTTTTTCTCGACGAGCCAACGCTCGGGCTGGACGTTCTGGCGCGCAGTGATCTTTGGGATACCATCCGCGCGCTGAAAGGACGCGTTACGATCGTTCTGACTACGCACTATATGGAGGAGGCGGAATCGCTTTCCGATCGCGTAGCGATCATGAAGGACGGGCGGCTTCTCATCGCGGGAACACCTGACGAAATCAAAACGGCAGCAGGAACGGACAAATTTGAGACTGCTTTCATCCGCACCGTAAAGGAGGAGCAAAAATGAAAATGCTGACGTTTGCAAACCGATGCACAAAAGAAATTCTGCGCGATCCTTTGAATCTCGCGTTCGGTCTCGGCTTCCCGATCGTTCTCTTACTCCTTCTGACCGCCATTCAAGCAAATGTGCCCGTACCGCTGTTTGAGATCGCACATCTAACACCGGGCGTGTGCGTATTCGGACTGTCGTTTATAACGCTGTTCTCTGCGACCATCATTGCTAAAGACAGAAAAAGCACGCTCCTGCAGCGTCTGTACACAACACCAATGCGTGCGTCGGATTTTATCCTCGGCTACACGCTTCCTCTTTTGCCAATCGCGGCAGCGCAGTGCGCAATCACGTATGCCGTCGCGCTGTTTCTCGGTCTTCACCTCAGCGTGAATATTCTTGTTGCTATTGTACTGATTCTGCCGATTTCCTTTTTATTCATCGCGCTCGGACTGCTGTGCGGCAGTATATTCACCGACAAACAGGTAGGCGGCATCTGCGGCGCGCTCCTGACAAATTTGACCGCATGGCTGTCGGGGACGTGGTTTGACCTTACCCTTGTAGGCGGCATATTTGAGAAAGTCGCCTATGCTCTGCCGTTTGTTCATGCCGTAGAAGCCGAGCGCGCGGTCCTGAACGGCGATTTCGGTGGCATCTTTCCGCATCTGTGGTGGGTGCTCGGCTACGGCGTTGTTCTCATGACTGCGGCGATTCTTCTCTTTCTGAGACAAATGAAAAGATAAAAGCAGGACTGCCTTCCGGCAGTCCTTTTTCATTTATCCTACCCAGTTCGGCGGATAGGTGGAGATATCGTATCCGTCGATGGACAAAACGCGATAGTATTTCGGGGTGCAGTATTCCATGTTCACCTTATCATGCCCCGTTTTGGTGATTGCGTTGGAAACCGGTCTGTCCTGCGAAGAGTGACAGAAGTTGAACACGGAGAAATTCTCAACACCGAGCTCACGGAGGAAATCCCACCACTCGATCATCTTCTGCGGATTATTGCGGATGCTGGACGTCATACCGCCGAAGAACTCCACACCGTATTTCTCGGCGATTTCGAGATACTTGGGGTATCCTTTCTTAATCCGTTCGGCATCTCCGCCAAGCACGCGGCGAACCATATAACGGGTACGGGAGGATGCCTCATATTTTTCCATATTGAACAAGCCATCCTCGCCGAGACAGGTTCCCAAGTCCTCAAATACTTCCATATTGTCGCCGCAGATGTGGTCGATCAGTCCCTCTTTTGCAAGCGTCTCGACGTCAATGCCAATGCGCATCGCCGTATCGGGATCAAAATCGGTGATGACGTTGATCGGCACGTGTCGGCCCATCTCCGCATCAAGTTCGGTATGCAGATCGCGGACAAACTCCGTCAGAAAACCGCACCAGACTTCCTTCAGTCTCGGATCGTCCATCGGCACACGGCGTGCATCCAGTCCGTCGTAGCGGCGGGCAAATTCGTCAAGCACCGGCTGCTCAAACGCGATATGGATACCGCGGTGCGCAATCAGCGATACACCATCATAGCCGAGCGAAACGACAAATTTCAGGAAATCAATCACGTAGCGGCGCACCTCTGGATACGCATACGAGCAGATTGCCGTCGTACGTCCGTCGCGCGTTTTACAATAAAATTCGGGATGCTCGTTGACAAATGTTTTCTGCAGAAGCGGTCCCCACGGAGTAACAAACGATGCCATACTCATACGCAAACCGGCGTAAAGCTTCACACCCATGCCGTGCATCAGATCAAGCCGTGCTTTCGTAATCTCGTGCAAATTCGCGGCGACAGCCCGGCAGGCGTCCTCATACCGCTTTTTACCCGCCATCAGATGCCGTACGCGCGGATTCGGCACGTCCTCCTGATACGCATAGAGGTGATCGAGCACTTCCTGCGTGCAGATTTTCGTATCCGTATTTTTCACCGAATACAGCTTCATAAGCGTATCCTCGATACGTTTCGATCCGTATACGACATTATGATCCGTATCAAAATGGACGTGCAGATTCCGTCTGCCCTCCGCACTTGCGTAATCAAGCCACTCGGCAACCTCATCTTCCGTCATCGGCACACAGCGGAGCCATACAAGCGGTGTCAGGCGTTTGAGCGTTTCGTTCTTTCGCATGATGATCTCACGGTCGGTGAGATCGGCGCAGCACCAGAAATGCTCCTCCACCCACTCCATCTTTTGCCACTGACCGCCTGCGGGGATTGCGGAGTCATTGATAATCGTGAACACCGGATCCGTATCCAGCTTCAAATGGACAGCAAATCCGCCGTCCAGCCGCCAGGAAGCGACAAAAATCTTATACCACCCCGTAAGCCCCGGCACAAACGTGATATCCGGCGGTGTAGTGCTCTCAGCCGTGAGGATGCACGTACCTTTAATGTCGCACACCTCGTACGACATAGCATTCCATAAATCGTCGCTCGGTTCGTAGCTCATTACCTCGGGGTTTTTCACAAGTTTGTCCAGATTGGACAGTACGATACCTTCCATGACTTTCTCCTTTCAGTTAACAGCGCCAGTTCGGCTGATAGGTGGAAATGTCTTCCCCGTCGATCGACAGTACACGGTAGAACGTCGGCGTGTACCATTCAGGATCGATTTCGTCATACTTTGTCATCGATGCGGCATTCATGATCGAATGAGAAGCGGTGTATTCTAGGTAATTAAAGAACGAGATATTCTCCGCACCGAGTTCCTTCTGCATCTTGATCCAATCGACGAAGTGCTCCGGCCGTCCGTGCGTCGGATTCATGCCGGCGAAAAACTCGACACCGTACTTTTTCGAGATTTCAACGTACTGCGGCGTACCGATCTTCACGTTATCGGGATCGTTTCCGTACATGCGGCGGACAATGTATCTCTTATTAAGCTGCTCTTTATATTTTTCCAAATCGATCAGCCCGTCCTCGGCAAGACAGTCCGTAAGATCCTCAAAGGTGGACATCGTTTCGGCACAGAAGTGGTCGATCAGACCCTCGCGGCAAAGCGCTTCGATATCGATACCGACACGGCGGGAAATCTCGGGAGAATGTCCTGTAATAGCGTTAAGCGGGATATGTCTGCCGAAGTACGAATCCAGCTCGTCACGAAGCTCACGGACATACTGCGTCATGAAATCGCACCAGACGTCCTGCAGTCTCGGATCCGCCATCGGCACGCGGCGAGCATCGAGACCGTCATTACGGCGGGCAAATTCGTCCAGCACGGGCTGTTCAAAGCCGAGGTGCATACCGCGGTGGAAGATGAGCGAAACGCCGTCATACCCACGTGCCACCGCACGCTTTATATACTCGATCGAATATCTGCGCGCCTCGGGATACGCAAAGGAGCAAATCGTGCAAGTGCGTCCGTCGCGCGTTTTGATATAGTATTCGGGATGCTCACTGATAAACGAAGACAGATGAAGCGGCTTGAACGGGGTGTTTGTCCCCGACATGCTCACGCGCGGTGCGGCGTAGAATTTCACGCCGATGCTGTGGAGATAGTCCGCGCGGGTCTTGACGATCCAGTCCATTTTGTCCGCGATCTCACGGTTTCGAGAAAGCCTTTTCGTTCTCATCGTGTACAGGGCGCGATTCTTCGGATCCAGGCAAACTTCATCAAACGTATCGTTCAGAATCTCCTGTGAACAGATCTTCGCATGGGAACGGCGCAGCGGCTCATACCCGGTCACGAGATTTTCCGCCGTGTCGTAGCCATAGGCGTAATCAAAAGCGTTATCGTAATGGACGTGCAGATTCCGTTTTCCTTCCGGATTCATGTATTCCTTATACGCTTCGATTTCGTCCTCCGTCATCGGCACACAGCGAAGCCACACAACCGGCGTAACATCCGACC
>JAFTUH010000026.1 GCA_017466375.1 Clostridia bacterium | reverse complement strand
GTACTATAAGAATAGAAAATCTGCAAATGTGCAAAAAAAGAAAAATACGAGAAACACCGAAATGTTCTCGTATTTTTCTTAGCCTTCGCAATGCTCGTAGTTCTTAATTCTCAGAAACTGTCCTTAAGAAGCCACCGCATTTCCCTGCGGGTTTTTTGTGCGATTTTTAAGATTTTGTCACACCGTTTTGATATACTTTCCGTATACGCGGAAGTAATCCACGCCGCTCCAGACGGTCATCACGGTCATTGCCGCGATCGTCACGTAGGAGAGCACGTGATACTCCGTGCAGACGGTAAGCGGAATCAGCGGCTCCAGCAGGATCACAAGGATCGCCAGGATCTGCGTCACCGTTTTCACCTTGCCCAGCCATGCCGCCGCGATCACCTCGCCGCCTGCGGATGCCGCGATCAGACGGAGCGACGTTACCGCCAGCTCACGCGCCATCACGATCAGTGCCGCCCAGACGAACACGGGACGAAGAGAGGCGCATCCATCATACACGAGAATGCCGAGCATGGCGCCGAAGACCATGCACTTGTCCGCCAGAGGGTCCATCAGCTTGCCGAAATCCGTGATCAGATTATACTTGCGTGCGATCTTGCCGTCGAGCATATCGGTCAGCGAGGTGAGCGCGAAGATCACCGCCGCCGCGATACGGACAACCGTATCGGAGAGCCCCATCGGGACGCACAGAAAGATCATAAACAAGGGGATCATGCACACGCGCAGAATTGTCAGTTTGTTCGGTAGATTCATTTTAGCCATCGGATGTTCCTCCATTACAGCACGGACGTGCCGACGAGATCGTAATCAAGTGCCTCGGTGATTTTCACGGAGACAAAGGAGCCCTCTTCAAATTTCATACGTGAGGGCGAGGTGAAATATACCTTGCCGTCGATGTCGGGCGCATCGAACGCGCTTCTGCCGAAATACGATTCGGCGACGACGTCGTATCCCTCGCACAGCACGGTAAGCGTCCGTCCGACGAAGGCTTCCTTCTTCGCCGCGGAGATATCCGCCTGCTGGCGCATCAGAATATCGGCGCGGTCCTGCGCGGTCTGCGCGTCCACGCGATCGGGCAGATCATACGCGGGCGTGCCCTCCTCCAGCGAATACGGGAAGACGCCGAGGCAGTCGAACTGCATCTCCTTGGCGAAGCGGCACGCGTTTTCAAACTGCGCCTCCGTCTCGCCGGGGAAGCCCGTGATCATCGTCGTGCGGATGATGACGTCGGGGACATTTTTGCGCAGTCTCTGCACGGCATCGCGGATGACGGCGGTATCGCCGTGGCGGTTCATGGCGGCGAGCACGGTATCATCGCCGTGCTGGATCGGCATATCAATATACGGCAGGAGGCGCGGATTTTCCGCCATCTCCTTGACGAGGGCATCGGTGATCTTGTCGGGATAGCAGTAGAGCAGGCGGAGCCACGGGATCGACGTTTCCTCCGTGATCGCGTGCAAGAGACGCGGCAGGGCGTACTCCCCGTACAGATCGAGACCGTACACGGTCGTATCCTGCGCGACGAGGATCAGTTCTTTCACGCCCATCTCCTCAAGCGTTTTCGCCTCGGCGACGATATCCTCCACGGTGCGGGAGCGAAGATCGCCGCGGATATACGGGATCGCGCAGTAAGAGCAGCGGTTGTTGCAGCCCTCCGCGATTTTCAGATACGCATAAGCGTCGCCCGTCGTGATGACGCGATCCCCGCCGAGGGCAAGGGAGTCGTGCGGATCGAATCGGGCGTAGCGGCGCTGTCCCTTTTTGCGCGTGAGCGCCTTATCGATTGCCTCGACGATACTGTGGATCGACGCGACGCCGAGGATGGCATCGACCTCGGGAAAATCGGTGAGGACGGCTTCGCGGTAGCGTTCGGGCAAGCATCCCGTGACGATGAGGGCCTTCAGCTTCGCGTGCTTTTTGAGCCATGCGACGTCGAGGATGTTGTCGATGGCTTCCTTTTTCGCGCTTTCGATGAAGGCACAGGTATTCACGATGACGACATCCGCCTCGCTTTCCTCAGGCGTGATGACGTAGCCTGCCTCCGCGACGTGCGCGAGCATGACCTCGGTATCGGTGAGGTTCTTCGGGCAGCCGAGGGAGACAAATCCTACGGTATAGGCGGATCGGGAAAAATCAGACATGGGGTGTCCTTTCCTTTTTTCTTATTCTTTTATTTGCAAACGTATGGAGATATTTTATGCAGGAGGTGCTTAGTGCGGAGCACCTCCTGCACCACCGCCACACCAAAGAGGGGGAGGAGAAAGATCCTCCCCCTCTTGGAACTCCCCCTCCTGAGGTTCAGCGGTAATTTCATGTTAACATACCACTTAAACTAAAGCGGTATCGCTGCGTTTTGTAACCCTTTTGCCATCGCTTACGGAGAGTTTGCAGAATCGCGCGGCGTGTATCTTTTCTGTACGTCAACTCCGCGTATTCTTTCCGATTGAAGATCGTACGTATAAATCCCTGCCGATCCCAGCGCCGAATGGCGCTTCTTTGACATTTGCGTTTTTGCTGTGGACGCACTACAGCTCGTTTTTGACTCTCCTCAAAGATGAGGCATGAGTGGTATGTTGTCTCATGTTTCGCTGAAGGAACGCTATCGGGGAGGGGAGTTCCAAGAGGGGAGGGTCTCCTCCCTCCCCTCTTTGGCACGGAGGTGGTGTGGAGGGGTGGCGTGGCACACCCCTCCACTGCTACTTCCATAAAGTCATGTTAAAGGGAGGACTGGAGGGGCGTTACCTCTCCTCCTCCGCCTGTGCGATCGCGTCCTTGATTTCCTGCCCGGTGTAGCCGAGGCGGAGCAGAGACAAAACCATCTTCTGCTTCTCTGCAGGATCTTCCGGCAGGGGCGTGTACTTGTTTCTGATAATCACGGAGAGCGCACGCAGATAGTCCTCGTCGGTGATGGCGGACAGCGCGCTTTGTACCGTCTCGGATGTGTATCCGCGGGCGGTCAGCTCGGCATAGATGCGCTTGCGTCCCCAGTATTTGCGTTTGTGATACGTATCGGCAAGCATGGATGCCTGCTCGTCCTCGCGGATCAGGCGCTTCTCAACGGCCCAGTCCGCCGCCTCTTTACAGATCTCCTCGGGGAGACCGTGGTGGCGCAGTTTTGCGATCAGTCCGTTTTTGCTGTGTCCGGAGTACGAGAGTACCTCCTTTGTACGCGCGAGGGCGCGGGAGAACAGCGCTGCGTGCTCCATCTCGGCGAACGTGTCGCTTGTGATGGGATCCCCTGCCGCGAGGTGGCGGAACGTCCACAGATCGTCGGAAATGAGAAATTCTGCCGTTTCCTCCTCGCCTTTTTTCGTACGGATGAGAACGGATACGGAGACCCCCGCAAGGGAGCGGAATACGGACTGAATGGTATAAGTGTTCACGAAAATGACTCCTTTGAAGCCGGCATACGCCGGACTGACGAAACTCTCTACTGTCGGTAGGGAGAATAACGGTGATGACTGGGAGATTTACATCTCCTTGATTTTACCCTTCTGCACGTGCAGGCGGGTGATATGCGAAAACGGCTCAAAATCGCGGATGCGGAAATCCGGCTCGCACGAGGTGAGGATGATCTGCTCGTGCCGCAGCTCGGTCAGCAGAAACTCCCGACGTCCCTCATCCAGCTCGGACAGAACGTCGTCCAGAAGGTACACGGGTCTCTCGCCGAGCATACGGTGCATCAGCTGTCCCTCCGCCATCTTCAGAGCCAGCGCGATCGATCGCGTCTGTCCCTGCGAGGCAAAGGATCGGGCAGAGCGCCCGTTCAAGGAGATGCCGATATCGTCGCGGTGCGGACCGTACAGCGTCGTTTTCGCCGCGATTTCTCTCGGGAGATCGCTCATGAGCAGCGACTGCATCGCCGCCGTGTACACGTCTGCCTTTCCCCCGTCGGGGCCGATCTTTCCGTCCGCGCCGAGCGCATCGGTGAGGACAGCGTTTTTCCCTTCCTCCGCGACCGGATCCGCGCCTGCCTCCTCCGCGGCACCGCGCGGGATGTACGAGAGCGACAGATAATCCATCCCCCGGGAGAGGGAGGAGAGCTGCTGCCGCGCGAACACGTTTGTTTTGCGCACGAAATCCGCCCGGCAGGTGACGACGGCCGCCGCCGCCTCGGCAAGACTCTGCGCGAAGATTTCAAACAGATCGTACCGCGGTTTTTCTCCGCTGAGCGCCGTCTGTCTGAGCAGGGCGTTTCGCTCCTCCAGCGTACGGTTGTACGTCGCGAGCGCGCGGATGTACGGCGGATAGCAAAGGGAGATCGCGATATTCATAAACTCGCGTCGTTCGGCAGGCGATCCCGTCACAAGCGTCAGGTGCTGCGGCGTAAACATGACCGCGTGCAGCCGCCCGACCATGTTCACGAGGGATTTCTCCTCCACCTCGTCGCGCAGCATGACCTTTTTGCCCGACCGTGACAGCGTGAACGCGAGCGTGCTCATGCGATCCGCGTCCGTTTTGTAGAACTCGGCGCGGAAGGCGGAGAACTCCTTGTCGTGCGTGATGAGCTGCTTCTCATGCGCTCCGCGGAAGGATTTTCCCCTGGCACAGAAATAGATTGCCTCCAGCACGTTCGATTTTCCCTGTGCGTTGTCGCCCCATAGGATGTTCACGCCGCGCCCGAAATCGATCGTCGCCGATTCAATATTGCGGAAATAATTCAGGTAGATCCGTGAGAGGTGCATAGCGGATTACAGATCGCCTTCGGGGAGATCCAGCTCGTCCAGCCCGAGTCCGTCGCCCTCGCCGTCGAGGTCGGAGAGCAGACGCATATCGATCGGATCGTCATCGCCCTCCTCGAAATTCGCCTCACGGTCAGCGGCGACGCGCTCGCGGACCAGCGTTTCGATCTCGGTGATCAGCTCGGGATTATCCTCGAGGAATTTGCGTGCGTTGTCCTTGCCCTGACCGATTCTCTGTCCCTGGTAGGAGAACCACGAGCCGCTCTTTTCAACGATCTCGTAGTGGACGGCGAGATCCAGAAGCTCGGACGCCTTGCTGATGCCGATACCGTACATGATATCGAACTCAGCGGTGCGGAACGGAGGCGCGACTTTGTTCTTCACGACCTTGCAGCGAACGTGAGAGCCGACGACCTCGGTGCCGTTCTTGATATTCTCCGCCTTACGGATATCGAGGCGGACGGAAGCGTAGAATTTCAGCGCCTTACCGCCGGGCGTCGTCTCGGGATTGCCGTACATGACGCCGACCTTCTCGCGCATCTGATTCAGGAAGATGACCATGCTCTTCGTTTTGGATACGGTACCGGAGAGCTTACGGAGCGCCTGCGACATGAGACGCGCCTGCAGACCGACGTGGGCGGCACCCATATCGCCTTCGATCTCCGCCTGCGGAACGAGGGCAGCAACGGAGTCGATGACAACGATATCGATCGCGCCGGAGCTGACGAGGGCCTCGCAGATTTCGAGAGCCTGCTCACCGCAGTCGGGCTGGGAGACGAGCATTTTATCGATATTGACGCCGAGCGCCTTGGCATAGACGGGATCGAGCGCGTGCTCCGCGTCGATGAAGGCGGCTTCACCGCCAGCCTTCTGTACCTCGGCGATGGCGTGGAGGGCGAGCGTCGTTTTACCGGAGGATTCGGGACCGTAGATCTCGATGATACGGCCGCGGGGCAGACCGCCGACACCGAGCGCGAAGTCCAGATTCAAGGAACCGGTCGGGACGACGCTGACGGACATACGGGGATTCTCGCCCATTTTGATGATAGCACCCTTACCGTAGGTACGCTCGATCTGCGCAATCGCGACGGAGAGGGCTTTCTGCTTCTCCTCGGGCGTAGCCTCTGCAGCGACGTCTGCGACGGGGGCTTTTGTTTTCTTTGTCGATTTAGCCATAAAAAGGAGGTCCTTTCCATAGAATATAATTGTAGAAATGTTTTTTCAGCACGCACGAATGCGTATAATTATCCATCCATAATTATATCACAAAAAATCAATAAAGTAAAGGGGTTTCGGGGAAAAGTTGCTTTCCCTGCGCCCTGCCGCAGAAAAACGCGGAGGGGTGTGCCACGCTTTCTCACTGCGCGGGAGTTCGGCTTGGATTCATACATACGATTTCCAATCGGAAACAGTACGCGTGGACGGCAGTTTGGCTGTGGGTGAGCATTGCCGCGATCTTACAGCCTCCCCCACTGTCGGTGCAGGAAGGGGATGCGAGGTTTCCGGTTTTGCCGGAGGCAAAATTGTGTGCTCTTGCACACAAAGGAAATCCTCGTCGCGAATGGCGGCGTCCTCCTTGACGCCATTCGCACAAAACGCAGCGGTTACGCTTTAGCAAAAGTGGTATATTAGGATGAAGTTACAGCAAAACCTTAGGGGTGGGCGGTGTCGGAGGGAGGGGATCAAATTCCCTCTCCCTCTGACGCGGGGTTGCCGCGAAGGGCTTCGCGTGGGCCCTTCGTGCGGGGTGCAGGGGAGGAACCCCGCATATCCTGCATAAACTCAATCTTCCCCTCTTGCGCACTTTCCACAAAGTGCATTTCTTCAAATTCTTCAAAATAACTAAAACTTTTTTGTAAAAACCCCTTGCAAATGTGCAACTTGTGGTATATAATGTATACATGCCGGTGATCCGGATGGAAATTCATTGTACATATTAAACAAAAGGAGAAACCCACATATGGCAAACCTGACTACAAAAGCAATTCGTAACGTAGCGCTTCTCGGACATGGCGGAAGCGGTAAGACCACGCTCGCCGAGGCAATGCTGTACGGCTCCGGCACGACGGATCGTTTCGGACGTACCCCCGACGGCACTACGGTATGCGATTACGATACGGAAGAAATCCGCCGCGGCTTCTCCCTCTCCACTGCTATGGCGAATCTGGAGTGGAACGAGATCAAAATCAACGTGCTTGACACGCCCGGCTTCCTCGATTTCACGGGTGAGGCACTCGAGGCTGTCCGTGTAGCGGATGCTGCCGTCATCGCCGTCGATGCCAAGGCAGGTATCGAGACCGGCGTCGAGCTCGGCTGGGAATTTGCCGAGAGCGCAGGCATTCCGCGTGCGTTCTTCGTCAATAAGTGCGACGATCCCGATGCAAACTTCAACCGCGTCTTCAACGATCTGCACGAAATGTTCGGTACATCTCTGTGCCCCGTTTTCGTGCCGATCCGCACCGATAAGAACATTATCATGATCGACCTCATCTCCATGAAGGCATACCGCTACAACGAAAAGGGCAAGCGTGAGGAACTCATGATGCGCGACGAGTGGGAAAACCTCGCCGCATCGTATAAGGAAACGCTCAACGAGGCTCTTGCCGGCACGAGCGAGGAGCTCATGGAGAAGTACTTCTCCGGCGAGGAGATCACGCGTGATGAGGCTGTGCTCGCTCTGCACGAGGGCATCATCGCCGGTACGATCACGCCCGTTTACTGCGGCGCCGCTACGAAGATGTGGGGCGTGTACGCGCTGATGGACGCTATCGCCGAATCCTTCCCGCGTCCGACCGCACGCCATACCGAAAAGGATCTCGAGGGCGCAGATGTCGCTATCGAAGTGGACGGCGCGGATACCGCTGTATTCGTATTCAAGACGGTCGCCGATCCGTTCGTCGGAAAGATGTCCTTCTTCAAGGTCATGAACGGCGCTCTGAAGAAAGATACCGTGCTCAAGAATCTCACCACCGGTGCGGCGGAGAAATTCGCACACATCTACACCATGCGTGGCAAGAAGCAGACCGAGGTTGACGAGCTCGTCTGCGGTGATATCGGTATGATTCCGAAGCTTTCGAACACCGCTACGAACGATACGCTCCGCGCTTCCGGCACGGCACAGTATAAGAAGATCGCATTCCCGACGCCGTATCTCACCAAGGCGATCGTTCCCGCCGCCAAGGGCGATGAGGATAAGATCTCCGGCGGTATCGCACGCCTGCTGGAGGAGGACCGCACGCTCCGCTACGAGAACAACGCCGAGACGAAGCAGATGGTCATCTCCGGTATGGGCGATATCCACCTCGACGTCACGATCGCGCGTCTGAAATCCCGCTACGGCACCTCCGTCGTCCTCACTGAGCCGAGAATCGCGTACCGTGAGACGATCAAGGGCACGGCGGATGTCGAAGGCAAGCACAAGAAACAGTCCGGCGGCTCCGGTCAGTACGGCCACGTCAAGATCCGCTTCTCCCACAGCGAGGAGGACGGCCTCACGTTCACGCAGTCCGTTGTCGGCGGTACTGTTCCGAAGAACTTCTACCCCGCAGTCGAGAAGGGACTCCAGGAGGCTATGCTCCACGGCGTTCTCGCCGGATACCCGGTTGTCAATCTCGCGGCGGATCTGTACGACGGATCGTATCACCCCGTTGACTCGAACGAAATCTCCTTCAAGCTCGCGGCGAAGCTGGCGTACAAGGAGGGTCTCCCGAAGGCGAAGCCGATCCTGCTTGAGCCGGTCGGCACGCTTACCGTCACCGTTCCGGACGCGATGGTGGGCGACGTCATCGGCGATCTCACGAAGAGACGCGGACGCATGCTCGGCATGAATCCGACCGAGGGCAAGAAGGGCTACACGACGCTTGAGGGCGAAGTACCGAAATCCGAAATGGGCGATTATGTGATCTCCCTCCGTGCGGCAACGCAGGGACGCGGCAAGTTCGATTTCGAAGTTGTCCGCTACGAGGAGGTTCCGTCCTCCGTGGCACAGAAGGTCATCGCTGAGGCAAGCATCGAAGAGGAATAAGAATAAAAAGAGAGAGAAGCGTTCGCGCTTCTCTCTTTTTGCGAACTCCCGATTGCCTATTGTGTTCCCGCTGTAAATACAGCGTTTATCCGGGAACACTTTGGCGAATCGGAACTTGCAAAAAAATCCCGCCATATCCCATTTTGAGGAGATGGCGGGTTTTATCCCCCGCCGTGTATGCGGCGAGGGATGTTTTTGTTTGCTTATTTTTTCTTTTTCTTCAGACCGATCGCCAGCAGGATGGCAACCACGGCAATACCGATCACGATGAAAGGAGTCGCGTTCGGCGTGTCCGCACCGTCATCGTCCACAGGCGTGGTCTCCGGTGCTGTGGTGACTGCGGCATCCGTATCCGGCGCGATCACCGGCTCCGTCTCGGGCTCGGTTTCGGGCTCAGTCTCCGGCTCGGTTTCGGGCTCAGTCTCGGGTTCCGTTTCGGGTTCCGTTTCGGGCTCCGTCTCGGGCTCGGTTTCGGGCTCGGTTTCCGGCTCCGTTTCGGGCTCGGTTTCCGGCTCCGTCTCCGGTTCCGTCGTTACGTCCGCGTCATCTGCGAGATCGTTTACATCCATCATGGCAAGCAGGATGGAGTTCACCGACGAAGAACGGTAGAAGCCATCCTCCTCATCCCAGTTTCGGGAGAGGGATGCCTCGTACTCGCCTGCCTCGAGGTACACATCCTCGGCAACCACGTAGTAGTAGATACCGCGTGCGTCCAGATCGGGCGTCATGGTGTAAATTTTTCCGTCCAGCACGAGATCCATCGGCTCGACGCTGATCTTATCCGTGGAGGAGAGAAAATGCTCGGCGAGCATGGCGATATCGTACGTGCCGGAGTAGTCCACGATGATTTCAAACTTGAACAGGAACATATCGTTCACGCGGATGCCGTCCATGGAAGCCCACGAGCTGTCTCCTTTTTTCAGAACGTAGTAGGTCGAGCTGGAGGCGGTGCCGTTTTCGAGGATGTTGTCCTCCGTATTCAGATAGGTCTGACTCAGATAAAATGCGTCCTCAAAGGGATTCTCCTCGGTTACGGAGATGTTCTCAGCCGCTGCGGGCAGAATCGCGCACACGGTGAGAAGTGCAGTGAGAAGAATGGCGAGAAGTTTTTTCATGATGGATATCCTTTCAAAATGATTTGATTGGTTATTTCCCCAAAAAGAGCTTGTCGTAGGAATCCAGCGCCTCTTTGATGACCGCCTCGGCGCCCTCTCTGCCGGAGACGTCGCCGGCGAGTGTTTCCTTCCCCTCCAGTGCCTTGTATACGCTGAAGAAGTGCGCCATCTCGTCAAAAACGTGGGGCGGCAGATCGCTTATGTCCTTATACCGGTTGTAGGTCGGATCGGAAAACGGGATCGCGATGATTTTCTCGTCACGCTTGCCGTCGTCCAGCATCGCGATGTAGCCGATCGGGTAGCACCGCACGAGCGTCAGCGGATCGAGCCCCTCCGTGCAGAGGACGAGCACGTCAAGCGGGTCCCCGTCGTCACCGTAGGAGCGCGGAATGAATCCGTAATTCGCCGGGTAGTGCGTGGACGTGTACAGAACGCGGTCAAGGATGATCATGCCCGTGTCCTTGTCCAATTCGTATTTCTTTTTGCTGCCCTTCTCGATCTCGATCACGGCAACGAAATCCGTCGGCGTGACGCGCGTCGGGTCAATGTCGTGCCAGATATTTCCCATATCAGTCTTTCGCTTTCTCCCAGACGGATTCGTCCTCCGCCTTCAGGAACGCGAGCAGCTCCGTGTCGCTCATGCACGTCGTTCTGCCGCGCTCGTACTCGGCATCGACCTTCGCCTTGATGCCGGCGACGATGGGGGAGGTCTTCTCGATCCACAGATCAACGCGGTTGTCGGCGAGGCGGTTGTTCAGCCACAGCGCAATGCCGGCGAGACCGGAGTGCGGATCGATGGCGACACGTGCGGGGCGGTTCAGAATCTTGCCCGTATTGAAGATGTTGTAGATTTCCTCGTCCTTCATCAGACCGTCGGCGTGGATGCCGGCGCGGGTGACGTTGAACTGCGATCCGACGAACGGGGTGCGCGGCGGGATCTCGTAGCCCATCTCGTGCTCGAAATACTCCGCGATCTCGGTGATGACGGACAGATCCATGCCGTCCGTGGTGCCGCGGAGGGAGGCGTACTCGATCGCCATAGCCTCAAGCGGGCAGTTACCCGTGCGCTCACCGATGCCGAGGAGTGCGCAGTTGACACTCGATGCGCCGTAGAGCCATGCGGTAGCGGCGTTCGTGACGACCTTATAGAAATCGTTGTGACCGTGCCACTCGAGCTGGGACGGCGCGAGTCCTGCATAGTGGGACAGACCATAGATGATACCCTGTACGGAGCGCGGCATGGCGGCACCCTGATAGTTGACGCCGTAGCCCATCGTATCGCACGCGCGGATCTTCACGGGGATGCCTGCCTCATCGCCGAGCTTCTTCAGTGCCTCCGCGAACGGGACGACGAAGCCGTAGAAGTCGGCGCGGGTGATATCCTCGAAGTGGCAGCGCGGGCGGATGCCGATATCGAGCGCGCTCTTGACGACGCCGAGGTATTTGTCCATGGCGCTCTTTCTCGTCAGACCCATCTTGTTGTAGATATGGTAGTCGGAGCAGGAGACGAGGATACCCGTTTCCTTGATACCGAGGGATTTGACAAGCTCAAAGTCCTTCTGCGACGCACGGATCCACGTGGTGATCTCGGGGAATTTATAGCCGAGTGCCATGCAGCGTGCGAGTGCGTCGCGGTCCTTCTCACTGTAGACGAAGAACTCGCTCTGGCGGATCAGACCCTTCGGACCGCCGAGCTTGTGGAGCAGCTTGAACAGGTGCTCGATCTGTGCGGGCGTAAAGGGGAACGTAGCCTGCTGACCGTCGCGGAACGTGGTGTCCGTGATCCAGATCTCCTCCGGCATCTGCACCGGCACGTAGCGGTGGTTGAAGGATACTTTCGGCACGGATTCGTAATCGAAGAGGTATCTTTGGAGGTTGGGCGTCTCTCTCTCCTGCAGGGAGTAGTGGTAGGAGGACTGCTCGATCAGGTTGGTCGCCGGGCTGAACTCCACCTTGACGTTACTGTTTATGGAATGGCTGAATACCGCATTTTCGTTTTGCATTTTTAGATCCTTTCTCCTTCAAAAATCGGCGCGTTTCGGGGAACGGATACGCGATTGGTGTCAGATCACGCAATATTTGCAAATAAATCCTTCCGCCGCCGTTTGCCGCAGGTGTATAATAAAATTATTATACCGCATTTTTTGCAACCTGTCAAGCGAAATCTTGCATTTTCGAGAAACGAAGGGAGAAAATCCCACCGTCCCCTTGCAATTTTGGCGGCGAGGTGGTATACTGTAGGAGGATGCAAGGGGACGCGATGCGGGGAACTTTTTGCAAAAAGTTCCCCACGCCCCTCAAAAAACTTTAGGGCAAATGAGGAATTCAGTTTTCCTATGCCCAAAAGTTTTCGCCCGCCTTTTTCAAAAGGCGGCAGGGTGTGGGACGGCGTCCCACGTACCGGCGTTCTTTTTGCAAAGCTTTTTCTTGCGCCTGTGGCATCAAGAAAAAGCGTCTGACAGTTCCGCTTTACGAACGGATAACCATTTTCAACCATTGGAGGTGTGTATGATGAACCGGCGGATTTTTGCATGGATTCTTGCTCTGCTTCTTGTTTTTGCTCCGTTTTCGCTCACCTCGTGCGGCGATGACGGCGAGCTGATCTCGGACGTACTGGATCTCGCGATCGACCTGCTTGAGGACGAATCCTCCTCCCCGACGGCGGACGCACCCGATACGGCGGCGCAGACATCCGCGATCGATGAGGACGGATCGTATACGTCCAAGGAGGACGTCGCTTTGTATCTGTGGACGTACAAGCACCTGCCGAAGAATTTCCTCACGAAATCAGCGGCGCGCGCGCTCGGCTGGGAGGGCGGATCGGTGGAGGCTTTTGCCCCCGGATGCGCGATCGGCGGCGATACGTTCGGCAATTTTGAGGAGATTTTGCCGCCCGGCAGCTACCGCGAGTGCGATATTGACACCGTCGGCAAGGATTCGCGCGGTGCGTGCCGCCTCGTCTATACGGCGGACTGCTCGCGGATCTATTTCACGGACGATCACTATGAGACGTTCACGCTTCTGTACGGAGAGGAGACGGCTGACCGATGAGGTTTATATATATAAAAGGAAAGAATCTGACGCACGACGCGCTTGCTGAGGCGTTTGCGTTCCCGCCGCACTACGGGCGCAATCTGGATGCGCTGTTCGACTGCCTCACGGAGATCGCCGCGCATACGATGATCGTCCTCACGGATTCCGATCAGGCGGACGGACGCTTTCTCAACGTGATCCGTGCCGCCGTCGCCGAGAATCCGCGGCTGTGTCTGATGATGATGTAAGGGACGCCCCTCAAAAACCTTTGGGTAAAAAAGAGGATTCAGTTTTCCCATGCCCAAAAGTTTTGGTCGAGCTTTTTCAAAAGCTCGCGGGGTACGGGGCAGCGCCCCGTGTATCGGCGTTCTTTTTGCAAAGCTTTTTCTTGCGCCTGCGGCATCAAGAAAAAGCGTCTGAGGATTTCGCTTTACGAACGAACAACAATACTACCTATATAAAAGGAGACTACCCCCATGCTGAAAGGAATCAATCCGCTTTTGTCCCCCGAGCTGCTCAAGACGCTCTGTGAGATGGGACACTCCGACCGCATCGTAATCGCGGACGGCAACTTCCCCGCCGAGACGTTCGGCAAAAATTCCAAGGTGATCCGCTACGACGGACAGGACATCCCCGCGCTGCTTGACGCGATTCTCAGCGTATTTCCGCTGGATACGTACGTGGAGAAGCCGGTCACACTGATGGCGCTGATGGAGCGCGACGTCGGCAAGATCGAAACGCCGATCTGGGACGAGTACAAGGCGATCACGGCAAAGCACGACGAGCGCGGCGCCGATGCCGTAGGCAATATCGACCGATTCAAATTCTACGAGGAGGCGAAAGAGGCGTACGCGATCATCGCCACGGGTGAGAAGGCGGTATACGCGAACGTGATGCTCCAGAAGGGTGTCGTCAAGGGATAATGAAAAGGGGGCTTGCCCCCTTTTTGCCGTTGTCCCTCGGCCGTCCGCCGTGCGATTCCGACCATTCCGTAGGGGCGGATTCCATATCCGCCCGTAATTACCGAACGGTTTTGATAATACGAAAGGAGCCATCCGTGATGAAAAAAGCCGTGACTTATCTTCCGTATGTTCTGCTTGCAGGGGCGATCGCCGCGATGATGCTCCTCCTTTCGCAGATCACGCTGTACAGCGACGATTATTACTACTCCACGTTTTTTTACGATGGGATCGCCGGCTTTTGGGCGAAAACGGTCGATCACTACCGCACGTTCAACGGCCGTGCGCTCGTCCATTTTCTCGCGCAGGTGTTTCTGATCTTCAAAACGAAGCTGTATGCCGTTGTGTTTCCGTTCGTTATGGCGGCGGCGTTTTATTTTGCACGCCGGGTGCAGTGTCCCGACGGCGCGAAATTTTCTCCTGCAGCGGTCGCACTCGCCCTCGGGATCTTTCTCGCGCTGCCGGTTGAATACCTGAATCAGTCGCTTTGCTGGATCTCCGGGTCGTTCAACTACTGCTTCCCTGCGCTGCTTGTTTTTGCGTATCTGCTTTGTCAGAAGCGCGCCGTTTCGGGGAATTGCCTCGCCGCCGCGTGCGTGCTTGGCTTTCTCGCAGGGGCGACAACGGAGCAAAACGGATTTGCCGCGCTTGCCGTCGGCTTTCTGACGGTGCTTTGCGCATGCCTCCGCGGTCGCCGTTTGTGGAGGGGCGCTTTGCCGCTTTGCTTTGTTCTTGCCGGATACGCAACCGTTCTGCTTGCACCCGGTACCTCCAACCGTATTGCCGTGGAGGGCGGGTTGGATCTTTTGTCGATTCTTCTGCATCCCACGGTGCTGGTGGAGTATTTTACGGAGATCATGCGCTGTTTTACGGGCGCGGATTCACAAAGTCCGTCGGCGGCGCTTCTGATTCTTGCCGTGATGCTTCTGCTTGCATGCCTGCCGCTGATCCGGCGGAAAAAACTCTTGCGGCCGCTGTTTTTGGGCATCCCTGCCGCCGCGGCGTACGGGATTGCGCTCTGCATGGGGCACGCGACGGTGGCGGCTCTGACCGTTTGTTTGTATCTCGTGCTTGCGGGGATTCTTTTGCTGTTTGATCGCGAATGGGAGACGAGCGGCGTTTTGCTCCTCGGCTCTCTTGCTTCGATCGGGATTATGGTGTTCACCGCGCTCGGCACGTACCGCACTGTTGTACCGACGCTGATTTTCCTGATCGCCGTGACGGTACGGCTGGGGGAGGAGTATCTCGCTTTTGCCGCTGATCGGATCAGCAAAGGCGGGAAGGCACTCTTGCCCGTATCCGCTGCGCTTGCGCTTGCTGTCTGCGCGATCGTTTCCCTGCCGACGTTTATCGGTTATCGGCAGAATCACGCCGTCCACGTGCGCAACGAGGCGGCGATCCGCGGCGGAATCGGGACGGGGGAGATTGTTCTCTGCTCGGACGTAACCGATCTGCACCGACACACGCTGATGTACGAGGACGGATATTTTTACACGCAGTTTTGTGCATCGTACAGGATCCCTGCGGGGACGGTTGTCCACGTGGAGGGGAAGCATTACGCGCATTTCCCGATTTTTGTCGGTGACAGGGACATTGAGCGGCACGCCATCATGACGAACGGTGTTTTGTGTGTGCCGATGGTGCAGATTTTTGAAGCATTCGGCGGCAGTTGTGCGTGGGATTGGGATACGCACGGCGGATATTTTCTGACGATGGGCGGCACGGAGTACTATCTTTCCAAGAAGGATTGGTGTATCCGAAAGACGGACACGGGCGAGATCGTGACCGAGGAAGCGTATACGTACAGCAATACCGATCATGATTATATCGAGATCGGCGCGTTTGCCGCATTCATGGATATGCAGTATGAATTTGATGGGGAAACGGTGCGCTTCCCCGCCGCGGAAAATCTGAACGAAACGGATTGACAAGCCCCCGCCGGCGGAGTATAATATAGGGGAACAAAGAGGACGCGCCCGGGGGCACTTTTTGGAAAAAAAGATGCAGATAAACCCTGCTTAAAAGTTTTCGTCCACCTTTTTCAAAAGGTGGCGCGGTTGCAAGGGCGCGCAGCCCTTGCGTAACGGCGTTCTTTTTGCAAAGCTTTTTCTTGCGCCTGTGGTGTCAAGAAAAAGCGTCAAGCGGTTTAAGCGTTTGTAATTCTTGTAAGATTTCCCTCGCGGATTTCCTTTGCAGATGTAGTTCAATGCAAATGCCACGCTGAGGCGCGCCATTTGCGCCGAGGTTGCTTTCGCAACCTCGCGGGGATAGCCCGCTGCGAATGGCGTCAAATATGCCGCCGCCATTCGCCCGAAGCTTTCTTTATCTGAATATGCAGGGTTAGTTTAGTGGTAGAACTTCAGCTTCCCAAGCTGACCGTGCGGGTTCGATTCCCGTACCCTGCTCCATTGCAAATCGCGCCAAAAGTCGGGCGCGATTTGCGTCGAGCTTGCCTACGGCAATCTCGCGGGACAGCTTATCTCAAATGCCGCCGAAAACCGGGCGGCATTTTCGTATTACGGGCGCCAAAAGTCGGGCGCGATTTGCGTCGAGCTTGCCTACGGCAATCTCGCGGGACAGCTTATCTCAAATGCC
>JAFTUH010000001.1 GCA_017466375.1 Clostridia bacterium | reverse complement strand
TGATCCGATGGAACCTGTCAACGTCGTCATCCGCCCTGAGGATATTAACGTGGTGGAGGCAACGGAAGACACGATCAACGGTGTTGTGCGCCGCGTCACGTTCAAAGGCGTACACTACGAAATTATTGTTGAAGCGTGCTCCGTGGACTGGACGATCCATTCCACCAAGGCACCCGAGGTGGGCTCCGTTGTGGGGATCACCTTTACACCGCAGGATATCCATATCATGCACCGCTTTGAGGACGATGTCCGCGCGGGTGCGGATATCGTGCACCGTGTCGGTACGGCGGAAGAGTCCGCCCAGTAAAGAATGTGGCAGAGTACAGTATCCGCCGTATTTGTGCCTGCGCCCGATTCGGGCAAATCTTTTCTGATTCCGGCGGGGAAACGGAGTAACATTGAACAAACATGCTAAGCTTGCCGCTTTTCCGTACCTTCTTTGGATGGCGGTGTTCATTATCGTGCCGCTTGCACTGATTGTGGTTTTTGCCTTTACGACAACCGTTACGGTAGATGCCGACGGCAATATTTTAACGGCTGAGGAAATCACCGAGGTGCAGGACGCGTTTTATGAAGAATACGGTGAAGATGCCGATATTGCTGAGCTTGGGCTCTCCGAAAAGACGGTCTTCACCCTTCAGAATATTCTCGACGTGAGCAAGTATATGAATACCTTGCTCAACTCTATCTGGCTTGCCCTGATCGCTACGGTGATCTGCCTTGTGCTTGCGTATCCGGTGGCGTATTTTATCTCGCGTCTCCATTTTACCAAGCAGAAAATGATGCTCATGCTCGCCATGCTGCCTATGTGGATGAACTTTCTTCTCCGTACGTATGCATGGATGACGATCCTGGAAAGAAACGGTCTGCTCAACCGGCTGTTTGCTCTCGTCGGGCTCGGTCCGTTTGAGATGATCAATACACAGGGGGCAGTCGTCCTCGGTATGGTGTACAACTACCTTCCGTTCATGATTCTGCCGCTGTATTCCGTCATGACGAAGATCGACTCCCGCACGATTGAAGCGGCACAGGACCTTGGCGCAAATCGCCTTACCGTCATCGGCCGCGTGGTGCTTCCGCTGTCCGTGCCCGGTATTTCCTCCGGTATCACGATGGTGTTTGTGCCTGCGGTCAGTACGTTTATCATCTCCCGTATGCTTGGCGGCGGTACGAATATGCTGATCGGTGACCTGATTGACCTGCAGTTCCTCGGCAACGCGTACAACCCGAATCTCGGTGCCGCGATGTCGCTCGTTCTGATGGTATTTATCCTGCTTTGCATGAGTATAACCAACTCGATCGATAACGAGGAAACGGAGGTGAGTATGCTGTGAAACTGAAAAGCTTTTCGTTTTCCAAACTGTGTACCATCCTGATCTTCGTATTCCTCTATGCGCCGATCTTCGTGCTCATCGCCAATTCGTTCAATGCGTCGAAAAGCCGTACCGTATGGACAGGCTTTACGCTCGATTGGTATTCGAAGCTGTTCAATAACGAAACGATTCTGACAAGCCTTGCCAATTCGCTCCTCGTTGCTCTTGTGGCGGCGGTCTGCGCGACGGTTCTCGGTACGCTTGCCGCAATCGGTATCTACAACATGAAGCCGATCACGCGCCGTGCAGTCATGAGTGTGACGAACCTCCCGAACATCAACCCCGAGATCGTCACCGGTGTCTCCCTGATGCTTCTCTTTGTCGGTCTGAATATCGAATTCGGCTTTACTACGCTGATTCTGTCGCATATCGTGTTCTGCGTGCCGTACGTCATTCTGAACGTCATGCCGAAGCTCAGACAGATGAATGTCAGCCTTTGCGAAGCCGCGATGGATCTCGGCTGCAATCAGCTGCAGGTGTTCCGCAAGGTCATCATTCCGGAGATCACGCCCGGTATCATCACCGGATTCCTTATGGCGTTTACGTACTCGATCGACGACTTCGTTATCAGTTACTTCACCTATGGTGCGAAGGCGCAGACATTGTCTATCACGATCTTCTCCATGACGCGCCGCAAGGTCAGCCCCGAGGTCAATGCTCTCTCCGCGATCATTTTCGTTGTCGTGCTTGTTATCCTTCTGATTATTAATATTCTGGATATCAGAAAGCATAAAAAGGAGGCAAGACGATGAAGAAAATTTTTGCACTCCTTATGCTTACCGTTTTGCTCGCTTCTCTTGTGCCTTGCGTGTCTGCGGTCGAATCCGGCTGGGAGATCGACTACTCCGACAGCGTCGATTGGAATAAATTCCGCGATCAGGGCGTTACCTTGAACGTCTATAACTGGGGTGAGTACATCTCCGTGGATGACGGCGAGGAGGGCGCATTCGATGTCAACGCCGCTTTTGAGG
The DNA here is from genome assembly GCA_017466375.1 of Clostridia bacterium. Lineage (GTDB taxonomy): Bacteria > Bacillota > Clostridia > Oscillospirales > CAG-272 > SIG701. The sequence goes on along the minus strand of JAFTUH010000001.1, from coordinate 1,682 downwards.
AGCTGACGGGCATCGATGTCGTCTATTCCAACTTTGCGTCCAATGAGGAGCTGTACGCCAAACTCAAAATGGGCGGCAGCCAGTATGATATCATCATTCCCTCTGACTACATGATCTCGCGTATGATCAACGAGGGAATGCTGAATAAGCTGAACTACGACAATATTCCCAATTTCGCGTACACGAATCCGCAGTTTGTGAATCCCGATTACGATCCGACAAACGAGTACTCCGTACCGTATCTGTGGGGCATCGTCGGCATCATCTACAACACGACGCTCGTGGATGCGGAGGACGACGTTCATACGTGGGATATCCTCTGGAACGAGAAATACGCGAACAATATCCTGATGTTCTCCAACTCCCGCGACACGTTCGGCATCGCGCTCAAGCGGCTCGGAAATTCGTTCAATACGACGGACGAGGAAGCAATCCGTGCGGCGGCACAGTCACTCATTGAGCAGAAGCCGATCGTGCAGGCGTACGTCATGGACGAAATCTTCGATAAAATGATCGGCGGTGAGGCAGCGCTTGCTCCCTACTATGCCGGTGACGCGATCACTATGATGGCGGACAATCCCGATCTCGCCTTTGCCGTCCCCGCAGGAGGAACGAACGTTTTCGTGGACGCGATGTGCATCCCGAAAACGGCGAAGAATCAGGAAGCGGCGGAGCTGTATATCAACTTCATGTGCGAAACACTCGTTGCGCTCAAGAATGCGGAATACGTCGGCTACGCAACGCCGCATACCGAAGCATTTACGTATCTGGATGAGGAAACGCAGACCTCCGTCACGTATCCGGATGACGAGATTCTGGCGATTTCGGAAGCGTATATCGCCCTGCCGGATGCCACGACAGCCTTGCTGGACGGACTTTGGACGGATATCCTCAGTACGGGTGAATCCAGTCCGTGGGTGACACCTGTGTTTATCGTCGTTTGTCTGGCACTCACGTTTGCCATCAACGCATTCAAGCGGCAGAAAAAGAAAAAGACGAATTTCTGATAAGAAAAACAGCCTTGCTCTCACGAGTAAGGCTGTTTTATTTCAGTCATCGATATCTGTCAGCTTGGATACGGTCGTGCCGAGAACCTCCGCGATTTTGAAAAGCGTTTTGAGTGACGGACAAAAATAACTGCCCGGACCTTCCAGCTGCGAGATGTAGCCGGCGGATAATTCACATGCTTCGGCGAGTTCTTCCTGTGTCATGCCTTGCAGCTTTCGGTAGTACGCAATTTTCAGTCCGATTTTGATGAGATTCATTTTATATTGACTTTCAAGCATGGAAAATCCCCCGCGCACTTGTCTGCAATTTTTTATACTGTATACATTATACCCTATTTACAAATGAATTTTTATATGGTATAATATAGGTAATTATAGGTGTAATATAGTAAATAAAATGTCGTGTAGCGGAGGACAGAAATATTGAAACTACTGATAGCAGGCTCGCGAAGTATCCGCGATGTGGATATTTCGGCGTATGTGCCGGATGAGACGGAGTTGATCATCAGCGGCGGTGCAGATGGTGTCGATGCGATTGCGGAAAAATATGCGGATGAGCACGGTCTGCCGAAAAGGATTTTTCAGCCGAGATACGATCTGTACGGAAGAGCAGCGCCGATCAAACGAAATGAGGAAATGGTCGATTTAGCGGATGTTGTTCTTGCCATCTGGGAT
>JAFTUH010000025.1 GCA_017466375.1 Clostridia bacterium | reverse complement strand
GATCGCCGTTCTGACCTACCGCATCAACAGCCTGAACGAGCACCTGAAGCAGAACCACAAGGACCACCACAGCCGCCGCGGTCTTCTGAAGATGGTCGGTCACCGCCGCAATCTTCTCGCTTACCTCCAGAAGGTAGACATCGAGCGTTACCGCGCGATCATCGAGAAACTCGGCATCAGAAAGTAATTTTGCCTCCGGCAAGATCTTTTTGATCGGGCGCACCCCGTCTGCCGTTTCCCCGCCGCTCTGCGGCAAACGACTCCGGGCAAGTACAAGCTGCGGCAGGCTGTTCTATTGGCAGCGTGACGCAGCTTGTTTTCACGGAGAGCACTTTCCCGTACGCCTCAGCCGCTACGGAATCAATTGGCTTAGCCCGTAAAGATGTGCCTGAATCTCAGGTATCTCTTTAAGTGCTAAACCCTGCGATCCGCGCGGCTGCGCACCGTGTCTTTGCGGATACACGGCGCGTAACCTTCCCGCAAATTTTGAAAGGATTGGTATTCACCATGTTTGAAAACTACAAGACCTTCTCCTACGAGTTCGCAGGTCGCCCGCTCGTAGTTGAGACCGGTAAGATGGCAGGCCTTGCAAACGGCTCCTGTCTCGTTCGCTACGGCGACACCGCCGTCCTTTGCTGCGCTACCGCTTCCGAGCGTCCGCGCGACGGCATCGATTTTCTCCCCCTTTCCGTTGACTACGAAGAGCGTCTTTACGCAGTCGGTCGCGTGCCCGGCAGCTACAACCGCCGCGAAGGTCGTCCGAGCGAAAAGGCGATCCTCACCGCCCGTGTGATCGACCGTCCGATCCGCCCGCTTTTCCCGAAGGATCTGCGCAACGACGTAAACCTTGCGCTCACCGTTCTGTCCGTTGACCACGACTGCTCCCCCGAAATCGTTGCCATGATCGGCGCATCCATCGCGCTGTCCATCTCCGATATTCCGTGGAACGGTCCGATCGGCGGTATGTTCGTCGGTCTTACCGAGGAAGACGGTCTCGTTATGAACCCGACCAGCGCACAGCGCGCTGTCAGCAAGCTCGATCTCACCGTGGCTGCCTCCGAGAAGAAGGTCGTCATGATCGAGGCAGGCGCTGATGAGGTTCCGGACGACGTTATGTACGACGCGATCATGAAGGCACACGAGGAGATCAAGAAGCTGCTCGTCTTCATCAATGAGATCATCGCCGCTGTCGGCAAGCCGAAGTTCGACTACCCCGCTCACACCGTGGACGAGGAGCTCTACAACAAGATCCAGGACTACTGCATCGACGCAGTCCGTGTGGCTCTTGACACCGATGACAAGAACGTACGCGACGAGCGTATGGCTGTCATCACCGAGAACGTTTACAACGAATTCGACGGCGGTGATGCAGATCTGCATCCCGTTATCGATGAGATTCTCTATAAGCTGCAGAAGTTCGTCGTCCGCCGCTGGCTTCTTGATGACGGCAAGCGCGTAGACGGCCGCCGCCTCGATCAGATCCGTCCCCTCGCTGCAGAGGTCGGTCTGTTCAACCGCGTACACGGCTCCGGTATGTTCACCCGCGGTCAGACGCAGGTTATGACGCTTGCTACCCTCGGTCCGGTATCCGACGCACAGCTGCTCGACGGCATCAGCGAGGAGACCGAGAAGCGCTATATGCACCACTACAACATGCCCGGTTACTCCACCGGTGAGGCTAAATCCTCCCGCAGCCCGGGACGCCGCGAGATCGGTCACGGTGCGCTCGCTGAGCGTTCGCTCGTTCCCGTTCTTCCCTCCATGGAGGAGTTCCCCTACACGATCCGCCTCGTTTCCGAGGTTATCAGCTCCAACGGCTCCACCTCGCAGGCTTCCGTCTGCGGCTCTACGCTCGCACTGATGGATGCAGGTGTGCCGATCAAGGCTCCCGTTGCCGGTATCTCCTGCGGTCTGATCACCGAGGGCGAGAGATGGATGACGATGATCGACATCCAGGGTCTTGAGGACTTCTACGGCGACATGGACTTCAAGGTTGCCGGTACACACAAGGGTATCACCTCCATTCAGATGGATCTCAAGATCGACGGTCTTACGCCCGAAATCATTAAAGAAGCACTCGCTGTTACCCACAAGGGACGCGACTACATCATCGATGAGATCATTCTGAAGGCTATCCCGGCACCGCGTCCGGAAGTTTCCGAGTTCGCACCGAAGATGATCTCCATGAAGATCGCTGTTGAGAAGATCGGTGAGGTCATCGGTCCGAAGGGTAAGACGATCCAGAAGATCGTTGCCGACACCGGTGCAAAGATCGACGTTGAGGACGACGGCAGCATCTTCATCTCCGGCGTCAGCCAGAAGGGCATCGAAGCCGCTCGCGACATCATCGCCGGCATCGTATTTGAGCCGGAAGTCGGCGCCATCTACACCGGTAAGGTCACCCGCGTGATCCCGATCGGCGCATTCGTTGAGTTTGCTCCCGGCAAGGAGGGCATGGTTCACATCTCCAAGCTCGACAACAAGCGCACCGAAAAGGTCGAGGACGTCTGCAACGTCGGCGACGAGATCCGCGTCAAGTACCTCGGTACGGACGAAAAAGGCCGCATGAATCTCTCCAGAAGAGACGCGCTTTAATTCCATCAGCCAATGAAACGTTCTGAAGGGAGAGGGTCACCTCTCCCTTTTGCGTTTTCCGCTATCCATGATCCCGAAACGGAGGAAGGAATCCGATGTCAAACCGCGATTTTTACGAAAGCACTACCTCCCCTGTCAAGAATAACGACCGCTACCGCCGTGCCTCCTCTCTCCGAGGTGCACTGATCTGTGCAGTCATCTTCCTTGCTGTCATTCTCGTGTCGGTTTTTGTGATCTCCTCAAACAGGGAGCGCCCCGCAGAGGACACCGGCGCGATCACGCTGGATCCGACTGCGACGTATCCCTACGACACGATCCCTGCGGAAACGTCGCCCGAAACTGTCGTGACGGAAACAACCGATCTATCCTTTATCGGACCGCCGCCCGCACTGACCGAGCCGGACAGCGCAAGCATCACTGTGGACAACACGCAGATCACACGCGGTGATCTCATTCTCATAAACGGCCAGCATCCGTATTCGTTCGATATTCCCGAAAAGCAGACCGTGTTCTACGGCAACAAATCGCCCTGCTATAAACTCAGTCTCGCCTCCATCTCCATCGACAGCGATCTGTTCCCGCTCTTTGATCAGATGATGATCGATTTCAGCACCGCCACCGGCTGCAAGGATCTGCTCATCACCAGCGGATACCGTACATATGAGGACCAGGAGGAAATTATGGCCTCCCGTGTCGCCTCCATGGGTGCCGAGAAAGCCGCCTTGTACGTGGCAAATCCGGGACACAGCGAACACCACTCCGGTCTTGCTCTCGATATGGTTCTGTTTATCGGCGGACGGCAGTATTATTTCCCCGAGCATGAAATGGGTGCGTGGATCATTGAAAACGCACCGAAATACGGCTTTATTCTCCGCTATACGGAGGAGATGAGCGCGCTGACCGGGTGTGCCGCCGAGCCGTGGCACTACCGCTACATCGGTACGCCGCACGCACAGCTCGTTACCGATCTCGGTCTCTGCTACGAGCAGTACGTTGAGTATCTCTACTCCTTCACGTGGGAGGAGGATCGCCTCTTCATCGCTCCCGACGGCACGACAACCACGGGCGACGGCTTCCATCTCCCCGCGGAGGGACACATGGTCTACTATGTCCCTGCCAACATGGAGGCGGATTCGACGGAGATTCTTTTGCCGCTCGGCTATGACGTGTATTCGGTCTCGGGTGACAACGTCGGCGGATTCTTCGTAACGGTGGATCTTACCTCGTATGCTGAACCCACCGTCGATGCGCCCGTCATTGACTGAGTTTTGAAACGTTCAATCAATTTTTTCTGCCTCTTCATAAAACCATCACATTCGGGCGGTATACTATGCTCACAGACCGATAACGGTATGCAATCCACAGATAAGGAGCAAAGGTATGAATAACGATCTGTATAACGAAAACGGACTGAATCCGGAAAACCCGCAGTCCGAAGCGACTCACGAAGAGTCTATAAAAAACGAAGCCGCGGAAAGCACCAACGGTACGGAGGCACAGATGCCGCACGAGCCAATTTCAGATGAACGCACAGAAACGGACACACCGACAGAGGAGGCGCATACGGACGCAACCGCTGAGCCAATTCCGGAGCCGGTCAAAAAGGAAGCCGAGCCAGCACCTGCCTCGCACACGTATGAATCCTACAATCCCGCGCCGACGCCCGTCACTCCCCCTGTAAAGAAGCAAAAAACAGGCGTCTCCCTCGCGGCTGTCGCAATTCTCTGCGTCTGCACGGTTCTGCTCTCCTGTGCGGCAGGATTCCTCGGTGCGTACCTTGTCACGGGCAGCATGGCTGACAATGCAGAGCCGAATCTTGCCGGTCCGGACACAAGCAATCCCGTCGTGATTTATCAGTCCTCCACCTCCCCCGCCAGCGGAATGTCGGCGGATAACGGCTCCTCTGCGTACTACAGCGTAGCTGAGCTCGTCAAGGCATCGGTCGTGGAGATCACCACGGAGCATCTGGTCAATTCGTATTTCCAGTACGTCACGCAGGGTGCAGGATCGGGTATCATCCTCTCTGAGGACGGCTACATTCTGACGAACAATCACGTCATCGTTGACTCCAATAACGAGATCGCACGCACCATCACGGTACGCATGACGACCGGTGAGGAATTCAAGGCGGCCGTCATTGGATCGGATGCGGATGCGGACATCGCCGTTCTGAAGATCGAGGCGGCGAATCTCCCTGCTGTCGTCGTGGGCAACAGCGACAAGCTCGGGGTGGGCGAGGAAGTGATTGCCGTCGGCAATCCGCTCGGTGAGCTGGGCGGCACCGTCACGAACGGTATCATCAGCGCGCTCGACCGCGAGATCAACGTAGACGGCACGATGATGAATCTGCTGCAGACGAACACGGCCATCAACCCGGGCAACTCGGGCGGCGGTCTGTTCAACATGGCAGGCGAGCTGATCGGCGTGGTCAATGCGAAATCCTCCGGCACGGGCATTGAAGGTCTCGGCTTTGCGATCCCCGTCAACGACGCGGTGGATATTGCCGATCAGCTGATCACGAACGGCTATGTCAGCGGTAAGCCGTATCTCGGCGTTACGTTCTACAACGTCACCAATTATTCGGAGGCGCTGTACTACGGACTCAAGCACCTCGGCGTATATATCGTCGGTCTGGAGGACGACATGAACGATACCGTATTCGAAATCGGTGACCGCGTAATCGCCGTGGACGGCAACGAGATCTCCTCCGCGGATGATATCAAGGCGGTTATCAAGACGCATGAGGTCGGAGACACCGTCGTCTTCACCATCTACCGAAACGGAAAAATGCGCGAGGTGGAGGCAACCTGCTTTGAGTGGGTGCCCGAATCCTCCGTCCAGTTCGAAGAATAATATGAAGCGGCTGCCAGAAACGGCGGCCGCTTCTTTTTGTTGACAATTCGCCCGAAACATGCTATCATTATATATCCATATATCCTGTACCGCATTTTGGGACGAAAGGACACCGCTATGCTGCATTTTCTGAAAGCGAGACTCCGCGCACTGACGTACCACAGCATCATTCTGAAGCTGATTACGGCACTTGCCGCAGCGTCGCTTGTGGAAGTGCTCTCCTCTCCGTATATGTTTACGGAAATTCAGTATTTCACCGATATGCGCGTGGGACTGTATTTTCTCCTCACGTTCAGCATGTTTGTCCTTCTCGCCCTTACTGTACCCGCCGGATTTGACGGATACGTTCTCCTCCCTGTGCTCACCGTGCTGTTCATCATCACAAATGCGCAGGCGGAAAGTATGCATTACGCCATTGTTACCTCGCTCGTGATCGGCGGATTTATTTTCTTCCTTGCCGACAGGATGCGTGCACCCGCCCTTGGAAAGAAATGCACTGTACTCCTTTGCGCGCTTTTCGGCATACTCCTCGCCCTCTTTATCGCTGTATTCACGATTCTGCCGTATCTGCTTCATCGGACGCCGAACTTCGATTTCGGTATCTTTTCGCAGATGTATCACTATATGGCGAAAACGGGCATCCCGTACACAACGTGCGAGCGAGATATGCTTCTCTCCCACTTTGCGGTGCATTTCTCGCCGATTCTATACCTCGCCCTGCCTTTTTACATGATCTTCCCGCATCCGACGACGCTGCTTGCCGTGCAGGCACTCGCAGTCGCCTCGTCCGTATTCCCGCTGTATAAGCTCGCGAAGCATTTCGGACTCTCAAACAGCAAAACCGTCGCCGTTGCTCTGATGTTCATCCTGCACCCGACGGTAATCGCCAATAACTTCTACTACTTCCATGAAAACTGTTTTCTGACCGTGCTTCTTTTGTGGATGTTCTATTTCGCCGAAACAAAGAAGCCTGTTCCCATGTATATTTTCGCCGTTCTCACAATGGCGGTCAAGGAAGACGCACCCATTTACGTGCTTTTCTTCGCGCTGTATCTGCTCTTCTCCAACAAATCCAAGCGGCACGGCTCGATTCTCGGGGCGCTTTCCTGCATCTATTTCGGCGTTGTCACACACCTCATGAGCGTGTACGGAAACGGCATCATGTCGAACAGATATGACCAATTCATTTTCGAGAAGGACGGCTCCATTTATTCCGTGATTCTGAATATCCTAAAGAATCCGTCCTACCTTTTTACGCAGATCCTCTCGGCGGAAAAGATGACGTTTCTGATTCTCATGCTCGTCCCGATGGCGCTTCTGCCTTTTGCCATCCGAAAGCCGTCCGCTATTATCCTGCTCTTTCCGATGGTGCTGATGAATCTCATGCCGAGCTGGCAGTATCAGTACGATATCAGCTTCCAGTACACCTACGGCACGGTGGCGTTTCTGTTCTATCTCACCGTCATGAATCTCGGCGCACTGCATCGGACGCATGCCAAAAAGCTGCTTCTGTGCGGTGTATCTGCATCTTTGTTTTTCTTCTCCGCCGTAAACTACTCGAAGACGGACAAAATCGAACAGTACACACTTGAGAAGCCCTATGCGGCGGCAATCACGGAGGCTATTGCCGTGATCCCCGAGGACGCAAGCGTCTGCGCTTCTACGTTTCTCGTCCCCGCCCTTTGGAACAGAGACGTTGTTTACGACTATAAATATTCCGACAAGGAAACGGATTACGTCGTGCTTGATCTGCGCTGGGGAAGCGACGACTTTTACGAGTTCCAGGCAAACAATCCCGACTACAAGATCGTACTGTTCCATGCAAAAACAATCGCAATCTTCCAGAAGGAATGAGCGCATTCTACCATCTGTAAAGGAGTCAGCGTATGAATCGCTTCCGCGGACGGCCTCCGGCACTGTTCACACTTGTCTTCGTCTATACCGGATTTGCCGCCTCGCTCCTGTCCGCCTCTCATCGGACGGTATGCTTCATCATAGCGGCAGTTCTCACTGCCGCTTCTTTTTTGATTATTGGGATCCGCTCGCTCCGTGACCGCATTCCGAAAGAGGATCTTTTTACCTGCCGCGTTCTGCTTTCCGCCGTTCTGCTTGCCCTCTTGTTTTTCGGTACATACAGACACTTCGCCTTTGACAGGCATATCGAAGCATGGAACGGGAAAAGCACGCAAGTCACCGCCTGCATACAGGAGAAAGCGTATTCCACCGCTTACTCCGCGGCGTATATTGCGGATATCACCACCGAAAGCGGGGATTCTTTCCGGATCCTCCTCTGTGTGCCGGGGGATACCTATATCCGCGGGGACCGTGTGCAGTGCACCGCCTCATTTTCTGCATTTGCCGAAAGCACAGGATCCTTTGCAGAAAGGCGCTATTATCAGGCATACGGTGCCGTTATGCGCGGAGAAGCAGAGCGGAGCACTCTGCTTTACAGCAAGCCGGGGCTTCTCTCCCGCGTGGATACGTGGCGGGACTCCCTGATCGGCATGCTCCGCGCGGATCTCGGCCGGAAGGACAGCGCAATCGCCGCTGCGCTCTTTTTGGGCGACAGAAGCAATCTTGCCGACGCACTTACGCGCGATTTCCGCAGGCTCGGCATCTCTCATCTCCTCGCCATCAGCGGCATGCATTTCACGATTATCCTCACCGCGGCAGACAAGGTGCTCTCCACCGTAATCCGCCGCAAAAAAGCCCGAACCGCTCTGCTGATTCTTGCGGATATCGCCTATATGCTCCTGTGCGGATTGACGGAATCGGTCATGCGCGCCGGTATCATGATGCTGATTTCCTTTGCCGCTGTCTTTATGGGGCGAAGGGTGGACACGCCGACCTCCCTCGGTATTGCATCCTTCCTTTTGTGCGCCTTCGATCCTGCCGCGTTTTCATCCATCGGATTCCAGCTGTCGGTTACGGCAGTTCTGGGACTGTGCGTTTACTACCGCATCCGCGAGAGGATCCCGCCGGCGACATCTCCCAAAGAACGCCTCCTTCGTCAGACGCTCGGCGCGTTCGTTCTGCCGATTGCCATTCAGCTGATCCTCATGCCGCTGACGTGCTTCTATTTCGGTGAGATTTCCCTGTTCACACCGGTTGCCTCTATCCTGTTCTCCCCGCTCGTCACGTGCATTCTGACGCTGACACCGCTCTATCTGCTGTTTCGATCCCTCCTGCCGATCGCGTACCTGATCGGCATGGCGATCACTGGACTGAGCACACTCACCGCCGCACTTGCACAGTTGCTCGCCTCGCTGCCCGGTGTCACGGTTTCTCTGCGGGGAACGATCGCGCCTCTCTTTGCCATCGCACTGTCCGCCGCCCTTCTCACAGCACCGCTGTGTCGGAGTCAAAAATCTCTCCGCGCCCATCTGCGGGGGACTGTATGTATTCTGCTTCTCTTTTTCCTGATTACCACGGCAGGCAATATCGTCACTCACCGTGACGTACGGATTATCTCCACGGCTCATACGAAAAACGACGCCGTCATTCTGCGCGCAGAACGGGATTTCATGCTGATCGATTTCTCCGACGGATCCTATGCGGCTTTGACATCCGCTTACTCCGCCGCGGCAGATTCGGGGGCAACGGAGATCTCCGCCCTGTTTCTGACCCATCTGCACACGAAGCACATCACCGGTATCCGCCGTTTCTGCGACTCGTCATACGTCCGTGCCATGATTCTTCCCTCTCCCAAAACAGAGGAGGAAGAAAAAATCGCGGCGGCGCTGACCGCGTTTTGTGAAGCGGAGGGAATCCCCTGCCACCTCTATAACGAACAGGACAGCGTATACTGGGGTGACACGGTTGAAATTATCACGGGAGAAAGGCGGTATCTTGCCCGCTCGACGCATCCGATGCTCACACTGTCCGTACGCACGAACGGCTCTGTCTTCACGTACGTCGGCGCATCCGCCACCGAAATCCCCACGAACACCGATCTGACAGGTGCAGACGTGATCGTCTTCGGCAGTCACGGACCGGTAGTCAAAGAACGTATTTACGCCTCGTGCTCACCGTTTCTCCGTGCCGTCACCGTTCGGGATCATGCGGGGGATTTCGCCGTGAGAACGAAAAACAGCATCCCCGAAGAGGCTCTGCTCTTTGAGGATGCCGATACGCACGTATTCGTTTTTCAGCCGTGATGGATCAGACAAAGCGAGCGGACAGCCACACCGCTACGATCGCCTGAAACAGAATAATCAGCGGAATGCCGAGCATGAATTTCACGTGCCGCGTCTTATGCCGGATGAGCAGCATCGTAATCAGCATGGCAACCGATCCGCCAAATGCGCTGTACAGAAGCAGCGTAGATTCCGGCACGCGTCTGTGTCCCGTTTTTTTGGAGAAATGCTTGTCCGCGATCGTCACAATGGCGGACACAAGCGAGATCACGGAAAGATACACAGCCAAGCAGTAAAACAGCAATTCTCCGTATGCTGTCAGAAATGACGTGATTCCGTTCATTCGTATTTCCCCGATTCCTCCTGCGCCATGCTGTCACAGCGCTCGTTGTACGGATGCCCCGCGTGTCCTTTCACCCATACGTAGCGGATCGTATGCCGTTCGCAGAGATTCAGAAGCTCCTCCCACAGATCGGGATTGAGTGCCTTGGAGCCGTCGCTCTTCTTCCAGCCGCGCGCCCGCCACGATGCCGCCCAGCCCTGCGAGAGCCCGTCAATCACGTATTTGGAATCGGACGTGAGCGTGATCTCGCACGGCTCCTTCAAGCGGCGGATCGCCTCGATCACCGAGGTCAGCTCCATACGGTTGTTCGTCGTCTGTGCCTCGCCGCCAGACAGACAGAGCTCATGCTTTCCGTACACGAGGATCGCGCCCCAGCCGCCCGGTCCGGGATTTCTGCGGCAGGATCCGTCCGTGTAAATATCTACGTGCTTCATCGTTTCCACTGTCCTTCCTTGCGCTGTTCTTTCTATATTGTATCACATTTTCCCGCCGATTGCAATGCTGTATCGGAGGCGGATTTCGTCGCATATACTAAAGTGCGATCGAAAATGACCGCGAATGCACATATGAAAGGACCGTCCAAACGGGAGAGTGAATCTATGGACAGACAAAATGACTTTTTCCGGCAAGGATTTGAAGGCATCGACGGAGAGGGTGCGGACACTGCCACCCCGCGCGATCGGATCGACAGGGAGTTAAGAGACCGCATCTTCGCGGAGGAGGACGGCATCTTCCGCCGCGAAAGCGTCCCCGCATTTTCCGGGCACAAAGACGCACCGCCGAGACGGCAGCTTCTCAGGCAGATCAAAAACTACAGTCTCGCACTGGCACAGGCGGCATCGTATCTCGATACGCATCCGCACGATGAGTCCCTGCTCCGCTATTTTCATACGTACCGCTTGCTGTTGAATGACAGCCTGCGTGCCTGCGATAGCATCGACAAATTGCCGTAAAACTTGACAGAAACACTATTTTATGTTAGAATAATCGAAGTGTGCGGAAACTGCGCTTCGACAGATACCGAACGTGCGGGGGGCTCCCCGCCGTTCTTTTTTACTGATTTCTCACCATCAGAGATTGAGATTTACGAGCTCACCGAAAAGCCGGAGCCGTAACCGGTCGATTTTATAAAAAAATAACCACCGATTTCCTCGGTGGTTATCGTTCCTTTATACCTCCGCGAACGCGCAGAGCAGATCAAACGTATTCTTCACGCCGTCGGTGTGCGAGCGCTCATAGCCGTGCGATGCGTATACGCCCGGTCCGATCAGAGCATCCTTCACGTCAAACGTGCGGACCGCCGCCGAGCAGTCGGAGCTGTAAAACGGATACACATCCGCCGCGTAGGCAATGTTTTTCTCCCGTGCGAGAGTGATCAGCCGATTCGTCATCGCATAATTGTACGGGCCGCTGGAATCCTTCACGCAGATGGAAACCTCGTGTTCCGTGCAGGCGAGTCCGTCGCCGACACAGCCCATATCGATACCGAGCATCTCCGTGACGCCGTCGGGCATCGTTGCGGAGGCACCGTGACCGAGCTCCTCGTACACGGTCAGATGCATATAGATCCGCCGCTTCGGCGTGATACCGTTCTCCTTCAGGTATTTTGCAAAGCCGAGCAGGATCGCCGCGCTCAGCTTATCGTCCAGAAAACGGCTTTTGATATAGCCCGACTCCGTAATCACCGTGCGCGGATCGGCACAGACAAAGCAGCCCGTCTCGATCCCGAGGGCGCGGACGTCCTCAGCGGTAGTCACGTTTTCATCCAGCACACATTCGACCGTATCGAAGGTGCGCGTCGTCTTGCTGTATTCCGGATTGACGTGCACGGACGCATTCACCAGCTGGATCGTTCCGTCGATCACTTTGCCGTCCATGGTATGCACGCGCACACACTCCGCCTCGGCATTGTTCGCACTGAATCCGCCAACCGGCGTCAGCTTCAGTCTGCCGTTGCCCTTCACCTGCGCAACCATCGCACCGAGCGTATCGATATGCGCGGAGAGAAGGAGCGCATCCTGTGCATCCTCACCGCCGAGGCAGCAGAGCACGCCGCCTTTTTTCGTCAAAGTCGGTGCGTATCCCATCTCCGCAAGGCGGTCGATCGCGTACTGCGCCGCCGCATCCGTAAATCCGGACGGGCTGTCCACGGCGAGAATCCCGCGAAGCACGTTAAGTGTGTAATCGAGTATCTGTTTTTCCATATTAATCTACTTATGCTGCGTTATTATCATTATACCAAATCCGAGCCGTCCGGTCAATCGGGTTTGCAAATTTTCACAATCGGAGGCTGTATGATCTGTCATCCTATTCCGCCCGTGTGGAACGAGGACGCGCGCGTTCTGATTCTCGGCTCGTTCCCGTCCGTCCGCTCGAGAGAGATCGGCTTTTTCTACGGGCATCCGCAGAATCGGTTCTGGCGCACGGTTGCCGCCGTATTCGGGGAGGAGATTCCCGCTTCCACGGAGGAAAAGATCGCGCTGCTCCACCGCCGCCGCATCGCGCTGTGGGACGTGATTGCCTCGTGTGAGATCACCGGCAGCGCAGACGCGTCGATCCGAAACGTCACGCCGAACAATCTTCTGCCGATCCTGCACGGTGCACCGATCCGCCATATTGTGACGAACGGTAAAACAGCCGACGCCCTCTACCGCCGCTATCAGCTCCCGATCACAGGCATGGATGCTGTCTGCCTGCCGTCCACCAGCCCCGCAAACGCGCGCTTTCGCGAGACAGATCTGATCCGTGCGTGGAGCGTCCTTGCCGGATTTACCGATTCGTGACGGATTCTTTGGAAATCCCCTTGCGCTCTCGCCGTCGATATGGTACAATATAAGGACACAGAAACACGGAGGGGACAATGGCTGACATCCGCATCGGCGGCAGATACCGCCACTACAAAGGAAACGAATACGTCGTCATCGGCATCGCCAAGCACAGTGAAACGCTGGAGGAAATGGTGATCTACAAAGCGCAGTACGGTGACGGTCAGCTGTGGGCACGCCCCGCCGCGATGTTTGCCGAGACCGTATCCGTAAACGGGCAGACGGTGCGCCGTTTTGCCCCGATTGATGAGTGATTTCGGCAACCGACTAACACCGCTCGATTTTATGCATCCGCCAAATACACACTGCAAGGAACGAAAAGAAACATGTCACTGACAATACGACCGACCGAAAAACGGGATTTGCCCCGTCTTTTGGCAATCTATAATCACGAAGTCACGTGCGGCACTGCCACGCTGGATCTGCATCCGAAAACGGAAGCGGAGTGGGAGGAGTGGTACGCGGCACACAACGTCGGCAATCATTTCGCACTGACGGCGGAGCTGAACGGCGAAGCGATCGGCTACGCTACCCTGTCCGGCTACCGCGAAAAAGAGGCGTACGTAACTACGACGGAGCTCTCCATTTATGTGGAGGAGCAGTTCCGGCACCACGGCGTTGCCTCGGCCCTGATGGCAGCGATCATCTCCCAAGCACGTGCGCGCGGCGACATCCACACCATCGTATCCGTGATCACGACGGAGAACGCAGCGAGTGCCGCTTTGCACAAGAAATTCGACTTCGTTTACTGCGGAACGGTACGCGAGGTCGGGCAGAAATTCGGTCGGATGTTGCATATCGAGACGTATCAGCTGATTCTGTAACAGAAAATCGGCGCACCTGCGTAACAGCGGGTGCGTTTTTTGTTTTCCTAAAACTCAACCGCAGGTTGCATAGGCTTTCGAAAAACAAGTTATTGTTTTTGCACGATACGGATGCTATAATAAAATCAGAATCCGGATTCAAAAAAGATCTTCCAATTACTGTATGTGTTCCCGCTGATATTCGGCGGATAAAAGCCTCCCTCCGAGAGGGAGGTGGCACGCGAAGCGTGACGGAAGGAGCCTGCGTAGCCATACGATTCAATTGAATTTTCGTACATGCGCTCTCCCTCAGTCGCCTGGCGGCGACAGCTCCCTCCCGGAGGGAGCCGCATAAAAGGCAACGTTTATCCGGGAACACATCGTCGAATTGGGACAAAACGATACGAGGTAATGCACATGACGATTGGCGAACGAATCAAAAACCTACGAAAAAAGCATGATATGACGCAGGAAAAGCTTGCCGACTTTCTTGGCGTATCGTATCAGGCCGTGTCTAAGTGGGAATGCGGTGTTTCTGCTCCCGATGTATCCTTGCTTGTACCGCTGGCAAAGCTTCTCCATGTGAGCACCGATACACTGCTTGGCATGGAGGAGGTTGACACAGACGAGAAAAAACGCAAGTACGATGATGCATGCAAGATGGCACCCCAAACGGATCAGCTCGAGCTTGCGCAAAACGCCTGCCGTGACTATCCGGGAGAAATGAAATATCTCCAGTGGCAGGCAGACTGTTTGTATCTGCTGGCATATGAGCAGTACACCACGCAGGAGAAATTTTACGATGATCTGGAAAAGGCGCTTAAACCCTATCTGGTTGTATTGGAGAACGCCGACGATGACAAACTGAAAAACAGTGCCATTGTAGGGATTGTGAATACTTTATCGGCACTGCGGCGAAATGATGAGGCAGTCAAATACGCCGAGTTATACCCGGATGCACCGAGGTTAGACAAAAACACCTTGATAGGCTGGGCACTGGCCGGCGAGGCAAAGGAAAAGCATATGCAAAACGTGCTCAAGCGGCATCTGGATGATATCTTGCAGATACTGATCAGCAAGCATGACGCGAATGATCCGAATTTGTACCGGGAGGACTGTCTGGACTGCGCAGAAAAACTTTTGCAGGCGTTCTTCCCAAGTGGAGAATACAACTCTTACTACGATGATTTGTATCTTATCCATATGGAAAGAGCCGTCACGCTTGCGAGAAAAAATCCCGAAAAAGCGATCGAATCGCTCAAAACGGCACGCCGATATGCAGAAACGAACGATGACTTGTTCATGCGCGAGCCGACAGCCATCCCGTACAACTCTCCGTTTTTTGATTTGCTTTCTTTTGACAGCGCGGATTTACTCATATACGGTCGGCTGGAAGAAAACAGGCGCACCGATAATTTTTCGTGGTGGCTGTCCGGCAAGTGTTTTGATCCGCTGAGAGATCGGGAAGATTTTCAAAAGATAGTGAACGGCTGACAACGCATCAAAAAAACGCCTTTTGGCGTTTTTTTGTATTTATTTATTCCCCGTCATCCTGCGGAATCTCTTTGGCGAGACTCGCGTTTTTGTACCGTCTGTCCATCGTGACATCCTTCAGAACAGTGACAAATTCGGGAATCTTCGGCACGACCTGCTCGCTCTCGACCTCAATTTCGAGGATCGCGCGATCCTGCCAGAACGGGTACACGTCAATCTCGCAAACGAGTCCCCCGTACGGGATCTTGTAGCGCGTTTTGCGGATGATGCGCCGCTTCAGACTTTCTGTGCGCACCGCATTCCGGTATTCCTCCGCGGTGATCTCCCTCTCGTCCTCGTATGCACTCATCGTGCTGATCCGTCTTTTCTCCGTGCGGAAATAGCGGACAACGCCGTTTTCCGTCATACGGCGTACCCGCCCTGTCACACCCGGGCGCGAACGAAGATACACCTGCTCGATTTCAAGCACGCGCACTCCCGGCTGGGAAAGAAGGACTTCCCTCTTGGGACGGGCGATCAAAAACTTGTGCTCGATCTCGATTGGGATATTCTTATTCTGTTTGCTGTTCGGGTAGTTCTGCGTTTTGTTCATGGATACTTCCTTTGCGATGCGATCAGTATACGGAAACAACCTCGGGATCGGGCTTCTGTGCGTAGGTGCACTGCGTCACGACAAGCACCGGTCCTTCCTTACCGTACATTTTATTGAATTCCACGGAGAGTTTTGCCGTCAGCGTCACCCAATCGCGGGCGCGGAGCGTCTCCGCCTTTTTATATTTGCAGATCAGACCGGCGTACTGGATATCGTCCGCACAGCACGTCATCACGTGCCGACCGATCGCCATTGTGCGCGGCGGGAACTTCGCATCGATCGCGACCAGTCCCTTGAAGCGCACCGTTTTGGTATCGTACTTGAGGACATCCTCCATGAGATCCTGGTACCAGATCGCGTAGTCCTCATCCTTGATCTCGATGACGTCCGCATTGATATCAAACGGCAGGGGATCCTCGATCGTATCCGCTTCGGCACGTCCGTCGGTATAGTTGTACTCGATATCACTGCGGCGGCTGATACCGCGAACGAGCTTGTGCAGCGGCATGAGATCGGTATCATCCGTGACACGGTTGAACACGGCGAGATCGCACGACTGGAGTTTGTCCACGACAAGCGCGCGCATATTCGCGTTATAAGAGAGGATCGTCGTCGCGTCCGCCGTAAAGATCTCCTGGTACACGAGCCACGACTCGGGCAGTGCGCGGAACAGATTGTTCAGCTGCCACATGCCGTTGTACTCGACAATCACACGGGTGAACTCATATTTCTCAGCCAGCGCGATAAACAGCTCAGGCGTGAGGTCTTCCTCATCCTCCACCGTTTCGAGATACACCTCACGGGAGGCAAATTCGGACGGATCGTACTCCTCGATTCCCTCCTCACAGAGCAGAAGGAGCGTCTTTTCATCGCGGCAGAATTCCGTATCGGTCAACGCCTTCTGCAGCATAGTCGTTTTGCCCGCCTCCAGAAATCCGGTAAACAGGTATACGGGAATTTGTTTCATTCTTTCCTCCGATTTATGCAAGTCCGAAGAGCTTTGCGAGGTTGTCCTCTTTCAAAGCGGCACCGATCACGCAGATACGGCCGATGACGGATGCCTCCCCGTGACGGACATCGGGCGTGCCGGGCACGTAATCAAAATGAATGAAGTGATCGCCGGCGGAGACGATGCCCTTTGCACGAAGCACCGTGCCGTACTCGTCCTCATTCTCCAAAGCGGAAAGGATCGCCTCCATCTCCGCATCGGTATAGGCACGCGCGGTCTCGCGTCCCCAACTGGTGAAGACCTCGTCGGCGTGGTGATGATGGTGGTGATGCTCGTGATCATGATCGTGGCAGCCGCACTCGCAGTGCTCATCATGATCGTGATGGTGGTGATGTTCATGCTCATGATCGTGGCAGCCGCACTCGCAGTGCTCGTCATGATCGTGATGGTGGTGATGCTCATGATCATGATCGTGGCAGCCGCACTCACAGTGCTCGTCATGCTCATCATGATCGTGGTGATGGTGATGCTCGTGGTGATGATGCGCTTCATGCTCGAGATGCGCAAGCTCGTCCGCCAGCGTGGATTTCTGCCCCATGGCGGTGAGAATCTGTGCGCCCGTAAGCGCGTCCCACTCGGTCGTCACGAGAACGGCATCGGGATTATGCTCGCGGATCCGCTCGATGCACGCGGCAATTTTCTCCTCGGTAAGGCCCGCGGTATGGCTGAGGATAATGCATCCGGCGTGCTCGATCTGATTATTGAAAAACTCGCCGAAATTCTTCATGTACATCTTGCATTTCTTCGCGTCCACAACAGCGATCGCGGCGTTCAGCTCCATTTTATCCGACTGCACGGACTCGACTGCGCGAATAACGTCGCTCAATTTGCCGACACCGGACGGCTCGATCAGAATCCGTTCGGGCGCATACTCCTCGATGACCTTCTCAAGCGCACGGCTGAAATCACCGACAAGGCTGCAGCAGATACAGCCGGAGTTCATCTCGGTCGTTTTGATGCCTGCCTCGGCAAGAAACGCGCTGTCCACGCCGATCTCACCGAATTCGTTCTCGATCAGAACGATTTTCTCTTTATCGTATGCCTCGGCGATCAGTTTTTTGATCAGCGTCGTTTTGCCTGCGCCGAGAAAACCGGAAAAAATATCAATCTTTGTCTTCATTATGTTCTACCTTTCTGACGGATGCGAATATCTATACCATATTATTATACCTCTTTCGTCTCGCGATTACAAGAGGGTTTTGGCAAAAATCGGTATACCGCTCCGATTTTGCAAAAGAAAAGGCAGGCTTTTGCCCGCCTTACGTTTTATCGGATATAATTGAATGAGACACGAGGCTCTGCCTTTGGCGGCTCGATACCTGCCGCGCGTGCCGCTTCCAAAGACCGGAGCATCCACGCCATATTCTGTCCGAGACGGCGCATGATCTGCACGCCCTCGACATCGACCGCGACATCCTCCGCGCGGCTGCCGTGTACCATGTTCCAGTACTGCGATGACACGATTGGCATCTCCGCGAAGGCGAAGTATTTGTACAGCACCTCAAGCGACGCCGTTGTCCCTGCACGCCGCGCCGATACGACTGCCGCCGCCGGCTTATGACGGAGTGCAGCAGCTCCCGCCGTCATCCAAAGCCGGTCGAGAAGCCCGATCAGCGAGCCGTTCGGCGAGGCATAATAGACGGGACTGCCGACGATGAGCGCGTCAGCCTGTGCCATTTTCTCCGCGATCGATGCGATCAGCCCGTCATCGAACACGCATTTCCTCAAAGTTTTGCATCCGCCGCATGCCGTGCATCCGCCGATCGGCTTTTTGCCGATATGCACAATTTCAACCTCGATGCCCGCATCCGTCAGCGGTTTGGCAACCTCTGTAAGTGCCGTATATGTGCAGCCTGCCTCATGCGGACTGCCGTTGATCATCAGAACCTTCATAAAATCCTCCGTATATGTTAAATCTGGCGCGTACGGTTGCTGTCTGCAAAAAAGCACTCCGCCCCGCAAAGCTCCCGCACAACGTCCGCAAGGACGGGCAGCACGGGTGCTTCCGTATAATAATGCCCCGCCTCAACGACGTTGAATCTTTCCGACGCTGCGTCAAGCACGGTGTTGTAATCCACCTCACCCGTAAGCAGCGTATCCGCACCGGCATCCATCGCCGCACCGATAAATCCCTTACCTGCGCCGCCAACGACTGCGACACGGGAAACGCTCTGCGTGCCTGTCAGCTTCACAGACGGCGTCCCAAGCGTATCACGGACCATCGCCGCAAACTCCTCCGCCGTCATCGATTCGGGAAGCGTACCGATTCTGCCGAGCTCGGGTGATTCTTCATCACCGAATTTCTCCATATCGGTCAAACCGATCTTCTCGGCAAGCGCATCGTTCACGCCGCCGTCCGCCGCATCCAGTCGGGTATGAAACGACATCACGGCAAGACCGCCGCCGACCGCGGAAAGTGTGCGGCTTCCCGAAACGGAAAACGGGTGCAGATTCTTCAGCGGACGAAACAGCATCGGATGGTGGGTGATCAGCACGTCAGCACCGCACGCGATTGCCTCGGCGATCGTTTCCTCCGTTGCGTCAAGGGCGAACATAACGCGCTTCACCTCTCTGTGCGGATCGGCGCAGACCATCAGCCCGTCATTATCCCACGGGCAGGAAAGAGAGCGCGGATAACGCATCTCAAGTGCCGCCCACAAATTCGATATATCCATCATAATTCCTCCGTTATTCTTTCGGCAGACAGATGCCGTTTTCTGCCGCGATTTGCTGAAGCTCGGTGAGCAGTTCCTTTTCCGCCGATGTATCCAGTCCGCCTGCGAGCCGTCCGCGGTATTTTTTCTGCACCGATCGGTATTCGCGCAAAAGATACGGGGCAAACAGCGCCTCAGCCGCGCCGCGATCGATATGTGCCGCGCCGAGCAGCGTCTGTGCCGGTGTCAGCGTCCGCGACTGTCCGTCATACGAAACGGCAAGGCAGGTGTAGATCCGCCCCGCAGCCTCGGCAAGCCGTTCATCTTCGATAACGTATCCCGTGCGGGCAAGGTACGTTCTCAGATCCTCCACAGAGGACATCGGCTGCAGAATACACCGCACGCCTGCCCGTCTGGTATACGGTGCGGCGTCCAATATACCCGCAATCATCTCGCCGCCCATGCCGCAGATGGCAATATCGGTGACGCCGATGGCATCCAGATCGATAGCCGCCAATCCGTCGGCAAGCACAAAATCCATGCGATCGGCAACGCCGTATTTCTCCGCGTGATCCCGGGCACTTTGCAGCGGTCCCTCGTTGATGTCGGACGCGACCGCGCGCGGACAAACACCCGAAAAAATCAGCCATATCGGCAGATACGCATGATCCGTACCGACATCGGCAACAATGCCGCCCTCACGCACAAACGATGCCGCCAGCGCAAGCCGCGCATCCAGCAGGGGCAGATTTTTCAAATCCATATGCATACCGTAAGTAAAACGGCGGGAGATTTCCCGCCGCTTTCTTTCATTCTCAGTTTTTCTTTGCGAAGTGCGCGTTCAGCTTCTCCACAAGCTCGTCGGGATCCGTGCCGTGAACAGCGCAGGCATCCTCAATGCTCTCGCCGCGGGATGCAGGGCATCCGAGGCAGTGCATGCCGATTGCAAGGAAGTACTGCGCAGTTTCCATATCCGCATCCAGAACTTCACCGATAATGCTCTTCTTTGTTACTACCATGGTTTTATACCTCTTTTTGAAATATTGGCTTAGTTTGCTTTTTTGACCGCATCGTCATTCGGTACGACCGTACGGCGAATATCCGCGCCGAGTGCGCGCAGCTTGCCGACGATATCGTCATATCCGCGCTCGATCAAGTGAATATCGGTAATTTCCGACTCGCCCTCCGCGATCAGTCCCGCGATAATCATCGCAACGCCCGCACGGAGGTCGACTGCCTTCAGCGGTGCAGCGGACAGCGGTGTGCCGCCCTCGATGATCGCCGTTCTTCCGTCCACCTTGATCTGCGCGCCCATGCGTCTGAGCTCGTCAACGTAGCGGAAACGGTTTTCGTACACGCCCTCCGTCATATAGCTGACGCCCGGCACCTGGGTGAGCAGAACAGTCATCTGCGGATGCATATCCGTCGGGTAACCGGGATACGGATGCGTTTTGACACTCGTGCGCGTCATGGTATCCGTGCCCTTGACAACGACCGCATCGTCAAGCTCCTCAACGGAGACGCCCATCTCCTCAAGCTTTGCCGCTACCGACTCCAGATGCTTCGGAATGACGTTATTGATTCGCACGCAGCCCTTCGTTGCCGCCGCCGCAATCATGAACGTACCCGCCTCGATCATATCGGGAATGATGGCGTAATTGCAGCCGTACAGCTGTTTTACGCCCTTGATCTTGATCATATCCGTACCTGCACCGCGGATATTGGCGCCGCAGGTATTGAGGAAGTTGGCAAGGTCAACGATATGCGGTTCACGCGCCGCGTTGTCAATGATCGTAGTGCCCTCCGCCGTAACAGCGGCAAGCATGATGTTGATCGTCGCGCCGACGGAAACGAGGTCAAAGAAGATGTTCGTTCCCTTCAGCTGTCCGTCCTCGGACTCGATCGAAATATTGCCGTTTTCGATATTGACCTTACCGCCGAGTGCCTCAAAGCCCTTGATGTGCTGGTCAATCGGTCTCTCGCCGAAATCGCATCCGCCGGGGAAGCCGACAGAAGCACGACCGAATCGCCCAAGCTCGGCACCGAGCAAGTAATAGGATGCCCGCATCTGACGGAACAACTCATACGGAACGGCATTTATATCAATATTGGTACAGTCAATTTCATACGTGTTCTTCGTAATCATACGCACAGACGCGCCCATCTCTCTGAGGATGGAAAGCGAAAGTGCGACGTCCCGTACAGCGGGGACATTCTCGATAACACACTTGCTCTTTATCAGAACACAAGCATAAATAATGGGCAGAGCGGCATTTTTCATACCGCTGATTTCTACGTTGCCGAATAGCGGCTTACCGCCGCGAACAACGATCTTCTCCATTTTATAGCCATGTCCGTCTGAGAAGGCGGACTCCCTTTCGATTCATATATTCGATTATGTAGGCAGATTTTCCCGTCCTGTCTGTTTTTTGGAAATTGCCGAAAATTACATATCCATGCGACTCCATAGTACTGTATATATTATAGCAAGTTTTTCAGTAAATGGGAAGAGCTATTTTTCATTTTTTCATATTTTTCACAGTTTTAGTCAAGAAGCACAACAACTTATATACGTGCCACGCATCAATCTGTATACAATGCACCATTCAGGCTATTGTACAGGTATGTCTTACCGACATCCGTAGTAATATTCCAGACAGGAATCATATAAAACGCCTCTGTATCCGCATGATAATAGACCGCATATCCAAGAGACATCGACGTAATCATCTTGGGCGCAGCATCGCCTTCCGACAGAATGCGCTCCTTCACACTGTACAGTATATGGATCTGATCGTACAATGGTGCAGAATATGTCGTTTTGATCTCGGCAAAGCACCATTCTCCGCTCATACCGATCACTTCTCCGTCAAGAACGGCAATTGCCGAACACAGATTTGCCACACGCATTCCGCGCACCGTCTGCACGCAGATGAAGACCTGCAGACCGCTCACATCATCCTTACCGAGGCAGAGCAGCTCATACCCGACAGGATACGGTGCACTGCGATCCGTCATACCGTTTGCGCGCAAAAGGAAGGACTCCACCGCAGCGGTAAGCGCACGCTCCTCTCTTGCCGTAAGCTGAGAAAGCATGGTATTGATCCCCGCGGCGGTATAATCCGTTTCAAAAAATCCCTTTTCCTCCAACAGCGCAGAGAAGCCCGCGGCCTCGTAGCGAATTTGAAATCCGCCGTCAAACGCACAGCGGTCCCCATTCTCCATGGAAAGGACAACGCCGCTCGGCGACGGGAAGGACAAGCTGACAGCACTTCCGCTCACAGCAGAAGCAGTATCCGTGTAGTACGACGCGCCCATTGTACCGCCGTACAGAGAGGACGTCGCCTTTTTACGGCTGAGCGCACCGTCCTTGATGGTAATCCCATCCTTTTCGAGCAGCTTGACGATCTGCTGAACGGAGACCTCGGGAAGGTATTCCGACTCACGCGCCTGCTCGCGGATCATGTACAAAAGGAACAGGTTCAACGCGCACAAAACGGCAATCATAAAGATTTTCACACGATTCCAGCCCTTGCTCATTGTGCCACCTCCCCGTATGCAATCCACTGTGCAAAGGAAAGCGGTTCGTTCGTATCGGCAAGAAAAACAAGCTCAACGTGCTCCGTACCGAACAGGCGCATGCTCCACGATTCGAGGAAGGCTGCACTGCGCGTAAGCTGACGGCGGACAGCGACGGGGCGATACACCATTCCGGTAAGATTCTCCCCGGTAAAGGTCACGGAAAACGCCGTATCATTTCCATTCACGTAGATGGGCAGATTCTCCGCACAGAGTGAAAAATGCAGGGTAAGAGATGCGCCGTCCGAAACGACGGAAACAAGGCACAGCGAAGCGTCTCCGCCCGTATAGCGGCGATCCATTGCGGCAATCTCGGAGATCCAGCCGGAGGCGGCACGCAGATACGTATACACGTCCACCTCTCCGCTGACGGAGCAGAATTCGCTGACACGGACACCGCCGTCCTCCGCCGCCGTATAGGTAATCTGATCGGGCGTACAGGTCAGAACGCCGTGTGATTCAACGTACACGGCAGTACCGTCCGCCTCGACGTGATAATTCAGCTTGTCCGGATTGAAGCGGAATCTCCGTATCCATTGATCAAAATGCGTCTCGTTCCCCATAATTTCGGCGCAGATTCCTCCCTGCACGGCAATATCGCGGGAGGAGACCTTCTCCGTAATCACGCAGGTTTCGGAAAGAACGCACGGATAAAACACGTCCGGATACATGGACGCGTACAGTTGAAATTCACTCATTTCCAGCTCAGTATCGGCAAAAAACGTATACACGCCGGATTCCCCGCGCACGGTAACACACGCCGTCCCTTCCGAAACGGTCAGGCAGAGTTCCCGCACGGAAAGCTTCTCCGAGCGGCGAACACGGGCATCCTCTCCGACTTCCGCGGCCGCAAAGGCATGAATGATCTGATACGGCAGCGCCGCACGGTAGCGGATGCGGATCACGTCGGCAGCGGAGACAGTCTGCGACCAGAGCGCGTCCGTTCCCTCCGTCGGTTCGTTCAGCATTGCCGCCGCCAAAACGGGCGCAATCTCCACGTAGAGATCGCCGATAACCGCCGCGGAATTGACAGCCGCGTATGCTCCGTTGGGAGAGGCGATCGCGATCTCCGCCGGATAAAGCAGTGTCGGATCAAGAGAATACACGGCATCCTGCGCAGACGCGGAGAGTACCCGCATATCAAATGGGATTGCCTCCTCGGTATCCGTTTTGATACTGCCGTTCAGATAGATACCGCACTGCAGAAACACGAGAAACAAAAGCACGGAGATCACCGAGTTCAGAAAAACGGACTGAAAACGCTCGTTTTCCCGGACAAAACTCCACGCCTTTTTCAAAGCAGACACAACGTCCTTCATCGGGGATCTCCTTTCTTTCGTTGTAGATTACGACAGCGCCGATACGGTCGGCAGAACGATCGTGACCGCGCTTCCCTCGCCGTAGGTGCTTTCCATGGCGATCGTGCCGCCGTGTGCCTCGATCAACTCCTTGGCAATCGCAAGGCCGAGACCGGTGCCGCCCGTTTCGGACGTACGGGATTTCTCCACGCGGTAGAATCGTTCGAAAATATGTGCCAGATCTTCCTCGGGCACGCCGATGCCGTTGTCCGCGACACGAATGGTAATCTTTTCATCCGCCGCGGTGACGGAAACATCGATCTTACCGCCCTCGGGTGTGTATTTGACGGAGTTGGAGAGAATGTTGATCACGACCTGCTCCACTCTTTCCTTATCCGCCGTAAGCGTGGGCAGATTCTCCTCTGCCGTGAACGTCACAGTATGACGGCGCGCTTCGATATCGACACGCATGACCTCGATGAGACGCTGGACGGACTTCGCCGCGTCGAATGTCTCGATTTTCCACTGCGTGCGGTTGTTATCCAGCCTGGACAGCACGAGCAGATCGGATACGATACGCGTCATACGGTCGCTCTCGGTGAGTGCCATATCGAGGAAATACTGGCGCGTCTCCGCCGGCATATCGGGATCCTCCATAACCGTCTCACACGCGCCCTTGATGGACGTAAGCGGCGTACGCAGCTCATGCGACACGTTTGCCACGAACTCGCGGCGGGATTTATCCAGTTCAAAGCGGCTGGTGATATCGTGAATAACGGCGATCAGACCGATGTGCTTTACGTTTTCGGACAGATAATGGATCCGTCCGAAACTGACGTCGAACACCCGTCCGCTGTAGACCTTGTCGCGGAAGATGAGCGTACCGTCATCCGTTTTTTCGACAGCAGATACATCGGCATTCAGAACGATGCCGCGCTGCTGCCGTTCCAGCGGAATATCCATCAGTTCGAAGAAGCGCTCCATAGAGAATTTGCGGCGCATCTCGGCGGCAAACAGCTCCGTCGCGCTCTCGTTGGAGTGGAGCACGGCACCGCTGTCCGTAAAGGCGATAATCCCGTCGGAAATGCAGGAGAGCACCGTCTCGAGCTTCGTTTTCTCGCCGTCGATCTCAAGCAGTGTATTCTGCAGGACGTTTTTCATGTTGTTGAACGTATCGGTCAGAATGCCGATTTCGTCCGACGAATGGACGTCGATCTCGTGCGAAAATTCTCCCGCGGCGATCAGCTGTGCGCTTCTCGTAAGACTCTGCAGAGGCGAGGTGATCGCCTTGGCAAGAAAGAAGGACAGGAGAATTGCGATGAGGATGCCGACGAACAAGGTCTGCAGGATGATGGAGAACAGCATCCAGTTCAGCTCATTCATCTCGCCCAAGGAATCCTTGACGTAGACGATACATTCCGTGCCGCCGTTTTTCATATACACGGCATAATCCGCGTACTGCGATCCGCCAAGGCGGCGGTTTTCCGTCTCGCGGTTCATGGCAGAGAGCATATTGCCCGTCAGCATGAGCGACGCACCAAGCTCTGCATCCGAACCGGACAGCATCGTGCCGTCCATATCAAGCACGTAATAGTTGCGGTACTGATCGATACCGAGCACACTCGCGTACGCGCCGAGGATCGTTTTCTGTTCGGCAGCAAAATTCTCGGCAGTCAGTGCGCCGACAAGCTCCCCGTACAAAGAGGACGCCGGGGAGAACTGCTCGTCCATCTGCTGCATGAACGCGTTCGTATAATACGTGGACACGCCGTTCAGAAGGACGGTACTGACCACGCACATAATCGCGAGGATAAACACAAGCAGGATCAGAACGATCTTGAAATACAGACTTTTGAACATAGGAAGTCCCCGTTACGGTTTTCTGAGGTAGTATCCAATGCCGCGCTTGGTCATCAGGTATTCCGGCTTGGACGGATCCGCCTCGATCTTGTTGCGCAGACGGCACACGGTGACATCCACGTTGCGGATATCGCCGTAGTAGCCCTCGTATCCCCAAACTTCCTCAAGCAGCTGCTCGCGGGAGAACGCAACGCCGAGATTGGCAGCAAGAAACGCGAGGAAATCGTAATCCTTTTTGGACAGCTCAAGCGGCTCGCCGTTTTTCGTGACGAGATACCGTTCACTGTCAATCGTAAGCTCACCGATCGTGACAGGCTCGCCCGATTCCGCTTTTTTCTCCGTCACGACCTCGCTTGCCGAGCGGCGGATATTCACGCGGATACGCGCCAGCAGCTCCTTGAACGAGAACGGCTTCGTCACATAATCGTCCGCGCCTGTGTCGAGACCGAAGATTTTGTCCTTCTCCTCCTCACGGGCGGTGACGAAAATGATCGGCACCTGACTGACGCGGCGCACGTGGGCACACACGTCGAATCCGTTCATGACGGGCAGCATGATATCGAGCAGGATCAGGTCAAACTCGCCCGACACGGCACGCTCCAGTCCCCGTCCGCCGTCGGAGGCGATTTCCGCCTCGTATCCCGCTTTGACGAGATTGTACTTCAGCACCTCGGCGATATTCCGTTCATCCTCCACTACGAGGATCTTCTTTTTGGTTTCGGTAGTCTCCATACTGTACTCCTGTTTTATGATTCGGTACTGCCGCGCACCTCTGAAAGTGCAGCGGTAATCGGGCAGACACGGTAATTCTCACTTACGGCAAATTCGATCAGAAGCTCGGGCAGGATCCTGACGACAGTTCCGTTCGTACTCATGCGAAGTACGTTCACTTCCCTCTCGCGGATCGCCTCAAGCGTCCTCGACTTTACGTTCGCCGCACCGTATCCCATGCTGTCGGGAACGTCGTAGGTATAATCCCACAGCACGTATCCGGCGGCGAGGATGGCTTCAACATCCGCCTCCGTGAAGCCGGATTTCTCCGTTCCCTTCGGCAGCTGCGCGATACGCGTGGTAATCTTGGCGACAGCGTACAAACGCTCGTTGGCGGCGCGCATGGCTGCAAGAAATTCTTCAGCGCCATAGCTTTCCGTACACGTCAGTGCTACCGTATGCCCATCCGCGACTACAGCGCACACAAGCGCCGGATAGCGTATAATCTCCTCCGGCGTAAAGAAGAACGTCGCCTGCGCACCCGTTGTATTGAGGGCTTTCAGAATCGTATACACATTCTCCTCGCGCACCGTATTGAACGTCAGATAGACCGTACGCTCCGTGGTATCCGTTCCCGAAGAAACGGGCGGGCGGTCGGTGACAGGCGGCGTATCCGTGGAAACATCCCCGCCCGGCTCATAGATCGCGAGCAGCTCTGCGATCGTTTTCGTCTGTCCGCCGTCACTCAGACGCACCGTTTTCCCGTACACAGAGGCACCGGAGGCAACGATCTCATACTGCAGGCTGAGAATGGAGCAGAAATACTCCGCCGGCACGTAATAGTATCCGCCGTGGAGCTTATAGAGATTCAGATATACCTCCTCCGCGCCGTTGACGGTAGCCATCTTCTCGCTGTAAAGAATGGAAATAAACTCCCCGCTCACGCGGTTATAGAGCATGAATTCTCCCCGTCTGGCGTCAACACTGAGCTCGATATCGTCAAACATACCGAACACGTCGATCGGCACGTACGGAATCCCGTCGATCATCTCAAGCGATGCCGCGGAATCCTTGTACCACCGTTCATCGTTATGGAAGATGCCCGGCGTATTTGCCGCCTCCGCACGGGAGGAGAAAAGGACGCCCGCGACGATGCTCAAAGCGACAAGGAGCGCAAGGACCGGCATATGCTTTTTCATGGGCATCCCCCTTTCAAAAATTACGGATTTTCCTTCAGATATGCCACGGCGAGATCGACGACCATGCCGTAGCTTTTCACGCCCTCGGTCCCCTGCAGGGTGAGGTACGTATTATTCACGGTATCGCTGATTTCGGAGACGACCGTCTTGCGGTACGGCTCAAAAAATTTGCTGTACGCGATCATCTCCCGGCGGACACGGATATGCACGGTATCAAGCAGAGCGCGGTACATCTCCGGAGAAGCGGAATACAGCGCAGACGCGACGTATTCGTACATATTGAGGTATCCGCTGTAGCGAATATACGGATCATCGGACGCGATGCACACGAGAAACGCCACGAAATTCGCCTCATTCTCCCGTGCGATGCCGCGCTGATGCGCCAGCTCATGCGCTGCCGTATACGCGATCACGTAATCGGGATAATTCGTGTTCAGATTCGCCTCGCCCGTAAACATCGTATACACGCCGGAGATATGCGTATACGTCATCAGCGGCGAGACCGTCAGCGGCTTCACCCGGGAATAAAGCTTCTGAATAAACGGGTACGCCGTGCACACCTGATCGTACGCATCCATCAGCTTATCCGAAAGCGTATCGTATGAATACGGCATCACGGACGCGCCGTCTGCCCGAAACGTAATCTCATCAAGCGTCTCCTCGGTGCGCCGGGCAAGAAGATCTGCCGCGTCAAACAGCTCCTCGGCAGAGATTTTCGCCGTTTGGATCTCCATTTTTTCATTAAGCGGCGCAGTACGGTATCCTGCCGCAAAGGTGAGAACGAACAACACATATATAAGTGCGCCGACGGACAGAACGCCGAACACGTACCGCATCGCATGAACAAGTCCGTCCTTGGCGGCACGGATGCACAAAACGAGCAGGATAACAAACAAAGCAGGAACCGCAAAAATGAGCGTTTCCGCCAAGGAAAACGGGATCCACACCGTCAGATAAGACAGCGCGGCGCGGAAGAACGCACCGATGGTTCCGTTGAAAAAATCGGCAAACGGCATACTGTACACGCACGCGATCTGTACAAGCAGCGCAAGGAGCGCGGCGGCAAAGATGCAGAGCGACCAAACGGGCACCGCGCGGGTGATTTTCTTCAGCACAGTTTTTCCACCTCCGCAAAAACGGCATCGGCATCCGAAGCGAACAACGCCGTGATCAGCGCACGCATATCGTCGGGCAGCGGTGCGCGGACAGTCACGACCTCCCCCGTCGAGGGATGCGGGA
The DNA here is from genome assembly GCA_017466375.1 of Clostridia bacterium. Taxonomy (GTDB): domain Bacteria; phylum Bacillota; class Clostridia; order Oscillospirales; family CAG-272; genus SIG701. The sequence continues at coordinate 28,726 of JAFTUH010000025.1, read as the reverse complement.
ACACAGTCACCGCGGCGTGCAAAGCGTGGCGGGCAATCCACTCGGACGGCGCGCCGTACAGATCATCCCCGACGAGGGGACAGCCGTGCGCCGTAAAATGAACGCGGATCTGGTGCGTGCGCCCCGTGATCGGGTACGCGGCGACAGCGGTATATCCCTCTGTTTGTGCCAGCACGCGATAGCGTGTCTCGGCGGTATGCGCTCCGGGCGCATCGGGTGAGCAGGTCTCACGGGTGATGATGCTCTCCGCTGTACGTCGGATCGGATCGGTAATCACGCCCTCTTTTTCGGGGAGCTTTCCGTGCAGAATCGCAACGTACGTTTTATGAATCTGCCCGGTCTGCATAGCCGCCGCCATTCTGAATGCGGCAAGCTTCGTATTCGCCGTCAGCATGACACCGCTTGTGTCACGATCGAGACGGTTGACGGGACGGAACACATACGGACGTTCGCTGTATCGGTACGCAAGCGCGTTCGCCACTGTATCGAGCCTGTGCCCGAAGGACGGATGCGCCGGCATATCCGGCGGTTTATTGACCGCGGTGATCTCGCTGTCTTCAAACAGTACGGGCAGTGTAAGCGGTGCCGGTACAATATACGGGCTGACATCGTCCTCCGTATCGTCCATGGCGAAAGAGAGGACATCTCCCTCTTTGAGCACATACCGTACCGTGACAAACGCCCCGTTGACAAGGATGCCGCCTTCGGTAAATTTCAGTTTCTTCAGAAGTGCGGAGGAAAAGCCGAGATCCCGACGTGCAAGCGTCAGAATCGTCTTGCCGGCGTCCGCCGATGTGATATGAATCTCCACGCTGTCCTCCCACACGCATACGTAGGCATATTACCTCTCATTATAGTATAGCATTTTTTTCACGCTATATCAAGCGGATTCGGAAAATTTACGGCAAGGGCTATGGCAAAAAAGAGAGCCGCACACGGCGGCTGTCTTTTCTTATTCCTGTATCTCCGTCACGATGCCGCTGAAGATCGGCAGTCCCGTTTCCTCATCGACGATAGCGAACACAAACGGACGGGTGAGATAAATCTCCACAGGCGGCACGTAATCAACCGGCGCACCGGTCGCCGTTGCGACAACGGCCGTCACGGCGGCGGCTTTCGTGCCGTCTCTCGTCAGCTCGATGCGCGTTTTGTGGATCACGTCGCCGATGCAGATACCGTTTTCTGCCTCGCCCATACGGCTGAAATCGGCAGCGGTGGTGAACGCGTCCGTCATGCCGAGCGCGGCGAGCGACTCCACGGCAGACGTGCTGTAATCAAACGTAAATTCGGGGATACGTACAAGCGCCTCGCGTCCGGTCGGCGTTTTCATCGCCTCCGTCACCGCATCGACCAGATTCGTCCCCGTGAAGGACTGCACGTAGTCGTACACGTCCACGCCCTCCTCGGGCAGGATGCCGACGAAGCTGTATTTTTCAGCATACGGACGGACGAATCCGACACCGTCCCCGAAGGAGAAGTGACGCCATTCCTCCGAACAGAGCATCTGCGCAGGAGCGGTACTGCCGTCATAATTGGTGAAAACCATCTCGCGGATGTCATATTCACCGTACGTCTGCGCCCACTTCCCGTCAAAAAGAACAGTGTTGATGAGGAGCATCAGATCTTCCTCGTTCAGTTCACTGATAACGGAGGGGATCATGCCGTCCGTGTTGTCGGATACCCATTTGTTCACCTCGGGCACCGTTGCGGGATCGAGAAAATCCCGCCCGAACACGCCTGCGCCGTAATAGGCACGGTTCGTCTCCAGGAACGGCTCGCGCACGACAAAGTGCTCGTTTCGAGTATTGATCCAGATCGAGTTGGCAATATCCAAAGACGCGCCGCCGTCCCCGTCCGGCAGATTCTGCGAGAAGGCGAGGAAATACCGGTTCGCCTCATCGGCTGAGATACCGCCGTAGAGAACGTCCTCCATCTGCGAGAGCGTCTCGCCCGACGCGCCGTTCGCTGTCATGCCGAGCGCGTACAGAAGCGACACGGGAGAGATCATTGTATTCGCGCCTTTCTCCTGCCGTTTCAGCATCTCCCAGCCGAAATCTGCCGCGGCACGGACGAATGCGTCACTCATCGGCAGGGCGTCCTCACCGCTCGGATCACACGTCGGATACTCCATATTCGCCGCAGCATAGCCGACGAGATCATGCCCGTCAAGTTTCACCTCTTCCCCTTTATCAAGAAGTTGCCCGTCCAATTTTTCCTCGGGGAGCATCGTTACACACGAGGTAAGTACCCCCGCCAAAAGAAGAGCAGACAGCCCCAAAGCAAAAATTCGCTTCATCGTTTTTCCTCCCATCAGCCGTCAAAGCGGCATTATTGCGGTTGTTTTCATCCGTTTAGACGGACGGCAAAAGATTTTGTTCCCGATGTGCGCGATTTTTCTTGTGCCGGAAGCGATTTTATGATATACTACTGTCATAACGGAAAACCGAAAGGATCATATATGGAAAAGAAACAGTATCTTGACTGCGCCGAAATCGTCGGTACGCACGGTGTGCGCGGCGGTATGCGGCTGCAGGTCCGTGCCGATTCCCCCGAGTCGCTCACGAAGCTGAGGCGGATGTTCGTCAAAACGGGCGACACGTACAAAGAGTGGAAAGTCACGCGCGCATCCGTGCAGAAATCGATGGTGCTCATCTGGTTTGACGGCATCGACACGCTCGACGCAGCGATCCCGTACAAGGGCAAGATCCTCTATGCCGACCGCGGCGATCTCCGTCTGCCGAAGGGCGCGCATTTCATTGCGGACATGATCGGTCTGCCCGTTCTCGATGCGGAGGACGGCACCGTATTCGGCACCCTTTCAGATGTGACAAGCACGGGCGTGCAGGAGCTCTACACCGTCAAAAAAGCGGACGGCGGCACGTTCATGATCCCCGCTGTGCCCGCGTTTATCAAAAAAGTATCCGTCGGCGAGGAGGACGGATGTCCCGAGGGCATCTACGTCACGCTGATCGACGGCATGATGGAGTGAGAAATGCGCATTGACATCATGACGCTCTTCCCTGCACTGATCGAATCGGTGCTCGGCGAGAGCATTATCGGGCGCGCAAGACAGGCAGGGCTTGTCGATATCCGCGCGCACAATATCCGCGATTATTCCGAGGACAAGCACCACCGCGTCGATGACACCCCGTACGGCGGCGGACGCGGCATGCTGATGGCGGCACCGCCGATCTACAACTGCTTCGCCGCAGTCACAGCGGACGCCCCTGCCGAAGAGAAGCGGCACGTCGTCTACCTCTCCCCCCGCGGGCGCACGTTCAACCAATCGATCGCGAAGGAATACGCGCAGTATGACCGACTGATCCTGCTTTGCGGACACTACGAAGGCATCGACGAGCGCATCATTGAGGAAATCGTGGATGAGGAGGTCTCCGTCGGCGATTTCGTTCTGACCGGCGGCGAGATTCCCGCCTGTTTGATCGCGGACGCGGTCTGCCGCCTGATCGACGGCGTGCTTCCGCTGCCCGAATGTCACGAAAAAGAGAGTTTTGAAGACGATCTGCTTGAATATCCGCAGTACACCAGACCGCCCGTCTTTCACGGACGCGCCGTGCCCGATGTACTCCTTTCCGGACATCACGCGAACATAGAAAAATGGCGGCGCGAGCAGTCCGAAGCGATCACTGCCGCACGCCGCCCCGATCTCATGGAAAAACGGGCGAAAAAGGACGGTTAAAGCATTCCGAGGAAAGCAAGCACGCCGTTTGCCATGCCCTCGGCGAACAGATCGGGATCCTCCGCCATCAGCGACGCATCGTACGGATTTGTGATAAATCCGAGCTCGATCAGCGTTGCCGGCATCCTTGTGCGGCGGAGCACGTACAGATTTGTGCGCGCTGTCACGCCGCGGTTAGGAAGTCCCGTGGAGATGTTCAGCTGGGTGAGAATATTCTCCGCCAACGGCCGGGCGGCGCTCGTGAGCGAATACACAAACGCCTCCGATCCCGATGCTGTCGTTATATCGGACGCATTGGCGTGCAGGCTGATAAAGTAATCCGCACCCCATGTATTCGCGTCATTCACACGGGCGATGAGCGAGGATGAATTCGACGTGCCGAGCTGTGTCTCCGCCGTCGGTCTTGAAAGACGGACGTCCACGCCGTTTGCTCTGAGGATCGCCGCCGTGCGCACGCCGATCTCGTACACAAGATCCTGCTCGCGGTAGCCGTTTCCCTCAGCGCCCGCGTTCGGATTGGTGGGGTTGTGCCCCTGATCGATGTAAATTTTTGTTGCCATAATTCCCTCCGCTGTAAGTTTTCGGCGTTGTCAGTATATGCCGATTTTCTCAAAAGTCTCACCTGATAAGGAAATCCGTATGAAAGAAATGCAGATGATGCTCAGCCGCGTTCGCTCGGCTGTGGATAAATACAATATGATCGAGGACGGCGACAAAATCGCTGTCGGCGTATCGGGCGGAAAGGATTCCTTGGCTCTGCTCTGCGTTCTCGCCGAACTACGGATCTTCTATCCGAAGAAATTTGAGCTGCACGCTGTCACCTTGGACATGGGCTTTTCTGTTTCGGAATCGATCGCCGCGACGAAAACGGATTGGGGTCCGATCGCGGAGCTCTGCCGCCGGCTGGATGTTCCCTATAAAGTTGTTGATACCGAGATCGCCAAAATTATTTTCGACATTCGCCGAGAATCCAATCCGTGCTCTCTGTGCGCGCGGATGCGGCGCGGATCACTGCACGATGCCGTAAAGGAGCTCGGCTGCAACAAAGTCGCGCTGGGGCATCACTATGACGATGCCGTGATCACAACGATGCTGAATCTCTTTTTCCAAGGGCATTTCGCATGCTTCTCGCCCGTGACGGATCTGTCACGCAAGGGGCTGACAATGATCCGTCCGCTGATCCATGCGCGTGAGAAGGAGATCAAAGCCTTCGTCCGCAGAGCGAATCTGCCCGTGATCGAAAGCCCGTGCCCGGAGGACAAAGAATCGGAACGCGCGGCAATGAAAACATACCTCGGCGATTTCGATCACAAGCACCGCGGGCTGTATCCGCGCATCATCGGTGCATTGGAACGCGGCGAGATCGACGGTTGGAAGGAATAAAAAACGCCTCTTTTCAGAGGCGTTTTCATTATGCTTTTTCTGTCGTCTTTTCTTCCGTTTTCTCTTCCCGAACGGGCGGATCCGGCGGTGCCGTTTCCGCGGCAATCTCCTTCGCTTTTGCACGTTTCTCCATCTGCTCACGGATGAGGATGTAGATCACCGCGCAGGTCGGTACGCTGAGGAGCGAGTACAGAATACCGCCGATATTACCGCCGATGATGACGGCGGAGAACACAAGGATGCCGGGCAGACCGATCGAGCTGCCGACCACCTTCGGGTAGATCAGCGAACCCTCCAGCTGCTGGAGCACCAGAACGAACACAAGGAACAGAAGCGCTTTGATCGGGCTGACGGTAAGAATCAGGATCGCGCCGAAAATTTCACCGATCAGCGCACCGATGATCGGCACAAGCGCGGTACAGCCGATCACGATGGAGATGATCCCCGCATACGGGAAGCGGAAGATAAGCATGCCGATATAGCAAAGCACACCAAAAATGACCGCCTCCGCACACTGTCCGCGGATGAAATTGCTGAACACCGTATTACAGATATCGGTGAAGTGGAACAGTCTGGCGCTTGCCTTCTCAGGCAGAAATGCGCGGAACATCCGTCCGCAGAATTTGCAGATGCGCTCCTTCTGCGCCAGAAAATAGATCGCGATTACGAAGCTGAAAATCGTATTGATCACACCGCCCGTGATAGAGCCGACAACGGAGGTTGCGCCGCCGATGATCGACGATGCGGAATCCGAATCGAAGAGGGACAGAACCGTATTGCTAATCAGCTTCCAGTCCACCGTATAGTTCTCAAGCCATTCGGTATCAAAATGGAACCGCGAAAGCATATCCAGCCCCCACGCCTTGAGCTCATTGAAGTACGACGGCAGCTTTGAGGACAGAGACAGAATCGTCTCCTCCAGATCCGGCCAGATCACGGCGATAAACACCGTAATGAGTCCGAGAAATACGATAATCGTAAGCACGAGTGAGAGCGGGCGAAGCATATTTCGCACAAATTTCCGTTTCGAGCGCTTCATAAAAGCAAACACACGATCCTCAAACACACGCATGAGGATGTTCAGAACATACGCGATGGCAAGTCCCGCAAGCACGGGAGACAGCCACGACAACGCCTTCCACACCACGCCCCACAGCAGCTTGATATTGAACGCAGCAAACAGGAGCAGCACTGTAAAGGTGATGATGATGAACGTGTTTTTCAGTTCTGCCTTGGGAAAGCGCTTCATGCTTTAATCACTTCTCCTCGTCCGTTTCCTCGGGTGCCTCCTCCGTCTGAATCAAGCAAACGACAGATGCCTCCAAACGGTGATCCCGAATTTCCGTTACTTTGATATGTAAGTTCTCAATGTCGATCTCAAAAGTCGTTCCGTCATCCGGCACAGAGCCGTAACAGCCGAACACAAGACCGCCGAACGTCTCATACTCTTCAATGGGAAGCGTAGTGCCAAGCTGCTCCGCGACATCCGCAAGCGGTGCCGTACCGGTGATTCTCCACGTACCGGAATCCATCACCTGAATTTCATCCGGCTCCTCCGGTGCGGAAGCATTGTCGTCCAGATCGCCGACGAGCTGCTCCAGCAGATCGTTCATCGTAACGATACCGAACGTTCCGCCGTAATCGTCCAAAACGACGGCAAAATGCTTTCTCGACTGCTTCATCTGGCGGAACAGAACGTCGGCGCGCACCGTAGACGGCACGAAATACGCCGGCTGCACCGCGTGCTCCATGATGTACTCTTTCGTATGATCGGCAAGACGGAAATAATCCTTTGCGTTCAGAACGCCGATGATATCGTCCACCGTCTCGTCACAGATCGGATAGTAGGTATGACGCGCATCGTGAATCGTCTGATCCCATTCCTCCACAGACTCCTCTTTCCAAAGCAGCGAGATCTCCGTACGGTGCGTGGCAAATTCCTCCGCCGTCAGATCGTCGAACTCAAAGAGGTTGCGGATGATCTCCTTCTCCTCCTCGTCGATATCGCTTCCCGCATCCACCATCATCTGGATGGACTCCTTGCTGACGTCCTCCTCATCCACCTTCGGATCGACACCGAACATGCGGAGAACGAGGTTCGTCATAAAGGTCAGAAGCGCAACAGCCGGAGAGAAGATCTTCGAAATCGCGTACACAAGGCCGGCAAGACCGAGGGCGATTTTCTCCGTTTTCTTCATCGCGAGTCGCTTCGGCACAAGTTCACCGAACACGAGTGTGATGAAGGAAAGAATCAGCGTAATCAGGATGACGGCGATCGAATTGAGTGTAGCGGCGTGGATTTTCACACCGAGATCGGTCAGCCAATCGACGAGCAGTCCTGCGAAATTATCCGCCGCGAACGCACTTCCCAAAAATCCGGAAAGGGTGATCGCGATCTGGATGGTGGCAAGGAAGCCCGAGGGCTGTTCCTTTAGTTTCTTTAGTTTCTTTGCTTTTTTGTTTCCTTCTTCCACGAGCTGATCGATTCTCAGATCACTCATCTGGATAACCGCGATCTCCGCACACGCGAAAATCGCATTCAGTAAAATCAGACATAACTGCAGCACAAGCTGCCATATCAGGGTTTGCATTTCATTTTCTCCTTATAATCATTGTCCCAAAATTCCTGCGATCATTCTTTAATTTCCCACTGCATCGCCGGGACTGAAAAGGAAAAAATGCAAAAAAGCACCGCCTGTGACCAAATCCATACGGTCGCAAGCTGTGCCGGGAACTATTCTCTTCGTGTTGGCAGAGGGGCAACAACTGTCCGGGTCTGTCATATATCCTCCAAAAAAATTTACGCGTAGTGCGAACTCCGGCGCGGAAAGATCCGTGCTCCCTATGATTATACCACAGATTTTGAAAAAATCAATAGGAAAACGCATTTTTCTTTACCGGAATCCGCAAAATGCTCTTAATGCTGTTCGCCGAACAGGGTGGAATAGATCATAATGATCTCTTCATGCGACAAAAGGTAGGGGGAATTGGTCATGCTTCCCGACAGCGCAATATTGTTGACGTGCGTATCGATCTCCTCATGCGTGAAGGACAGCTTGACGTCCGCCTTCATCGGGATACGGCGTGCCATCTCTCCGGGAGACGTGCCGAGATACGCAGCAAAACGCATCAGCTTGCGCTCACCAAGCGCGGTGCGCATATTATAAACAATGTACGCGCCAGCAAACGCACCGCAGGCACGTCCGTGCGGGATACCGTCCGCAAGCGTAATGCTGTATCCGAGCGGATGCGGGAAGCCCGTGCCCGTTTTATTGATCGCGATTCCTGCGGCAAGGGCGGCGAGGCTCAGCCGCTCACGCTGTACGGGAGTAAATCCACCCGCATCTGTTTCGCCCTCGCTGTCCGCACCGCGGAAGAGGACATCCCAGATCTGACGTGCGGCAAACAGCGCGTGCATCTCGGACGACTCGTTCGATTTGGGCGAAAGGAACGATTCCAGCGCATGGGAGAACGCATCCAGCGCGGTGGAAACGGTGTAATCCTCATTCAGCGAATACGTATAGCGCGGATCGACGAAAGCGACGCGCGGGTATCCGCCGGGGATCGGCTTGAACGTCTTTTTCTGGATACCGCCGGGCATCGTAAGAACGGAGTACGGATTCGCCTCCGAGCCGGTGCCGGCCGTCGTAGGGACAGCAACGATCGGCAGCATGCCGGATGCGGACAGCTTCACATCAAAAATATCGGCAGGAGCCGCATCGGGGCAAACGGCATACGCCGCGATCGCCTTGGCTGTATCGATTGCAGAGCCGCCGCCGATACCGATGACGAAATCCGCACCGACCTCACGCGCGATCGCTCCGCCCGCATGGCACATCTCCACAGGCGGATTCTCCGTCACGCGATCGTATACGGTATAGCCGATTCCTGCTTTATCAAGCGCCTCCGTCACATCGCCGAGCGCACCGCTGACACGCGCGGAGTTTTTGCCCGTAACGATCAGCGCGTGCTTACCGAGTGCGATCTCCGAAACATGATCCGCAATCGCATGCGCGCCCGTGAAAACCTTCGTAGGCATAAAGAAATTGAAATCCATAAAAGCCTCCTGATTTGTAGTAAAAAACAAAGAGGCAGACTCGGTACGAGTCTGCCGTGCTTTGCTTTAGATCTTTTCCTTGACCTTGGACGCCTTGCCGACTCTGTCTCTCAGGTAGTAGAGCTTTGCGCGGCGAACCTTACCGCGACGGATCACATCGATGCCGTCAACGTTGGGAGAGTGCAGCGGGAAGGTCTTCTCCACGCCGACACCGTAGGTAACACGACGAACGGTGAAGGTCTCGGAGATGCCGCCGCCGTGACGGGCGATAACGGTACCTTCAAACATCTGGATTCTCTCACGGGTTCCCTCTTTGATCTTGTTGTGAACACGTACGGTGTCACCGATGTTGAAGGCAGGGACGGTTTCCTTCAGCTGCTCATTTACAAAAGCGTCGATCTTATTCATGATACGACTCCTTTCCAGTCATAGAACATTCGTGCGGAGCTTCGCAGAGGACTGTTCCGTATTCGTGCTTACACACGCAGATTATTATAGCATACTTTTTTTCAATATGCAAGGGTTTTGCGAAAAATTTTATTCTTTGCACAAAATAGGCAAAAATGCAAAAAATTCTTGCTTTCCCTGCGGCACTATGCTATAATATACATTATTTTATAATAAGGAGGCTCTTATGGAGACTTTGGAAGGTATTCTTTTTTCCTCTCCGCTCCGATTTGAGACGATTGCTTTCCGCTTACTCATCGCCACGCTCCTCAGCGGTGCGATCGGGTTTGAGCGTGGATTCCGCGGTCGCGCGGCAGGTCTGCGCACGCACATTCTCGTCTGTATCGGATCGGCATTGACTGTGATGGTCGGTATTTACGCAACCGAAAGCCTCGGATACACCGGCGCAGATCCGCTGCGTATCGCGGCACAGGTCGTATCGGGCATCGGTTTTCTCGGCGCAGGCACGATCCTCGTGCGCGGAAAGACGATGGTCACAGGACTGACCACGGCCGCCGGACTGTGGGCAACGGCAGCAATCGGCATCGCCTGCGGCATCGGCTTCTACTGGGGCGCACTGATCGCGGCACTGATCGCGATGTTCTCGTTCGGTCTGCTGACGACGTTTGAGAGATCGGGCAAGCACGGCAAGTACAACATCAAAATCTACATCGAGTGCACGGATGCGGCAAAACTGAATGCGCTGATGGATACGCTGGTAAACGAGCACAAGCTCTGCGAGATTGAGATCACCCCGCCGCGCACGGGCATTGTGAATCACATCGGTATTGAAGCGACGATGATCCTGAGAAAGAAGTCCAATAAAGCAAATCGGATCGCAAAAATCATCGCACTGGAGACGGTTCTCTGCGCGATTGAATCGGTGTAAAGACGGAACTCCGCAGAGGAGAAAAATTTTTTTCGAAATTTGCGGAGTTTTTTGAAAATAACGCTTGACAAACGGATTGAAATGTAGTATACTATTAACCGTTCCGAGGGAACACCGAGGAATACGCGGAAGTGGCGGAACAGGCAGACGCGCACGTTTGAGGGGCGTGTGGTTCACACCGTACGGGTTCAAGTCCCGTTTTCCGCACCAAAAAGAGAAGGTTAAGCCTTTAGGCTTGAGCTTCTCTTTTTCTTTGTGAACGGGACTTGAAGGCCGCGTGTCAGAAAACAGTCCGGTGGACTGTTTTCCCGCGGCACCGCTCCCGCCGCAGCGGGGCAAGTCCCGTTTTCCTCACCAAAAATAGAAGGTTAAGCCTTTAGGCTTGAGCTTCTCTTTTTCTTTGTGAACGGGACTGCGCCTCTTCCCTTTTCTTGACAAACCACCGCTAATATGCTATACTGATCCAAATCCATCCATGAAAGGAATCCGCCGCATGCACAAAACCGACGAACGCGAACGCCTCACGAAAGACAGTCTCCGCGCAGAGCTGGAAAAAGCACGGAAACGGTCTGTCTTTGAAAGCTTTCTGGCACTGTTTGCGATTCTTATTTATCTTTTGCTGCCGTATCTCTGCATACGCCTGCTATTGAAAACAATGCACTCTGCCCCGTGGGTGTTCATCGCTGGCGACGTTTTGTTCGGCGCCGCTGCTCTGTGCGCAGTGGGAATAACCGTTCGCACTTTGCTGCCCTCCAGAAAACAACGAAAGGCTCTCGAAAACGGCGCGTTCTCCATTCGCGAAGATCGGCTGGTGTCCGTCAACGAACGAACCATAAAAAGCATCCGCCGCCACTACTCCTGTCAAATCGTTTTCTCCTTTGAAAGCGGCAGGCAGTACAGGATTCACGAAACTGCTCTCCGCGGAACAAGGCTTGAAAGCACCATTGACTTTTCCTCCCCGGGAGATCCGTTTTATCTCGTGTCCTACGACGCACAGCCCGATGCGGTTGAGATGATCTATCCAGCAAAAATCTATCGCCTTGAAAACGCAAACTGAATCCACACAAAAAGCGCACGGACCGATCGCCCGCGCGCTTCTTTTTTACCCTTCCAGCTGTCTGCCGAGGAAGCCTGCCGCCGTTTGAATCAGCTTCGTCTCCAGCTCCGCGTTCATCAGCTGTGCCGCGTCCCCGGTTTTCGTGAAGACGGACGCAACACATCCCGTGATATCGCCCTCTGTGATGATCGGCATCGCACAGCTGACAAGGCACGGCGCACCGTCCACCACGGGAACATCCTCCTGCCCGTCGGCGGTGTAGAGCGTCCGCCCCTCGATGATCTTTTCGAGCTCCGCCGAGAGCTTGCGGTCGGTGTACTCCTTCTTCGGGATCCCCGCACAGGCGATCACGGCATCCCTGTCGCAGATCACGACGGACATCCCGCACGTCTTGTAGAGCGTCTCCGCGTACTGCGCGGCGAACATCGCCATCTCTCCGATAGGGGAATATTTTTTGAAGATCACCTCCCCCTCGCGGTCGGTGTAGATCTCCAGCGGATCCCCCTCGCGGATGCGCATGGTACGGCGGATCTCTTTGGGGATTACGACACGGCCGAGGTCGTCAATGCGGCGGACAATACCGGTTGCTTTCATATATGAAAATCTCCTTTGATTTACAGATTTGCTATGTTAGTATCTGCAAATGGAGGGGAGTTATACTGCAGTATTTACTTTTTCAGTTGGTTGTGATATAATGAATAAAAATTGAAAGGAGGTCTTTGCTGTATTTAGTATGTTACAAGAACCAATTCTAAATATGAGTGCTGCTGAAATCAAAGACTATTTTTTCGATAAAACAACCGAACAAGATTTGGCAGATGCGTATGCAATAACTCATAATAAGTTTTGGAGTGTTGTGGATAATCAATACGATCACGAAGAAGGCTCTCCCGAATATATATCGGCTTGTGCCATTGCTGATGAATGGGGCAATTTAATGGACGAGTATAAGAATAGAATTTTTGAAATACTAACAAACAAAGGCATCACCGTTCCTGCAACCGTTCAAATACATGTTTTAATACCCTTTATGGCAAGGTTTGGATATATTGATTCCCATGGTTGGTGGCTAAAATAGAAGAAAAGCGAGGTTCACCTCGCTTTTCTTCTTTGCATCATGTTATATATCGCCATGCAAAACCTGTCGAAAGGTGGTCAATAGGAGTTGACTGTATCAACTCCGTTGAGTTTCGCTTTGCGAAGCATCGCATGACGGGTCCCCCTCACGGATACGTTTGATTCAGCGGATTTCCTACGGAATCACGACACGACCGATCTCACCACAATGGTGGTGTATTCTCCAGTAGCATGGCTTTGCAAAAACGCCAAACAAAAAGGCAGGGTCCTTTTTACAGCGTTACGCCGTCTTTGAATATCGAGATTTCCTCGTAGCCGTTCTGCTCGTTTTTCGTCTGCTCGCCGTTTGCCACACGGATCGCGTACGCAATCAGATCGTCCGTCGGATCGTCTCCCTCCAGCATCGGTGAGGCATCAAAGTCGATCCAGTTCGCTTTTCGCTTTGCCAGATCGGCATTCGTCGCGATCTTCACCGTAGGCACAGCCGTCCCGAGCGGCGTACCGCGTCCCGTCGTAAAGAGGATCATGTGCACGCCTGCTGCCATCAGATTCGTCACGGCAACAATATCGTTGCCCGGTCCGTTCAGAAGCGATAAGCCGTTTTTCGTGAGCCGATCGCCGTAATCCAGCACGTCCACAACCGGCGAGAGTCCGCCCTTCTGCACGCAGCCGAGGGATTTCTCCTCCAGCGTGGTAATGCCGCCCTTCTTATTTCCGGGAGAGGGATTTTCGTAAATCACCTGCCCGTAGCGGGTGTAATAATCCTTAAAATCGTTGATGAGCGCGACCGTTTTCTGAAAGATTTCCTCACTTTCGCACCGATTCATGAGCAAATGCTCCGCGCCGAACATCTCCGGCACCTCAGTGAGGACACAGCTGCCGCCGTATGCGCAGAGACGGTCACAGAATCTGCCGACAAGCGGATTCGCCGTAATGCCGGAAAAGCCGTCGCTGCCGCCGCATTTCAGTCCGACCTTCAATTTGGAGATCGGTACGCTCTGCCGTGCAAATGTCGCCGCGTACGCCTTAAGTTCTTCAACAAGACGCACGCCCTCGGTGATCTCGTCCTCGAAATCCTGCGTGTTCAGAAATTTCACCCGGCGGTCATCCCATGTACCGAGCGCCTCCTTGAACACGTCGATGTTGTTGTTCTCGCATCCGAGTCCGAGTACGAGCACGCCGCCTGCGTTCGGGTGATTTACCATGCCGGCGAGAATCTTCTGCGTGACTGTCTGGTCGTCCCCGAGCTGCGAACAGCCGAACGGATGCGAAAAATGCTTCGCTCCCGTCAGTCGGGCGATCCTCTCCGCGACCTTGTTCACACATCCAACCGTCACGAGGATCCAGATATCGTTGCGGATGCCGACGTCGCCGTTTTCCCGTACGTATCCCATAAAGGTGAGATCGGTGTCGATCCGCTCGCGATAGACCTCCCCCGGCTCATATGCGTACTCAATCTTACCCGACAGATTCGTCTTCAGATTGTGCGTATGTACGTGCTCCCCTTTGGCAATATCCGCCGTGGCGTGCCCGATCGGCTGTCCGTATTTTACGATATTCTCCCCCACTCGGATATCGCGGATAGCGTATTTGTGCCCGTCCTCAATACGGACTTCCACGTTGTCGTTCTTATTGATTAACATACTTTTCAATCTCGTCTTTCAAAAAGCTGAGATCCGTGTCCCACAGCGCGGTATTTGAAAGAATCTCGCTGACCGTCGCCGTTTTCATAAACGCGGTCACGTCCGCATCATCGTTCGTCATCTCCGTGCGGTAGAAATCGATCAGCTTCGCAAAGGAGAACAAGAGCGTTTCCGGCATTTTATCAAAGCGCTTGATGTACTCCAGAATGGACGGCAACACGCGCACCTTGAATTTGCTGACGGAGTTGAGTGCGATCGAGGACAGCATATGCCGGATGTACGGATTTTCAAATCTCGTCAGCACGCTGTCCGCATAGGCGAGAAGCTCCTCTTTCGGCAGGTCAAGCGTCGGGATGATCTCTTCAAACACGCACTTGCGCAGATGCTCGCGCATCACCGGATCATCCATGCAGGATTTGACCGTATCAAAGCCAGACAGCAGTGCATACGGCACCAAAGACGTGTGCGCGGCGTTCAGAATCCGTACCTTGCGCGTGCGGTACATCTCCAGTTTATCGGTAATGATGACATTCAAACCGCACTTGTCAAACGGAATCTCATCGCACAGACCGGCGTAGCCCTCGATCACCCACAGGTGGAAATACTCGGACGTATTGAGCATTTTGTCCGCAAAGCCGACGTCGATTTCCTCCCCTTTCGGATAGCCCGTATTGATTCTGTCCACGAGCGTGTTGCAGAAGATGTTCTCTTTCTCAATCCACGTTTTGAATCCGTCGCCGAGCGTCCAGAGATCCGCGTACTGCAAAACGCATTTTTTAAGATTCTCGCCGTTTTGGTCGATCAGCTCGCACGGCAGAAACACAAATCCGGGCAGTCCGAGATCGTACCGCTTTTTGAGCAGCTGCGTCAGTTTTCCGGGAAAAGAATTCGCCGGTGCATCTTTAAATTTGTCGTTTGCCGAAAATGCAATGCCCGCTTCGGTTGTATTCGAAATCACAAAGCGGAAACCCGGGTTTTCGGCAAGAGCCAAATATTTACCGAAATCGTCATACGGCTTCACACAGCGGGAGATCACGTCGATTTTCTTCGTCTCCACGCCTTCCGCACCGCGCATGACGTGCGTATACGTGCATCCCTGCGCGCTCAGAACGTCGCACAAGCCCTCCCTGATCGGCTGAATAACGACAACGCTCCCGTCAAAATCGGTCTGTTCGTTCACAATCTGCAGCATCCAATCGGCAAAGCCGCGCAAAAAGCCGCCCTCTCCGAATTGCAGAATCTTTTCTTTCATACCTGTTCGCCTCCCTGCGGAAAATCGGTTACTTCATTATACATCAAAATGATCACAATTTCCACAGTTTTCGAGAAATAATATATAAAAGGCTCCCGGTACCCGCGGAAGCCTTTTCTGTTATTTCCCGCTTTCTTTCAGCCGTATTCCCTCGAGATACGAAAGAAAGCCGGAGGAGGAATTTACGTGCATTCCGCAGAAGGATGGAAGCACCATAAGCGGTTTGAGCAGGCTTTTCTCCAAGCCGACTGCCGCCATCGGAATGGGATTCAGAAGCAGCACACGGACATTTTCGACGCCCGTGCGCTCGTACTTCTGCCATGCAATATCGGGCATCAGATGAAGCCTCTCGGGTACCTCAAACAAATCCGAATGAAACATCGGCAAATAGGACATAAAACGCGCCGCCGATCCCATTCCCACCGAAGTCAATCGGAATCTGTCTGTGAAGGCGAGCCGATAACCGACCTGCCCCATATAGCAGTACATCCCGTTATCAAACAGACGCAGTGTCTTTTTCTTGCGCACGGTCGCCCACAGATTGATGTTATACCGCACCTTCCCCGTATCGAGCGTCAGCTCCGGCACGGTCGTTTTCCGAAGCAGAGACGCGTACACACTGCTGTTTTTCGTGAGTGTGTATCCATGCTCTTTGGCATAGGCTTTCAGTCGCTTATACGCGCCCGCTCGTTTGCAGATACTGCGCAAAAAGAGAAACAGAAAACACACGCCCACCACCAAGGCGGCGATCATCAAAATCTCACCGAGGAAAAGGTACCACGCACGGAACGTGCGATTTTCGATCCAGAAATATGCGGAAAGCACCGCAAAAAACGCAATCGCATACATCGGCACGCGGATCAGCGCGGGCAATCGATCTTTATTATGAACAGCCTGCAGAAGGACCCCGATTTTCGTTTCGTCCCCCAGCTCTGCTTTGGCACGGGTGAATGCCTCCTCCTCTGTCATGCCGCTGAGCATGTATTCCGTCACCGTATCTTCGATATGCTCCGCGTATTCCCTCCGCACCTCGTTTCGGCGTCGGCGGGAGCGAATAGAGCGTGTAATCCGCGCCGTATACCGATCGATCGCCTCACGAATGCAGAATTTTTCCTCCATATCAGTTTCCCTCCAGAACGCGGTTGACCGAGTCGGAAAATACGCTCCATTCGTTCATTTTTTCGGCAAGATATACCCTTCCCTGCACCGTGATGCGGTAGTAGCGGCGCTCTCTGCCCGATTCCGCTTCCTTCCGATAGGATTCGATGATCCCCTCTTTTTCCAGCGTATGCAGAATCGGATACAGCGTCCCCTCGTTCAGCTTGAACAGATCGCCCGAGCGTTCTGCCAGCGTCTGCACGATACGGTAGCCGTAGCTGTCCTCTTCCGCGATCACCTTGAGAATCATGATCGCTGTCGATCCCTTGAGCAGTTCTTTGCTGATTTTCATCCTATTTCCTCCTGTGCATAGATTCACTATACATTATTTATCTATGTATAGTATAACAGAAAAATCCGCCCGTGTCAAGAGCGGATTTGGAAAAAGTCAGTACACTTCAATCATGCGGCAGATACCGGCAAACAGACCGGGCGTGTTGTAGTGCATTTTTCCGTCGATTTCGATGTCATTCTGTGCATGCGAGTGCCCTGTCACCGTGGCAATCACGAGCGGATTGTGCACAAGCGCATCGCGCATACGGTTGCTGATACGGTAATCCTCCGCCGTCAGGCGCACATTCGGATGATACGGCTCCGTAATACCCATCAGCTTATCGTTCATGGGGACGTGCGTGAAAACGAGCATAGGCAAGCCCTTGGCGAGCTCTGCTTCAAACCGCTCGACCGTCTCGCGGGGAAAATACTCCAGCGCGCTGTTCGCGGTGACGATATTCAATCCGTTTATAATGCGGCTGTCAAACGCCATATCAAACGCCGGGAACGCCGCCTTCAGCCGGGCGCACGCCTGCTCCGGATACGGCGCTTCCTCCTCCATGGTACGGCGGCAGATGTACTGCGTTTCGTGTCCGCCGGGGGTGAACATCATATCGTGCCCGTCGACAATTCTATGGAATGCGGCAATATTGCCCTCGCACAAAAGATCCATCACGTCGCCCGTGACCACAAGCAGAGAGTCCTTCTCCTTTGCCATACGGATTGCTTCGGTAAAATATTCATCGGGTGTATACGTCGGATATTTCCCCTCTCTGCGGAACGTCCATGTACGATCGGCAAGCAGTGTACGCTGCGTTTCCGGATCGCGCTCGGCAGAATGGGTGAGATGCACATCGGTGACGTGCAGAATCTTCACAGGCTTCTCCAGCCCGACATGCAAAACGGTATGAATGATTTTCTCCATCAGGATTCCTCCTTCCGCACACCGCGGATATCAAATTTATAAATAGCGATCAGAATCGATGCAAGCGACAGCATATCGCCGACCATCGCTTCCCAGCCGCCGACGGTGATGTTGTAGATCACCCACAAAATGCACGACGGCAGGGTGATATACCGAAGCAGCCGTTCGTTTTTCATACCGTAGGAAACAGTCGAGATCACCTTCGCGACAATCGGCAGAAGCGAAATCCAGCCGCTCCACGAATACACACCGAGCGCAATCATGAGCGCAGAAAAGGCGATGATGACAGGCAGTGTGGATTTTTTCTTCTCCACCAGTTTATAGAACAGGAAATTCCGTCCGCCCGAAAGCAGATCGAGCCACGCGCCTGTATACGCTTCGGGACCGATCAAAAAATACTGGACGGCAAACAGGATCTCCGACACCATTTTGCAGAGCACGATATGCTTATGCCGCTTGAACTGAAACGGAATGATGCACAGAATCAGCGCGGCGATGCCGAGCAGTCGAATGAGAATGGGCATGTCGTCCTCCGTGACAAATTTCTTTCATAAGTATAGCACAAAACAACGGTATTTGCAAGGGATTGTTTACAAACTCTCCCTTGACTCCCACAGGCTCGCCCGATATAATAAAAGTACAATGACACAATAACGGAGGCTGTATGGTTTACGTTTTATCCGATCTGCACGGGCAGTATGAGAAATACCTCGCAATGCTTGAAAAGATCTCGTTTTCGGACACGGACGAACTGTACGTGCTCGGCGACGTGGTGGATCGCGGAGAAGGCTCGGCAGAGCTTCTCACCGACATGAGCATGCGTCCGAACGTCTTCCCGATCATGGGCAACCACGATCTGACGGCGGCGATTCTGCTGAAAAAGCTGTGCGTGGAGATCACTGAGGAGAATTACGACAACCAGCTCACGCCCGATCTTCTGAAGATCCTTACGATGTGGCAGATGGACGGCGGGCAGGCGACGCTCACCTCCTTCAAAAAGCTTCCTGCGGAGGAGCGCGAGGCGCTGATTGAATACATGGAGGAATTCTCTCCGTACGAAACGCTGACGGTGGGCAAAAACCGATTCGTGCTCGTCCACGGCGGCATCCCGTTTGAAAAGCGATCCGTACCGCTGTCCGAGCAGTCCGTGCACGAGCTGGTAATCACGCGTCCCGATTACGGATTACGGTATTTTGAGAACACGTTTCTGGTGACGGGACACACGCCGACCTTGCATATCGGCGCGGAGTACAGAGGTCGCATTTACCGAAAAAACGGGCACATCGCCATCGACTGCGGTGCCGGCTTCGGACTGCCGCTCGGCTGCATCCGTCTGGACGATTTCGAGGAATTTTACGTGGAATAAACGAATCTCCACCCATATGGGTGGAGATTTTTTATCCGAGACGTCGGAGATTTCTGTTCAGCCGTTTTTCCGTCCCTTTCACGATCAGATACACCGTCAGCCAGATCACGAAATAGCACACAACGAAAATCGCGGTGAATATCCCGACAATCTCCGCCTTGAACGGGATCCAATCATTCAAAAGATAACAGCCGACGTACGCAGCGTAAAGCAGTACAAAGTGGCACAGAAGCGATTTCGCAATCGGCCAGTGCTCGATCTGATTGAACACGCTGACACCTGCCTGCACAAACACGAGCAGGTATACAGAGCAAACAGCGATCAGCACCTGCCCTCCGCTGAGGGAAAACGCCGGCACCGTCTTCTCCAGAATGGCGTAAACGATACCCACCACGATGGGTCCAAACCCACCGAACATCATACCGCGATGAAAAAATGCCTTTACATATTTGTTCATATCAAAAACCTATCCTTTCTTTTACTGTTCTGAGTTGTCTTCGGGAGATGTAGTCTCTGTACCCGCCCTTCAGCGTAACGGAAAGAGCACCGCCGATCGTTGCATCGAACCGTTCAATGTGCGCGATATTCACAAGGCACGACTGGTTGATCTTCACAAACGTATCCGCAAAGACTTCCTCCAGCCGATACAATCGGTCCTTCACGCGGAATTTTCCCTCTGCCGTCAATGCGTACACCTTCGCGTCCTCGACCGTGAAGGCTGTGATCTGCGCGATCGCCAGCCGAACGACGCGATCCTCCTCGTAGCCGAAAACAGTGCGCTCGCTCTCCGAGAAGATCGCCTCGATCTTCAAAAGTGTGGGGGATTTCTCCCGTGCGATAAGGACAATGTCCTCGTTTTGCGTTTCGCTAAATTCAATTCTGTATTTCATCTGCACCTCCGTACCGATTTTCACGCGTGAATGTGAGTGATCCTCACGGGTATAGTTTACAGGAAAACGAGAGACGAGTCAATGCCTTTTCACTATGCGGCAATCCGCAGAACGCAAGCGGTCGGATACAACGACAAAAACCACCCGTATGGGTGGCTTTTGCTTGTTCAGAGAGCTTCACACCTTTTCGCCTTTGATGATTACGTCGCCCTCCGCTTCGATATCGCCGTGACAGTCACCACACACGGTAACGTCGCCCTCCGCTTCGATATGACCGTCACAGTTTTTGCCGATGCAGACATCATCTTCCGTTTCAATGTTACCGTGGCAGTCTCCGCCAACGGTGACTTCCCCTTCCGTTTCGATATGACCGTCACAATTGCCGCCAACGGTAACATCGTCATTCGTTTCGATATTACCACCGCAGTCTCCG
Source organism: Clostridia bacterium (assembly GCA_017466375.1). Classification (GTDB taxonomy): domain Bacteria; phylum Bacillota; class Clostridia; order Oscillospirales; family CAG-272; genus SIG701. The sequence goes on along the minus strand of JAFTUH010000025.1, from coordinate 8,179 downwards.
CCAACGGAAACTTTTCCGTTTGTTTCGATATGGCCGCCGCAGTTACCGTCCACAGTCACGCCGCCGTTCGCTTCAATATTGCCGCCTATATCACCGCCGACGGAAACGCCGCCGCAGGCACTGACGTTTCCCGTCACAGTCTTCCCGACAGCAATTCCTCCGTTGGCCTCAACGTCGCCGCATACGTCTCCGCCGACGGAAACGCCGCCGTTTGCCTCGCACTTTCCGTTGACAGATCCTTTGACGGTCAGACCGCAATGCGCGATGACATCCGCTGCCTCTCCGACATATTCAAAGGTGAAACGGCTCATGTCCGCCATGCTTTTGAGCAGCTTTTTCCCTTCAAATACGACACCGCGGATGACACCGTCGTCCTCCCACGGCAAAAAAGTCTCCTGCCCTTCCGACACCGTCGATACAGCAGCGCTTTCGTGTCCAAACAGAGAATCGATCGTACACCCGAACACATCCGCGATTTTTGGCAGAAGCAAAATATCCGGCATTGTCATCTCCGATTCCCATTTGGAAACTGCCTGATTGGAGACGCCGAGCAACTCACCGAGCGCACTCTGCGTCAGTCCCTTCTCCCAGCGGAGATCGGCGATTCTTTTTCCGATAGTCATAGTGTATCCTCCTGAAAATTCAAATCAAAACCGGTTTTGTGATTCTATTATAGCGGACAGCTGGATGTTTGTAAATAGAACAAACGGAGAATCTCTCGCAAAAAATTCTCCGTTTGGTTGGATGAGGATATTCGATCTGTCAGACGTATCAAAATTTGATTTTCGGAAGTTTCCAATGGAATCTCGCAGCAAGCAGGCGGATGACAATGGTGACCCCAACAGCGGCAAACGTACCGATCACACGGTAATCAAATCCGATCCGCATCACGTAATAAACGAGACAGCCGACAATCGACGCGACGGCATATACGTGCCTCGTCAGCACGTACGGCTTTTCGTTGACGAGCACGTCTCGCAGAACGCCGCCGCCAACACCGGTGAGAACGCCGAGCGTGATTGTGAAAATCACGTGTTCGGTATACCCGGATCCGCAGGCGATCTCAACGCCCGTGATGGAGAAAGCCGCCAGGCCGAGCGCGTCAAAAAACACGTTAATGCTCTCGATGCGTTCGCGAAGAGATTCAAATTTTTTACGGTATATGTATGCAATGGCAAAAACTCCAAGCGAGGTTATGAGCGCCACAAACAGAATATATGGACTAAAAAATATCTGCGGAGGAACACGTCCAAGCAGAAGATCTCTCGTAATACCACCGCCGACCGCCGTCACACAGCCGACGATCAGCACACCGAACAGATCCAAAGAACATTTTATAGCGACAAGCGCACCGGACACCGCAAACGCGATCGTACCGATCCACTCCATCACATGAATTACAATTTCATCAATCATTCTATCACCGCCTTACATACGTTATTATACCACCAGAAAATACATATTGCAATACTCATAGGCACATCCCGGGGACAACCTAAGTCGCGAATACAAACTACGTTTGCAAGTCAAAAGCCCATAAAAGCTGAATCAACTTCCGAAACCATACTTGATTTGTACCCCTCGATACACTCGGCTTCAAATCTCCTTGTTTTCGTGATCTCCCGTCGACCACCTTGGCTCGCTCAATCGGTGAGCACAAAACGGTATTCGGAAATTGCTGCATCGGAGCCTGTAAGAAAACGAAAGAAGAGCATCCGACACAATTGCCGAATGCTCTTTATGTACTTACAGACCGCCGTGACACGGGCTGCAAAGCAGGATGCCGATTCAGTCAAACACCTCAATAAAGCCAAACCCGTACGCCCCGATCGGGGAAGTCAGTACGATTTTGTCGCCTTCCAGCCGTCCGGCGCAGTTGACAAATTCCGCTTTTTTATACGCCTTGCCGAGTTCGATGACCGGCTGCATCGTTTCATCCGCGAAATGATTCCAAAGACCGATGGCGAGTGCGTTTTCACTCTTTTTCGTCAGGATATACAGATCGGGATTTCCCGCCATCACCGCATCGGGTTTCTTTCCGTGCAGCCACTCGCAAGCGTCAATGAACTGTCTTTGTCTATGATAGCTTCTGACCAGACCGCGGATACGTCCATCCTCTTCCATATCAAAATTATACACCAAAAAGCGCTCGCCCTCGGCGTTCTCGTACAGATACGCGCCCGTGCATTCCACGCCGACATAATGGGCGCGCGAAAGCTCTTTTGCACACGCATCCAGCGTAAGAACACGACAAACGCCCGGCTGCCGATACAGCGCCACCGTATCCTTTTGGGCATAATATTCCTCGTAAGCAATGCCAAGGAATCCAAAACTGTCCGGAGAGGCGGTTTTCTCGCCTCGGATACCTACATCAACGCCCTGGCTTTGCAGGATATGCGCCGCAGAAATATCGAGAACGCTTCCGTTTTTCAAGAGCGCTCTGTCCACGCCGCGTGCGTTCTCGCCAAAGATCAGATTCACACCGCCTGCCTCAAAGCAAACGGGCAAGGAAAGATCGTTCGCAAATTTTCTGCCCGCGGAATAAATGACGTGCGAGTCGGGAGATTTTGCTATAGCGCTTTCGCGCTCCACGCGGTCGAACGGCTCATGCAGATATACACCGACGGCCTTTTTGCCGGCAAATATCCTCTCGATATCCTCATACAGCGCCTTGTTCTTTTCCGCCTGTTTGGCGTATCCTGTTTCATAATCGAAATCCGACGTGTAATCCAGACCGTATTTCATGATCCCGTCGAAATTGCCGTCCGCGATCGTTACCGTATGGAAAAACTCCAGCTCGGCGGCAGGTACGACATGGCGCGGACGCGGCCACGGATCCCCTTCGGCAACCGTAATCACGCCGCGTTTCTTGCACTCGAACGCCTGGTGACGTGCAAAATCGATGGCAGAGGCAAGGTTCACATTTGTCATCGTACCCCAATAGGGCGCACCGATCAAACGAAGCTCTTTCCGTCCCGTTTTTCCCGCAAAAATATCCGCAAGCGCAAACGCATCGCTACCGTCTCCGCCAAACAGAGACGGACCGCAGCAGAGACGAACCGTAATGCTTTCATCCACCTCATCGATCGCCTCACGGATCTTTACGGCAAAATTCTCCAGGGCTTTACGGTTTCCTTCCATCCAGGCAGTGCGATATTCACTCGGGCCTTCCGACAGCGCACACTTCATATCCTCGCGTGTGACCGATTTTCCCAAATATTCGCTGTAGAACTGCATATGCTGATCGCAAAAGCATGCCGCATCCACAGACGGGAATTGCAGGCGGTAATCGTCTTCCAGAACGATTTTTCTCACACCGGTACGGGCAATTTTTTTGACAAAATCGCAGTACTGGAGGACGAATTTCTCATCCATCGGACAGTTCCACGAGCCTGTTTTCTCGCCGTCTGCGTTTGTGAGAAACTGAAACTGTGGAGAATGGAACAAATTGAGCGTGGCAATCCAGACGGAAACGTCATACCCCTTTTGACGAAAATAAGCATCAAAGGATTTCAGTTTTCCCAGACCATCCTCCAAATCCGCAAACGGATCGTAGACGTTATTGAAAAAGCAAATCACCACTTCCGTTGCACCAAGCTCAGTGAGGCGAGCTAAAAGCTCCTCATGCTTACCGTTTACAAGTGTACCAAGCATGACAGGAACAGCTAACAATTTCTTTTCCATTTTTCATTCCTCCAACAAGCGGTGTGCAATATTATATCATACCTTTTTTTATTTTGCAATGGATGTTTGTCAGTTATTGAGGGAGAAAAAAGAAAGCGAAAAACAAACCAGACTACCGTTTGGTAGTCTGGTTTGTTTGGCTTACCCCAACAATTTCGAACCTTTGTTAATTCAATATCTGAGAACATGCTTACAGAAGCTCCATTGCGCTTCGCTCCGTTCCGGCACATGGACATTTGTTTTCCGCTTTGCACCGACAGTCAAAGCTGCGAAAAGCCTCGTAATAGCGTAAACCAAGCTTCTGCAGTGCCGCCGCGCTGAAATGCAGATTGTCAGGATTGGCGCCGAGTCCCGTTGCGGGGACGAAGGCACAGTGCGGATATTCCCGTCCAAGACGCTCCAGCACCTCGTTGATTTTTTCATAGTACTGCCCGAGATGTTCCGCCAACTCGCATTTGGCAAGAAAATCGCCAAGACCGCCAACGATGATCGGAATTTTTGGCAGTCCAAGCTCTCCGCGCAAGGCATCCGTGAGGCGGCGAAAACGTTCCTCATATAGCAAGCAACGATCCTCGAGACAATCTCCCTCACCCTGATGCCAAAGGATACCTCGCAGGGTCGAGGTGCGCATGGCAAGGCGCGCACAGCTTACCGCGTTGTCGAACAAGATCTCACCCGGCTGCCACTGCTCGATCTTTGTTCCGCCGTCTGCACAGGGAATAATCCCGACGTTAACGTCGGGATGCTCATCGGCATACGCCTTGGCAAAACTTTCCGCAAGACAGGTGCCCGAAAAGGAGCGATCAGGGTTAACGGGACGGAACATCCGAACCCATAACCCGTTTCTTTGTATTTTGAGTCTACCGTTACATGTATCCAGCGGCTCAGCATCCGCGAGAAAGCCTCGCCCTGCGGCATTTGACTGCCCGATCAGTAAAAAAGAATGTATCAATTTCGTTTCTCCTTTATTTGACGTGCCATTCGCAATCCATCTTTAGGTTGCGGACGTATCTCGGTATAAATCCCTTGTCTGCCCTCTCGGTAATTTCAAAACGGCAGTGATCAAATGTAATATCCTCAAGATAATTTTCCTCGCGCCCGACGAGCATCGGAAAATAGCCGGTACGGCTGTTGAAGGCGGTAAATCTCAAATTTCGGATATATCCGCACTTCGTTTCCTCGGACTCTGCGATCGAGATATTTACGGGATATCGGCAGGTGCGGTCGATCACGATATTGTTGAAGGAAAGCCGTTCGATTCTCGGGATATTTTTGCCAATGTCCCCCGGGGCAGAGCTTTTCGGCAGCGCAATTGTAATCGCATCCCGCGAGTCTGTGATCACAACGTCGGAGACGATACAATTCCTGATCTCACCGTCACCAAACCAACCGATGCGGATCGCCTGGCAGTGAGAGCTGAACGTGCATCCCTTAACGACGACGTTTTCACAGGGAATATTTTCGCCGAGCGTATTCGTGTTCGCGCGAATGATCAGCGAATCATCCCCTGAATGCACAGCGCAGTCGGATACAAAAACGTCATGCGAGCAGTTGATGTGAATACCGTCGGAATTGGGATAATCAGGGCAGCAATACAGCTTCAGTGCACGCACGTTTACGAACTCCGATGCATTGATCCAAACTCCCCAGCCGCCTGCCATCTCCGTCATGGTGAAGTCGCTGAGTGTAACGTTCTTGCTCTTCATCACGAAAATCATTCGTCCGATCGAATCCTTCGCCTCGTACTTTCGCCTCATGCGCCGTACGAAAAACGGATCGTCCTCAGATACGCGCGGGGTTGGGTTTTCCTCGCAATACGCACTTGCGTTGCAATCGATCGTACCAAGTCCTTCAACGGAGACGTTTTCGCAGTTTCCAATATAGATCATACATCTTGCACTGAAGCGCGAAGCCTCGCGGACATCCCACTCGCATGCAAAATCGGGAAAGTCCTCGATGTTTCGGACATCAAAAGTCTTGCCCCACCCTCAATGCGCAAATGCACGTTTGACTTCATAAAAATCGTTCCCGTTACGTACGTTCCGTCAGAAACGACAACAGTTCCGCCTCCGGAGGCAGCACATGTATCGATTGCACTCTGAATATAAGTTGTGCAAAGCTCCTGTGCCATTGCGCCAAAGTCGCGAATGTGATAGATTCCGCTCATTATGTTCCCTCCTCGGTAATATGTCAGACAATGATATGATAGATTTAACAATCGATAAATTCTTTTTCACAGCCACATCACCTTTCTTGATACTATTATACCATAATATTGAATATTTTTCAATGTAAATCCGATTTTCATCTGTAAGTCCTCACTTTCCTTCTTTCTGTCTATAGTATATCCGAAAAGCAGAGATTTCTCAAATGTGCGAAAATGTCGCGGGTTCAAGTCCATAAGGTTCGGAAAAGGCGCAATGGTGAAAGAGGAGTGTTTTTTGCCCTAAAAAGCACGAAAAGCCCTTGCAAAACAAGGACTTTTGTGATAGGGTGCAAAATTGTTGTCCCAATATGGCGCCTTTTGTAGGGCTCGCTTTTCTGCGGAAAAGCAACGGGCGGGCGAAACGTCCACCGGACGTTCCGCTTGGAACCGCCCTTTCTCGCCCTGAATTGTCAAGAAACAAAAACAGACCACCCTGCGGTGGTCTGTCTTTGTTTGTCCTCATAATCCAAAAATGCAACTTATAAGGAACCCGTTTGTTGCAATTCCTGTGTAAGGCTTATAAATTTGTCTTCGTAAGATACATTCTTAAAACCTTTTAGCTGTCTGTCACCGACCAAAAACGGAACAACACTATCCACGCTCTTAGTTCTTTTCACAGGTTCTAATGTGTCAAATAAACCGGAAAAATGCAGCTCCTCGTTTTGAGGAAGTAAAAACCATTCCACAAACCCCTTTATTGATTTCTCTAAAGCCGAATACCCCTCTTGCTTTTGTCCGCACTCAAAAAATGCTGCTGATAGCAGAAGCTGATTGAATGCATATCGGTATTTTTCGCAAATTGCATTTTCACCACCAAACAATGCATCCTGTAAAGAAGCTCTTACTTGTAGCGCATTAATTTTTTCTTGTACCGTTGAAGGATTTGCACCCAACTTTTCAAATAAATATCGGTAGAGCTGCATCATATTTCTCTGCTTATAATACCGATATTTATCCATTTGGTTTCGTTCAAGATAACGATCTTCTCTTCGTTCCCCTTCCGAAAAATCATAAGTCCCTGGTACTTCTTCGAACCATTCTTCAACAAGATCATCATTTTCAGCAAAAAGCATTGAATAGACCGCATGCATGCGAATCTTTGCATCCGGGCATTTATCTTTGACCATTTGGCAAAGCATTCTCAACTCAGGGAGTTTTTCGCCTGGATGTTGAGAATATCCCCTTGTAAGAGAGCGACAATAAATATCAATAATACGCCAATCATATGGGTAGTCGCGATATGCATTTGCCGCAGCTACAGCTGCTGAATCCATTTCTCCGTTCGTATTATACTGCTCATATTCCATGCAATATTTTTGAATTTTATCTTCCTGTGTAATTACATCATTTCCAATAAGGGCATCCACCGTAACGCCAAAAAAGTTTGCTATTACAGGGAGCAACGAAATATCAGGATATCCCTCATCTCGTTCCCATTTCGATACAGCCTGAAAAGATATCCCAAGAAAATTCTCAAGATCTTCTTGCGTAAGATCTCTATCGCGACGCATTTTTCTTAGATTCTCCGAAAGTGTAATTTTCATAACTTCTCCTAATCGCTATACAAATTCGAAACAGCCGGCTTGTTTCTAATATTATTTTATCAGAAATATTTTATGCTTTCAATAATCTACCATTTGAATAATAATTCTACACATAGTTGAATTATTTACAGTACATTATAAACCTAAAAGGTTGTCAATTCGTGCCCTGCGGCACAAATGAAAAAGTCCAAGTCGAAAGACTTGGACTTTTTGGCTCCCCCGCAGGAAATGTACCATTTCCTAAACTGGGCATCTAACCAGCGACAACCTGATTCGGGGCGAAACTCCGCTTGTGAAGTGAGATTGGCACGCAAGCCTAACCGACTTCCGAAAACAAAGTCGATTTGTGCGCCTCGATACACTCGGCTTAAAATCTCCTTGTTTTCGTGATCTCCCATCGAAAAACAATCCACCGGATTGTTTTTCTCGGTCCGTCTACCTCCTTCGCTCGCTCAGTCGGTGAGCACTGATTGTTTAACAGTAGTTGTTGATCAAAGACCAACAACGGAAAAAACAAAAACAGACTCCCTCACGTTAGTCTGTTTTTGATTGGCTCCCCCTGCTGGGCTCGAACCAGCGACAACCTGATTAACAGTCAGGTGCTCTGCCAACTGAGCTAAGGAGGAATATGGGGATTGTTTATCGAGAAATCCAACTCGCTCCCGTGCTCTTAAATGAGCACCTGACCAGTCAGGTTTACTTCCGAAAACATACTCGTTTTGTGCGCCTCGATACACTCGGCTTC
>JAFTUH010000024.1 GCA_017466375.1 Clostridia bacterium | reverse complement strand
TAACAAAAATGTTTCTATGAGATAATAATAGTGCTGCGAAGCGACTTACAAGGCAGCAAAGGAGAACAGATGTTTTATTTGTCAGAGAATCTAAAGAAATATCGCATTATGAAAAATCTTACACAAGCGGATGTTGCCGTATTTTTGGGGATAACTCCTCAAAGAATTTCTAAATGGGAACGCGGTGAATGTTATCCGGATATAACATTTCTGCCCGCATTGGCAAACATATTTGAAACAAGTATAGATCTGCTTATCGGTATGGATACGATACGAGCGCAAGAAACGCGCTATAATATTCACAAAAAAGCATCCGATTTTCAGCATAACGGCGATTACGTTTCAGCGGAAAAGGTATATCGAGACGCTTTACTGATATATCCCAACAAGCCCGGAATGATTTTGGGCCTTGCAGGTGTTTTAGCCTTGCAGAATAAATCAGAAGAAGCGATCGAGTTAATAGAGCGAGGTTTACCTCTGTCTATCAACGAGAAACAAAAAGCAACAATGCGTGCTACGCTTTGCTTTTTATATTTGAAGTGTGGGAAAACGGACAAGGCAAATGCACTTGCGTCTGAACTTCCGCATACAAGAGAAAGCCGCGAAGTCATTAAACCGCTAATTCAAAAGGGACTGGACGAGTCTGAAATCAATGACAATATTCGAAATATTCTTCTTGGCAACTAAATGAGTGTTTTGTAATTATCAATGATTTCATAGAATGTTTATATGATAATCAAATTGTTTTTTGCTCCACCTCGCGCGTGGGCGATGCTTTCTCTCTCTCGAGACCGATCCCCCCCCACGGACATATCGAAATCCTCTCCTTGATTTATCAAATCGTACATGATAAAATAAAGCACCGCTTCGTTTCGAGTGACGAAATGCTTGGTGTTCACGTAAAGGAATCGAATGTATAATAAAAATACAAAAGCGCTTTTGATAAACAAAAAGGAGAGTATGATATGTCTGTAGGAACGGTAATAAAAAAGCTTCGCCATGACAGAAAGATGACACAGGAGGCGCTTGCGGAATATCTGGGCGTTTCCACCAATGCGGTTTCGCAGTGGGAGTGTGACAAAACCGCGCCCGATATTTCGCACATCCCCGTGCTTGCGAATGTTTTTGAAGTCAGCGCGGATGTTCTTTTGGAAATTGACATCGCAAAAAGCAGGAAAAAGGCAGAGTTGGATGATTTCACCCGACGGTATCACGAGTTGCACAGCAAAGGCAAGAACGCGGAGCGACTGGAACTGTGTCGAGGTATGCAAAAGAAATATCCCAATGATGAAACCGTGCGCTTTTATTTGCTGTGTGTGCTGCAGAACGCGTATATTGATGAATGCTTTGATGAAATCACTTCGCTTGGGGAGCAGCTTTTGGACTCCTCTGATATCGAGCATAAAACAGGGGCGATCTGCGCCTTGTGCTTATCGTATCTGCACAAGGGAGACAAAAAGAAAGCCATGCAGTATGCAGAAATGATGCCGCCTGGGCGCGATTTGCGGGTGCACGTTCTGGAAGGAGATCCGCTTGTCGAACACTGCCAAAACTACTTTTGGAAGCTTTGCGATGAGATGTATCTTTACATGGGTTATTTGCTGAAATGCAAGGAATCCGGCTACACACATGAACAAAAGCATACAGCGTGGAAAAACCTGTGTGAGGTTTTTTGTATGATCTTCCCGGACGGCGATTTTGGCTTTTGGGAGGAGCGGCTGGCAAGAGTGTGCTTCTTTATGTCTATGGAAAGCATGAAAATGGGAGAACATGATCGAGCGCTGGACGAACTGGAACAAATGCTCACGCATATCGAGTGCTTCCAAAATTTTACGTCACTTGCGCACACGTCCTTGCTTGTAAACAAGGTGAAGAGTAATCGGGAGGATTTCGCCAGCATCAGCGAGGAAACGTTTGCGCAAACTCAACTCAGATATCTCACGAACCACGAGGATTTGTTTGCGCCCATCAAGGATTCACCACGCTATCTTCGGCTCAAAGAACGGCTGATTTGCTTGGCGAAAGCATAATAAAACAAGCAGGCACTCCATTCGGAGTGCCTTTTATATATTCCTTATCTATCCTTTTTCCTATCCGCCAGGCGGTGGAAGATCTTCACAATCTCCACGATCGGGATAATCGTGATCGCCAGTCCCATGGCAATGCCGTATTCCATCAGGCTGAGATGTGCCAGTTCAAACGCCTTGCAGAGGAAATCCACCTCAACGACAACGGTTGTCAGAAGGAAGGAGAGAATTCCCGCGCCCCAGAGCCACATGTTCTGCGTCTTCATCGTGAAGATGGAGCCATGGAGGGAGCGCATGTTGAATGCGTGGAAGATCTCGCACATGGAAAGCGTGAGGAATGCCATACTCGAGCCGAGCATTTCGGCGGAATAACTGCCTGCCGCGATCGCATCGGCGTGATAATGCACAGCGAGCCAGTAGCGGCCGATCAGATACGATACAATCGTGATGACGGTGACGAGCACGCCCTGGTATGCCACGGCAAAGCCGAGACCGCCGGCGAAGATTCCTTCCTTGGAATCACGCGGCATGCGTTCCATGACGTTTGCCTCTGGTTTCTCCATACCGAGCGCGAGGGCAGGGAAGCAGTCCGTGATCAGGTTGATCCACAAGAGATGCACCGGCTTGAAAATCGTGAATCCGAGCAGGGTCGCCGTGAAGATCGAGAGCACCTCGGAGAGGTTGGAGGCGAGCAAAAACTGGATCGCCTTGCGGATGTTGTCGTAGATGCGGCGTCCCTCGCCGACGGCGGAGACGATCGTTGCAAAGTTGTCATCCGCGAGGATCATGTCCGCGACGTTCTTCGTGACATCCGTGCCGGTGATGCCCATGCCGACGCCGATATCCGCATTTTTGATCGACGGCGCGTCGTTGACACCGTCGCCCGTCATCGCGGTGACCATGCCTTTTTTGCGCCATGCGTTGACGATTCTTGTCTTGTGCTCCGGCTGCACACGGGCGTAGACGCGGTATTTCTCCACCGCCGTCTCAAACTCCTCATCGGAGATCTCGTTCAGCTCCGCGCCCGTGATTGCCTGCTCCGCACTTTCGAGAATGCCGAGCTGCATGGCGATCGCAACGGCGGTATCCTTGTGGTCACCGGTGATCATGATCGGGCGGATGCCTGCGGAACGGCACTCGTCGATGGCGTCCTTCACCTCGGGACGGACAGGGTCGATCATGCCGACCAGACCGACAAAGCAGAGATCCGTTTCCAGTGCGTCGGGCGTGTACTCGGCGGGCTCGGCGGTGAGTGTCTTCTTTGCCGCGGCAAGAACGCGGAGCGCCTTGTCAGCCATATCCTTGTTCGCTTTGAGAATACTGGAGCGGATCTCGTCCGTCATGGAAACGATCTCGCCGCCGATCAGCGCGTGTGTGCATCGCTTGAGAAGCTCATCGGGCGCACCCTTCGTGAACTGTACGAGCGCACCGTCGCCCGTGCGGTGGACGGTGGACATCATCTTTCTGCCCGAATCGAACGGAACCTCGCCGATGCGGACGTACGCGTTCTTCTGCGTATTCTTGGACAGTCCGAGCACCTCGGCATAATTGACAAGCGCGCACTCCGTCGGCTCGCCGACTGCTGTGCCTGCCTCCGTATCAAATTCCGCATCGGAGCACAGAGACATCGCCGTTGCCAGCAGGGCTTCGTCCTCGCCGTAGTGATCGACAACGGTCATCTTGTTCTGTGTGAGCGTGCCGGTTTTGTCCGAGCAGATGATCTGCGTGCAGCCGAGCGTTTCGACCGCGGTCAGCTTGCGGATGATGGCACTGCGCTTGGACATATTCGTAACGCCGATGGAGAGAACGATCGTCACGACCGTTGCCAGTCCCTCGGGGATGGCGGCAACGGCAAGGGAGATCGCGATCATAAACGAGTTCAGCACCGTATTAAATCCGACGCCGTCGCGGATCAGCTGTACGCCGAAGATGATGACGCAGATGCCGATGACGAGATATGTGAGAATCTTGGAAAGACCGGCGAGCTTGATTTGCAAGGGCGTCTTGCCTTCCTCCGCCTGTGCGAGTGCATCGGCGATCTTGCCCATTTCGGTGTCCATGCCGGTGGCGGTAACCACTGCTTTGCCGCGGCCGTATACGACGGTCGAGCCCATGAATACCATGTTTTTGCGGTCGCCGAGTGCCACGTCGCCGTTCGCGCCTGCGTGAAGCGTATCTACCGTTTTGTCCACGGGAACGGATTCGCCCGTCAGCGCCGCCTCCTCGATTTTCAGAGAGGCACATTCGATGATGCGTGCGTCCGCCGGCACCGCATCGCCCGCCTCGAGCACGATGATATCGCCGACGACGAGCTCCTCACTCGGGACGGATATCTGCTTGCCGTCGCGGATAACCTTGCTTTGCGCCTTGGACATCTCCTGCAAAGCCTCGATTGCCTTTTCCGCCTTGCTTTCCTGGAGGACGCCGAGAATCGCATTGATGATGACGACTGCGAGGATGATGACGACGTCGGCGGGAAATTCAAATCCGTGCGTGAGACCGTTGAAAATCTCCACGCCTGCAGAGACTGCCGCCGCGACGAGAAGAATGATCGTCATCGGCTCCGCCAGCTGCTTGAAGAAGCGGTGGAGCAGAGATTCCTTCTTGCCCTCCGCGAGCTTGTTTTTGCCATTTTTCTCCAGCCGTGCGGCCGCTTCCTTGGCGGAGAGACCGTCCTCGGACGCATCCACCGAGCGGAGTGCTTCCGCCGTGTCACTCAGGTAAACCTTCATTTCGTTGCTCCTTTTCGGCATAATGCCATCAATTTCGGGAAGAACCGACCGGATAAAAAAAGACCTCTGCAATCCTGCCGATTGCAAAAGTCTTGCTTCCTCATTCCAGTACCGACGACCGAGCAAAATGCCGTGATGGCGACCGTCGGAGACGCTTTTGCGCCCAGCTACTCCCTTTTACCCTTATATGGTATACCACTTTCTCCCTTTTGTCAAGGCTTTCGCAAATTTTTACAAATCGGAAACACCTCGGATATACCTTGACACGAAAAGCCGCCCGTGCTATAATGGGTCAGATAATATATGGAAGGAAAGACTGCATGGAAACGTTTATCCTTGAGAACACACAAACGATGTATGAAATGCTGAAGGAGCTGTGCATGATCCCCGCGCCGTCGCATTTTGAGCACGAAAGAGCGGCATGGTGCAAAGCGTGGCTTGAGACGGCAGGCGCCGAGGGCGTGTACATTGATGACGCCGAGAACGTGATCTTCCCGCTCAATTGCGAGGGCAGTCGGAATATCACGGTGTTCGCGGCGCATACGGATACGGTCTTTCCCGACACGGAGCCGATGCCGTATTTCGATGACGGAGAGCGAGTCCACTGTCCCGGGTGTGCGGACGATACGGCGAGCCTCGTTGTCCTTTTGCTGCTCGCGAAGTACTGCATACAGAACAAAATCAAGCCTGCGGGCGGATTCTTGTTCGTGTGTAATTCCGCGGAGGAGGGGCTCGGAAATCTCAAGGGAACAAAGCAGCTTTTTGCCGATTATGACGGGAGAATTTCCGCGTTTCTCTCCTTTGACAGCCGATTGAACGTCGTCAATGATCGCTGTGTCGGCTCGCACCGCTACGAGGTGGAAATCAGCACGGAGGGCGGACATTCGTTTCAGGCGTTCGGACTGCCGAATGCGATCGCGGTGCTTTCGTCCGTCATCGCACGGATGTATGAAATCCAAGTCCCCGTCAAAGAGGGCGCACGGACGACGTACAACGTCGGCACGGTCACGGGCGGCACGTCCGTCAATACGATCGCCCAGAGCGCGAAAATGCTCTGCGAATACCGTTCGGACGACAAGGACTGCCTTGCTTTTATGCGGGAGCGCTTCTTTGAAATCTTCCGTGAAGCGGAGGCGGACGGGGTGAAAATCTCCGTAAAACAGGTCGGCGACCGTCCGTGCGGCGACGTTGATGCGGACGCGATTGCACGGCTGAAGGATATCGTCATTCCGGTAATCGAATCGGTCACGGGCGAGCGTGTCCGATGCATCAGCGCATCTACCGATTGCAATATTCCGCTGTCCAAGGGCGTGCCGGCGCTTTGCATCGGCGTGAACGAGTATTACGGCGTGCACACCCGTGAGGAATGGGTGGATAAAGCGTCGATGGTCAAAGGTCTTGAGATCGCACTCCGGGTGGCGGAGACACTGCTGAACCGTACTTAATACGATGGAGGAGAATCATATGAAAGAGATCAACTGTCTGCGCTGCGGCGTTCCGATGCAGTTTATGAAGAAGACGCACATCCAGTTCGGCAAAACGGGCTGGATTCTCGGGGACTTGCCGAATCTCGTTGCGGGCGCACTGCCTGTCGAGATCTATATCTGCCCGACGTGTATGAAGCTGGAATTTTTTGCAACGGAGAACGGTGTCGTGGAGGAGGATGCTCTTCCGCAGAAAACGTGTCCGAAATGCGGCGCGGTGCATGACTTCGACTATCCGAAATGCCCGATCTGCAAATACGATTACTATGAAGAAAAATGATAGAAATTATAGCGCATCACGCACACGTGTTTGAACCGGAATCCCGTAAGGACGGTACGGTAGACGCACTGAAGAACGTTATGGACGAGTGCGGCATCGATAAAGCAGTCTGCTTTGCGCCGTTTATGGGATACTTTCACGGTGGGGCGGCGAATCCGAACCGCTGGCTGTACGAGCAGATCAAAAACGAGGACCGACTGCTTGGCTTCGGTACGATCGATTTTGAAAAAGACAATCTTGCCGAGCAGACGGAAGAGATCGCGGAACTCGGCCTTGTGGGGATCAAGCTGCATCCTGCGTATCAGAGATTCAAAATCGACGGCGACCGTGCGTGCGAGGTGTACAAGGTCGCGGAAAAGCACGGGCTGCCGATCTCATTCCATACGGGTGTGCATCATCACCGCATTTCTGATTATAATACGCTTTTGTATGATGAGATTGTGTACCGTTTTCCCGCGTTGAAAATCTGCATGGAGCACGTTGGCGGCTATTCGTTTTTCAAGGAAGCGCTTGCCGTTATGACAAATGACAGAGAGAAGCGCGTGTACGCGGGGCTGACAAGCGTGTTTGATCGCGATATGAACAAATTTTGGTATCTCGGTAAGGAAAACGTCAAGGAGCTGATCTGGATGCTCGGCATCGATCGGTGCGTGTTCGGACTCGATTTCCCGTATAATTCTCCCGCGCTTATCAAAGAGGCGATGACGGCGATGCGCGAGTGTATCGAGGAGATGGGATTGGGTGAGGACGCGCTTGCAAAAGCGTTCGGTGGTAATCTGCTCCGTATGATTGGGAAAGCAAGAGGGTGACATGAAATACGGAATCAAGCTCCCGTATGACATTCTTGCGGGAGAGATGAGCGAGATTTCCCGCGCGATTTGTGATGCGTTTGGCGGTACGGACGGACTGCTCGCCTATTATGCCGCGAATCTGGATTCAGTCGAGCTCGCAACGGTTTCCTCCCAAACGGATGGGGATGAACTCCTTGTTGCGTGCCGTCGGTGCGCGGAGTACAAACTTTTTCTGACCGTGCACGGATCGATGGACGGCGTGACGGATGCGGGGGCGTTTTGGAAGCCATATCTTCCGCTGTTCGCTTCGGGATTGCAGGAGAGTTACACGGTTACCGTGCATCCCCTAAAAGATCCGACAGAGAGCGAACGGCTTCTGCGTGCCGTTTGTGCGAAGGCAGAAGCGGAGGGGTATCCCGTCACGCTTATGCTGGAGAATCAGTGTGACAGAAAGGGTCGGTACCCGCACTGGCTCTGCCGCAGTGTCGCGGATACGGTGCGGCAAATCGGCAGTCCGTACCTCCGTATGTGCTTCGATTTCGGACATCAACTGTTCAATGTGCAGGCGAAGGGGGCGGATGGTGATCCGTTTGATGGGGCGGTTTTTCCGCTCATCGGGCATACACACATCCATGCTGTCAGCAGTGGCGCTACGCATTTTCCGCTTGACGGCGGAGAGGTGCTGCTTGAGGAGAATCTTACGGGACTTATGCGCTGCGGATATGACGGCGTACTTATGCTGGAGCTTTTGCCGGGACGTTATATGGATCGTTTTGATATTCGTGAGTCGATTGTTTCATCTGTGTCCATTCTGAAAACAGCCGTGCATCAGACTGCGGCAAAGCTGCGCGCCGCGGCGGACTTTTCGGAGAATTACGTTTCGCACGTGGAATCCGTACGTCTGGCGGCGGAGAAATTCGTGTGCGGCTTCGGCGTGATCGGTACAGCGGCTTATTTGGTTAAAATGGGAGAGACGCGCATCGCGGTCGATCCGAGCTTGTGGGGGCTTCCTGTCGGCGCGGAGGGCAGGCAAGCACTGCTCGATCTTCTCGGCACGTGCGACGCGGTTATCGTCACCCATACGCATGAGGATCATTTTGATCGGGGGCTGATCGCCGAGCTTTGCGCGGACGTGCCCTTGTATCTGCCCGATTTTCTCTCGTGTGAAAGGGAAAACGTCATCGTAACCCATGACGGGGCATCATACAGGATCGGCAGCATGATATTGCATGTGTTTGCCAGTGCGCACAGTGAGATTCATGCGGACGGCAGCCTAGGCGGCGTTCCGGAGTACGGCTTTGCGATCGAGTATGACGGTGCATACACCGTATTTCCGACCGATGTGCGCACGTATGAAAAAGCGCACGCGACTTTTCCTCATACGAAAGCACTCATTGCGCATCTTTGGCTTGGACGGGCGCAGGGATTGAATGTGCATGACAATCCGTGTGCGGAGAAATTCTGCGCGTTCGTCGAAAGCTTCGGCGCAGAGCGGGTTTTTCTTTCGCATCTGTGCGATGTTCGCCGCGCGATACGGGATATATGGACGGACGTGAACGCCGCACTCGTCACGGATCGGCTGAAAAATACCGCATTGCTCCGCATCGGGCAGTGGGTGGATCTGTAAAAAAACAGCACCGATTTTCGGTGCTGTTTTCGTTTGTTCAGTCGAGCATCGCCAGAATGGATTCTTTCGGCTGTACGCCTGCGGACTGTGTGACGATCTGTCCGTTTTTGATGACTACGAGCGTCGGAATGCTCATGATGCCGAACTGCGCGGCGAGCTCGTTCTGCTCATCCACGTTTACCTTGCCTACTTTGATGTCGGGACGCTCCTCAGCGATGGCATCCACAGTGGGGGAGAGCATACGGCACGGACCGCACCAGCTTGCCCAGAAATCGAGAAGCACCGTTTTGTCGGATGCGAGCACTTCTGCGTCATAGTTTTCTTTTGTGATTGTAATAACCGGCATAAAACTGCCTCCTTTTTGATTTGGTATCTATATTATACCACAAACGGAGCTAATCACAAGAGGCAGGACGAATTATTTCAGAATTGTTTACACGTTTTTTCGGAATGAGCCCCGTTAGCGCACCGGTCACGGCGGTGAGAAGCGCATACAAAACTGTTACGGCGGCAATGCGCGCCCATGCGGAGCCTCCTGTGCCGATCAGCGGAACGGCACCGTAAGCGGAGAGAAGACGCACGACCGAGGTCGCGAGAATCACGTTGACGATCGGCTTGACGATCCATCGCCCGATCCGGAAGTGCAGACCGGTCACCTCAAGCAGACGGCTGATGCTGAGAGCGGCGTTCATCAGCTCGCATATGTACAGAACGGCAACGTATCCCATGATCCCGAATCGGGGGAGAAGGAGAAACACCAGAGCAAGGCTGACGGCGGAATCCGCCATGTTGATTTTCATGCAGTGGAGCTGTTCGCCGAGCCCCTTCAGCATCGCGTCCACAGAGGAGTCAAGATACATAACGGGGATCAGCGGTGCCAGCAGGGAGAGAAACGTACCCGCATCCGTACCCGGATACATACCTGTCCCAATCTCGTGGGCGAAGCTGAGAAAAATTCCCGACACCCCGAGAGAGAAGAGCAGAGAAGTGCGCAGCACTTTTTCCGCCATCCGCTTTATGTGTGCCGTGTCGCTGCGTTCGTGCGCTTCGGTGAATTCCGGTACAAGCAGCCCCGAAAACGCGCCGAGTACCGCAGAGGGAAACAGAATCAGTGGGAAGACCATCCCGTGCAGAACGCCGTAGGAAGCAAGGGCGGCAGAGGCGGACGCACCGCTTCGTTTCAGTCCCCACGGGATCGCAAGGTGCTCTGCCGTGAGCAGTCCCTGCCTTGCGTAGCTGCCGACGGCAACGGGAAAGGCAATCGACGCCGTACGGCGAAAGGGGGAGGCTTCGGCTTTTCTGATTCCGCCGCGCCGTCCGCTGTCGGTGAGATAGAGCACGAGCGAGCAGAGGAAGGAAGTCCCCTCCGCAATTGCCGATCCGCCAACCACGGCAAGGCAGGCGTACTCCACCCCTGCCGGCGCGATCAGCAGAAGCAAAGCGGAGCAGAGCGCGATTTTCACAAACTGCTCGCTTACGGAAACGATCACGTTTTTGTATACGCGGCGTACGCCCGTGAAGTATCCTGCCAAAGCTGTCGAAAGGGAAATTGCAGGCAGGCTTATGGCAAGAACGCGCAGGGACGGCACCGTGCGGGCATCCCCGAGCAGATACGTCCCGATCGGAGCGGAGAGGGCAAACAGCGTAACTCCCGAAAAAATGCCGAACAGCAGGCTGTACAGAACGCATCCGCGCACGACGGTTCGCCGGGAGATGCCGCTTACCTCCGCCTCTGCCGTCAGACGGACCGCGGCAAGATGCACGCCCGACGTCGCCACCGTGACGGCAAGTCCGTATACGCTCATTACGAGCGTGAAAAGTCCCATCCCCTCCGCGCCGACTTTTTCCGAAACGTAGGCGTTGAACGCTACGGAGATCAGCCGGAGTATGACGTTGGCTGAGGCAAGCAGAACAGCATTCGCAAAAAACACTTTGACAGAGCGCACGTGGATCCTCTCCTTTTTGACGTTATGCCATTTTATGAGCGGATCTCCATCGGTATGCGCGGCGGAAATTTGGAAAAGTCATAAGAACCTCTTGCAATCGGGGCGAGTTCTTGGTACAATATACTATAGGGGAAAATGGCGAATTCCGCCTATTGAATCTAACAGTTCGGAGGATCGTATGGAAAGAGTATCCAAAACGAATTACTATCTCGATATTGCGCAGACGGTAGCGGAGAGAAGCACCTGCCTGCGCCGCGCGTACGGTGCGATCATTGTAAAGGACGATACCATTGTTTCCACAGGATATAACGGTGCCCCCCGCGGCAGAAAAAACTGCACGGATCTCGGTTACTGCATGCGCGAGGAGCTGAAAATCCCGCGCGGAGAACGGTACGAGCTGTGCCGCTCCGTTCATTCGGAGGCGAACGCTATCATTGCGGCTCCCCGTGAGCGGATGCTTGGCGCGACTTTGTACCTCTGCTGTGTCGATCCGCGGACGCATGAGGTGTCCGGCGGCACGTGCTGCTGTGCGATGTGCAAACGGATGGTCATCAATGCCGGCATCGAAACGGTCATCGTCCGTGAGGATAAGGAGAATTTCACCGTGTACCGCGTAGAGGACTGGATCGCGAACGACGACAGTCTCACCGGCGCACTCGGCTATTGAGAGGTGCCCATGCGTACATCCATTCTGCGTCTTGCGGCGCTTCTTCTGGTGTGTCTTCTGCTCGCTGCCTGTACGGGTGACGGGCTGATCCGCCTGAAATATGAGGACGGAAAATTTGTGAACGCCTCAAAAAAGCTGTCCTACATCCCCGCGCCCGTTTCCTATGAGCCGACAAGTGTCGGGGAGGCGTATGCCTACTACGAACGGGGCAATATCACTATGTATGAGATTTCCGGTGCCTCTCCCACGCTTTGGCTGACGGAGGAGTACGCCGATACGGCTACCACCGTGTTTTACAGCGATACGATCACGCTGCCCACACTCTCGAATTTCGGCGCGGAGCGAATCTACGCCTGCGTGAGTGAGGAGAGAACGTACGTGGAGTTTACGATTGAGGATGCGTCGCTGATCGCATCGATTGTGGAGCTTACGGAAAACGGCGAGGCGGCAGAGGAGCCGATGGGCGATCTCTTGCTCTCGTATGATATGAAATTTTCCTCCCCCGCGTGGCCGATGATCTATATCAACCTCGAATACGAGGAGTATGAGGACGGCGCGTATCTGTACAACCGCAATACGCGCAAATATACCGCGCTCGGCGATCTTCTGACGGAGATCGTTCACGAGGGAGAATCGTGAACGGCGTAACGGTCGCGCCGCTGTCGATGCAGGATGTGCCTGCGGCGATCGCGCTCTCGCTCGCCGTATTCCCGGGCGGCGGAGAGACCTCACTGCGCGCCTGCTTTACGCGGGAGTGCAATCGCTTTTTCGCCGCGACGGCGGATGGCGTTCTCGTCGGCTTCGGCGGGTACAGTATCGCCGCGGATCAGGCGGATGTGATCGATGTGGCGGTTTCGCCTGCATTCCGTCGGCAGGGGATTGCCCGTGCGCTCATGCAGGCGGTGCTCGCCGATGCACAGGCACAGGGGGCAGAGTCGATTTTTCTGGAGGTGCGTGCGTCCAATGCGCCGGCCTCCGCTTTGTATACCGCGCTCGGCTTCACCATGTGCGGCGTACGGAAGAATTATTACAAAAATCCGCGTGAAGACGCGGTGCTGATGACGCACTCACTCGGTGCGGTGTCAGATAAATCAGTGGAAGAATGAGGAGATCCCATGCGGATTCTGGCTATTGAAAGTTCGTGCGACGAGACGGCGGCGGCCGTTCTTGAGATGGATGACGGCGTGCGTGCCGTTCGTTCCTCCGTGGTCGCGTCGCAGGTGGATATACACGCACTGTACGGCGGCGTTGTGCCCGAAATCGCAAGCCGTGCGCATATTGAGTCGATCAATAGCGTTGTGACCTCGGCGCTCAGCGAGGCTTCCGTCACGATGGCAGATATCGATGTCATCGGTGTTACGTATGCGCCGGGACTGATCGGCTCTCTGCTCGTCGGTGTCAGCTTTGCGAAGGGGCTTGCATTGGCGCACAATAAACCGCTGGTGCCTGTCAATCATATCAAAGGGCACGCGGCGGCGGCTTACCTGGTCAATCCGGAACTGCACGCGCCCTTCTGCGCGCTGATCGTCTCCGGCGGACATACGTCGCTGTATGACGTGCGCACGCCTACCTCCTTTTATGAGATCGGCGGCACAAGGGATGACGCAGCCGGTGAGGCGTTCGATAAGGTCGGGCGCGTCATGGGACTGCCGTATCCGGGCGGTGCCGCGATGGATAAGCTTGCCGCGCAGGGCTTTGCAAACGGGCGAGGAGAGATGTTTTCGTTCCCGTCTCCTGCCGTTCCCGATGATACGCTGGACTATTCCTTCAGCGGTCTGAAGACGGCTGTGATTAATCAGATCCACACAATCCGGCAGAAACTGGGCGATGAGCACGCGCCGCTGCCCGAGGATGTGCGCGAGGGAATCGCCGCATCATTTACGCGGGTTGTGGTCGATGGCGTCTGCCAGAAGCTCCGCCGTGCCGCAGAGCAGTACGGGATCCGTGAGTTGGTCCTTGCAGGCGGTGTCGCCGCCAATTCACACCTCCGTGCCGGCGTTTCCAAAACGGCTGAGGAGCTTGGTATCCGACTGACTGTGCCGCCGCTTTCTTTGTGTGGGGACAATGCTGCCATGATCGGTGCGCAGGCGTATTTTGAGGCGCTTGCGGGTAATTTTGCCGATTCATCGCTGAATGCGTATGCATCCGACGAAAACGCGGCGTTTGTCTAAAATAAGTTTTGTTTTACGATTGCAAAAAATACGTTTTTGGCTGTACAAACGCCTAATTTCCACAGAGTTTTCCACAACTTGTTGAAAACTTACCGATTTTCTGTGGAAAACTCGCACAGAATCAAGCCTTTTTTGAAAGCGTACCCCTTGTGGAAATAACAATTAGCACCGATTTTGCAGCTCTCTTTGTCCAAAAACGGATGAATAAATTATAAAAATGCAGGAATAAAGTTATGCATGTGACGAATATAAAAGTAAAACCGATGTACGGATCCCGCGTGGCGGTCGTTCCGGTTCCCCGCAAGGGCAACGTGCTCCGCGAGGCTACGCGCGAACAGCTGTCGATCCTTCTGGCACTGATGGAGGAGAGCGAGACTTCCTATCTCACGCTCTCCGAGAAAACGGGCGCAACCCGCGCACAGATTGAGGAGGCACTGCTGTATTGGCAGAAGGCAGGCGTTCTCAGCGTGGAGGACGTCAAGCCTGCCGCACAGAAAGAGGAGACTCCGCAAAAGGTGAAGTCAAAGACGAAAGAGGGCGGTGCGTATCTCGAGGGTGCCGCACAGCTTCCGCACTACAATACGTCGGAGACCGCGCGATTCCTCAAAAAGAATCCCGGCGTATCGGGACTGATCGAGTGCTGCCAGCAGGAGATGGGGAAAATGTTCAATACCTCGGAGGTCGAGACGATCATCGGTCTGCTGGACTATCTGTCGCTCGATCCCGAGTACGTTCTGCTTTTGTGCGCGCATTCTGCCAAGCGAGGAAAGCGCTCTCTTCGCTACATAGAAAAGACAGCGATCTCGTATCACGACGAGGGGATTCTGACGTACGATCAGCTTGAGGCGCATCTGAAGCAGGTCGATGAGGCGGCGGATATGGAAGTGGCACTCAGAGAAATGTTTGGCTTTGGCAAGCGCGCGCTTGTCAAAAAGGAGAAGGAAGCGTTCTTCCGCTGGACGGCGGAGTGGCATATGCCTCTTGCGGTGATCGAGCTTGCATATGAGATCGCGGTCACACGCACGAAGGAGCCGTCCGTTCCGTATACGAATGCGGTGCTGGAACGGTGGAACGCGGAGGGAATCCGCACACCGGAGGATGTGGAACGGTTTGAGGCGGCACGACGCCCGGCATCTGCCCAGCAGACAACCAATTCCAGCTTTGATACGGATGATTTCTTTGAGGCGGCACTGGACCGTTCCTACGGAAAATCATCGAAAACGACCAAGGATCCAACGGATCCGTAAGGAGGAGCATATGGCATTCAGCCGTGAAAACGTGAGCCGCATCCGTGCGGAATTCATTGAGCGTCGGCATTCTGTCTTAGCGGAAAGCGAGCGCCGCAAGCAGGAAGTGTACGAAAAGCTTCCCGAGCTCCGCTTCATGGATCGGGAGATTTCCTCGATCGGGCTTCGTGTGATGGATGCGGCACTCAAAGGCGGTGACATCGAGGGGGCTCTCGCAAACATGCGAAAAGAGCACGATGCACTGCGCGCCCGCCGTGCCGAAATACTGACAGCGGCAGGCTACAGCGCCGATTATACGGATCTGCATTTCCGCTGTGACCGATGCGGCGATACGGGCTTCGTCGGTACGGAAATGTGCGCGTGCATGCGGCAGGAGCTGATCCGCGCCGGATACGAAAGCTCCGGTATTGCCGCGCTTATGGAGAAGCAGAGCTTTGATACCTTCCGTTTGGATTACTACACGGGAGCGGAGCGTGAGAGCATGCGCGTAAACTTTGAGACGCTGTACTCGTTCGCATACGGATTTGCTGCTCGCCGCTCGGAGAGTTATCTGCTTATCGGCGGTACGGGACTGGGGAAAACGCATCTGTCTACCGCTGTGGCGCGTGCAGTGATCGACGGCGGATTTGACGTTGTGTACGATACCGCGCAGGGGATGTTCTCCGTATTTGAGGCGAGCCGTTTCGGCAGAAGTGAGACGGACGCGGCAGAGGAGGAGCGCTACTTCTCAAGCGATCTTCTGATTATCGACGATCTCGGAACGGAGATGACGAACCAGTTTACGGTGTCGTGCCTGTATAATCTGATCAATACGCGTGTGAATGCCGGACGTTCGACGATCATCAATACGAATCTGACGAGTGCGGAGCTGCGCGCCCGGTATGCGGACCGCATCACGAGCCGTCTGTTCGGCGAATTCCGCCCGCTGCTCTTCGGCGGCAGAGATATCCGCGCGCAGAAACTGAAAGCGGAGAGATAATACGAAAAGAAAAAGGGGAACGCCATAAGGCGTTCCCCCGTATTCCTTAGCGATCAGTGACAGCCGCAGCCGTTGTTCACGGGATAAGTCGTGCCGCAGCCGTTGCCGCAGACGAGCGTCAGAACAAGCAGGGTGAGGATGATCAGCCAAAGGGTCTCGTTTTCAAACAGTTCGCAGAAGCAGCTCATATTCACAGTTCCTTTTCTGTCAAAATATCGGCGTATGTGCCGTACAGAGAGGTTTTTTGCCTCTCTGCTACTATTGTATGACGGGGGAGCTGTGCGCGCTACAAAATTATTCGAGATCGATATGTGTGCAGTGGAGAAAGGCATTCGCATCGGCAAGGCTGTCCGTGGGGATATCCTTGGACGCGCGGCAGTTCTTGCACGTGATCCGCACGCAGTCGTCGAGAATTTCCACAAGATAGTCGCCGTGGCGGTCGGGGCACAGACAGGTGATCTCGCCCTCCGCCTGAAGATCGTGGATGACGTACATCACAATATCCATGATCTGCGGATCGGTAAACGCATTGCGGGAAGTGCGGGCAGCGGCAAGGGAGGAGAACTCCGTCTCACCGAGCAGCTCGCGAAGCTCCGCCTCCGCCTCGTTTAAGGCCGCCTGCACGTTCTCCTGCCGCCCGACAAAGCAGATGGGCATGCCCGAGTACGGGCAGGGGAATGTGCTCAGTTGGGTATCGAAGAACATCTGTGAAGATACGGTCACGGTGTGCGGCGACGGACAGAGATAGCACGGGATGGAGAGGCGTACCTTTTTCTCCTTGTTCATCACGGCGGTCAGGTCAGACCCTCCGCACGGGCATTTCAGACGGATCATATCGGCGCTCAGCGCGAACGCACCGACGAGGCTCATGACAGCACAGCCGCAGTGCGGACAGCGGTAGGCGACGGTTGTTTGTTTCTGGTTCAGTATCATATCGGGAATCCTATCTCCTATGTGTATTCGGAAAGCTCTGCTTTTATTATACCACCTGTACATATTTTATGTCAACGGGGGAAAATGTTCATAGGGGACAGAGAGAGAATTTATCACAAAAAACGTGCCGTTTTCCGCATATTATGCGCGAGTCGGCAATTTACGGGGAGGGAAGCGTATGCAGCTTATCGCGGACAGAAATACGGGTATGCTGTACGTCACGGCGCGTGCTGTGGCGTCGTTTGCGCGCAATAAGAACGGCGACGCGTCTCGTCTCGGCTTTGTGCCCGTTCTCGATGACGGGGAGGAGACGGACGTCCGTGCGAACGTGTACTGCGCGGTCGATGTGCCTGTCGGGGCGTTCTCCTGCCGTATCGAGGGGGAGGCGGATGCCGTTTTTCTGCATGGCGGCTCGGTCGTTGTCGAAAAGCAGAAACGTATCCGCCGTGCGCTTTCTGCCGTTCATCTTCTGGACGATCCCGTGCTGGCGGCGGAGGCGATTATCAACGCGTATCTAATCGCTGAGAGCGAGTCCCACGAGGATGTTACGGTGCGTCTTACTTTCATCCGGGAAAAGACGGGCGAGCGCGCCGTGTACGAAAGCCGGTTTGCCCGCGCGGTGCTTGCAAGGATTTTTGAGCAGATGTTCTCCCGCGCGTGCCCGTTTATCGAGATCGAAGGGGCGCGGCAGACAAGCGGTCGCGACGCAATCGGCAAGCTGAAATTCCCCTACCGTACCGTGCGTGAGGGGCAGCGCGATTTTATCGAAGAGACGTTTCGCTGTATCCGTACGCACAGACGCCTGCTCGTCAGCGCGCCGACGGGAATCGGCAAAACAATGTCCGCCGTCTATCCTGCGCTCAAGGCGGTTGGCGCGTCGGTGGCGGATCGCGTGTTCTATTTCACGGCAAAGACGGTCACGGGCAACGCCGCGCTGGATGCGGTGCGCACGCTCGGCAAACAGGCGGGGGATCTCCGCTGTATCCGCCTGACGGCAAAGGAGCGCGCCTGTCCTGTCAGACGGCAGGATCGGGAAGTCCTGACCAATTGCCGCCTTTGCTCGCACAGCGGATTTTTTGAAGGAGTCTCCTATGAGGAGCGGCGCGACGCCGCGCTTTTGAAGCTGCTCGCCGAATCGCGCGTGTACGATACGGCGGATATCGAAAAGACCGCCGAGGCGTATCATCTCTGCCCGTACGAACTGTCGCTTGATCTGAGCGAGTACTGCGAGATGATCGTGTGCGATTACGGATACCTGTTCGACAGCCGCGTCATGCTCCGTCGGTATTTCTCCGAGGAGGAGGGACGTGCGGAGCGATATGTGTTCCTCATCGATGAGGCGCATAACCTGCCCGACCGCGCGAGGGAGATGTACTCCGCCGTGCTGTCAAGGTCGGCTTTCGAAAAATACGCCGAAGCGGCCGAGGCGGCTCTGCCTGATGACCGCGCACTGAAGGACGCAGATGACTGCGTACGAGCGATGTTCGACGGGATCGATGCGCTGTGCATGAAGGATGCCGAGATGTCGGACGGCGACGGCGCTTTGCGCGGTTGTATTCTGGAGAAAACGGCACCGCCGTTCGTGGCGGATGCGGTTGCGCGCCTTCGTGCCGTTTGCGATGATTACATCCGTAAGGATTTTGAGAACGCGATGCCGATCTTCGGCGATATGCGCGCCGCTTTGCGCGATATGACGGATGCGCTTTCGTGGGCGGATGATCGGTTTGCTTTCTACGCCGAGACCGCGGACGGGGAGACCGTTTGCCGTCTCATGTGCCTGGATCCTTCGGCGATGCTGGATGCGGCGCTTTCCAAAGGCGTGTCCGCGGCACTTTTCTCCGCAACGCTCTCCCCGATGGAGTATTACGCCGATGTGTGCGGTATGGCGGATGCCGTGCGGCTGGAGCTCCCCTCGCCGTATGAGACGGATAATCTCTGCCTCGTTACGGTTGATTCCGTCAGCACGCGCTTCTCCTCGCGTAAAATGTCCGCCGCCGATATCGCGGAGCTGATCGTGACCGTCACGGAGAGCCGCGAGGGCAACTACATCATTTATTTCCCGTCGTATGCTTATATGGCGGCGGTGTGCAAGCAGTATCTGCGCCTCTCCCCCGGCGGCAGTACGATCGCGCAGAAGCCGGGGATGTCGCTGGGTGAGAGAGAACGCTTTCTGCGAGCGTTTGCGCGGGCGGAGGCACGGGGCGAGAGCTTGGTCGCGTTCTGCGTGCTCGGAGGCATTTTCTCTGAGGGAATCGATCTCCGCGGTGAGAAGCTGATCGGCTCCGTTATCGTCGGACTCGGCTTGCCGGGGCTTTCAAGCGAACTCAATATCCTCACCGAATACTACGACCGCACGCGCGAAAACGGGCGTGAGTACGCGTATACGTACCCTGCGATCAATAAGATCCTGCAGGCGGCGGGGCGCGTTATCCGCAGTGAGGGGGATCGCGGCGTCGTCGTGCTGATCGATGACCGCTACGCCGATCCGGGCATCCGCGCACTCTTTCCGCCGCACTGGCACCGGATGCAGTACACGGGCGATGCCTATTCGCTCTCGGCGATTCTCGAAAAATTCTGGTCGCAGTGGGAATAAGCGGAAACTGAACAAAATCCCGTTCTCGGACGGGATTTTTTTGATGTAAGTGCCGAATTTGCAGAAAATGTCAAAAGACTGTTTTCAAATGCAGATTTTTGTGGTATACTATATATTTGGAATGAATAAAAGGAACGGTATACGAGTGTGATCAGAGAAGATTTAAGAAATGTAGCGATCATCGCCCACGTTGACCACGGCAAGACGACGCTGGTTGACGGCATGCTCAAGCAGGGCGGTGCATATCATGAAAATCAGGCGGGTGTGGAGCGCGCCATGGACTCCGGCGCGATCGAGAAGGAGCGCGGCATCACGATCCTTGCCAAAAATACTGCTATCCAGTATAACGGTGTCAAGATCAACATCGTCGATACGCCCGGACACGCCGACTTCGGCGGTGAGGTCGAGCGTATTCTGAAGATGGTCAACGGCGTTATCTTGCTTGTCGATGCCGCTGAGGGACCGATGCCGCAGACGCGCTTCGTCCTCCAGAGAGCGATGGAGCTGAATCACCGCATCATTGTCGTCGTCAATAAGATCGACCGTCCCGATGCACGTATCCATGAGGTTATCGACGAAACGCTCGAGCTTCTTCTGGATCTCAACGCAACGGACGAGCAGCTCGATTCTCCGATGCTCTTCTGCTGCGGCAGAACGGGCACGGCATCTCTCTCTCCCGATGAGGAGGGTACGGATCTCCGTCCGCTGCTCGACACGATTCTTGAATATATCCCCGCGCCCGAGGGCGACGCGGAGGGCGATCTCCAGCTTCTTGTCTCCTCGATCGACTATAACGATTACGTCGGACGTATCGGTATCGGACGCATCGAGCGCGGTACAATCAAGCAGAATCAGGAGGTCACCATCTGCAACTACCACGATCCGAGCATCAAAAAGCGCGCAAAGATCGTCTCTGTCTACCAGTTTGCAGGACTGGACCGCGCCTCGGTCGAAAGCGCAAAGATGGGCGATATCGTCTGCTTCTCCGGTGCCGCCGATATTTCGATCGGCGATACGGTGACTGCGCCGAGCAATCCCGAACCGCTTGAGTTTGTCAAGGTATCCGAGCCGACGATGGAGATGACATTCTCCGTCAACGACAGCCCGTTTGCCGGTAAGGAGGGTAAGTTTGTTACTTCCCGTCAGATCCGCGACCGCCTCTACAAGGAGACGCTCAAGGACGTATCTCTGCGCGTAAGCGACGGCGATACGACCGATTCGTTCAAGGTTGCAGGACGCGGCGAGATGCATCTGTCCATCCTCATTGAGACGATGCGCCGCGAGAATTACGAGCTCTGCTGCTCTATGCCGCACGTTCTGTATAAGGAGATCGACGGCGTGCTCTGCGAGCCGATGGAGAAGGTATCGATCGACGTGCCGGACGATGCGGTCGGCAGCGTTATGCAGAAACTCGGCGCACGCAAGGGCGAACTTCTTGAGATGGGCAAGGTCGGCTCCCGCACGAGAATCGAGTATTCGATCCCATCGCGCTGTCTGTTCGGCTACCGCAGTGAGTTCATGACCGATACGAAGGGCGAGGGCGTTATCAATACGCTGTTCGACGGCTATCAGCCGTACAAGGGCGAGGTCACCACGCGCTTTACCGGCTCTCTGATCGCATCCGAGGACGGCGAGGCAACGTCTTACGGTCTGTTCAACTCGCAGGATCGCGGTACGATGTTCATCGGCGTGCAGACGCCCGTGTACGAGGGCATGATCGTCGGCGAATGTCCGAAGCAGGAGGATATCGCGCTCAACGTGTGCAAGAAGAAGCACCTCACCTCCATCCGATCCAAGGGCGCGGATGAGGCACTCATTCTCACGCCGCCGAAGGTGCTCTCTCTGGAGCAGGCGATCGAATACATCGCGGATGATGAACTCATCGAGGTTACGCCGAAGAGCATCCGCCTCCGCAAGAAGATCCTCAACACCGAGCTTCGTCTCAAAGCGGAAGCAAGAGCGAAAAAAGGAAACTGAGTTGTCCAAAAGCCTCCCTCAGAGAGGGAGGGGGACCACGAAGTGGTGGAAGGAGCCTGCATATGTTGGCGTTTGAGCTGCGTTTATGGTGACGCATTCTCCCTCACCCGACTTTGTCGGGAGCTCCCTCCCGGAGGGAGCCTATGAATCCGGGGCGTATGCGGAGATGTCCGCTTGAATCGAAAAAATGGAATAGAGAAGCACGGAACGTGAAAGCGTTCCGTGCTTTTTTTGTGAAAAATATTTACAAGCGGAAATTTGTGTGTTATAATAAAAATTGCCAAACAAAATTCAATATCATCTTCCTACTAGGGGGCAGTGTTTTTATTTTCAGGTAAAAACGCATGCCTGTTTTTTCCGTGCCCCTGTGGGAGGAATGAATTTTGTTTGGCGACAATTGGGGCAGGCGTTTTTCGGTGCGTCGGCTTCGGTTGGCGCACTTTTTTATTTTTGGGAAGCGGCACTCCCGCCGTCCCGACAACACAAACAAAAGGAGTTTGAAAATGGACGAAAAGGTTTTAATCAAAAGTGAACGGTACGGTGGAAAGAAAGTTTTCTTAATAATGTTCATTATCGGAAGTATTGTGGGGATGCCTTTGTTTTTATTGGGAAGAATGACGAGGCTTTTGGCGCTGATGCTACTGCTTATTGCTGTTTTAGGCGGTGTGTTGCTTCTCTTATTTACCGGCTATGAGTTAACTGTCACGGATAAACGGATATATGGAAGAATAAGGGGCAAGCGTGTGGATTTGCCTGTTGACTCGATTTCTGCTATTGCAAGCACCAACTTCGGTCAAGGTATTACGGTTGCCACCTCGTCGGGCAAAATCAGTTTTCATTTGCTTAAAAACGCCGATGCTATCTATGAGGTCTTGAACAATCTCCTGATCGAGCGTCAGCAGGCGAAGCAAACTGCCGCCGCCCCGACCGTTGTTCAGCAGAGCGACAGTGCGGATCAGCTCAAGAAATACAAGGATCTCCTTGACAGCGGCGTCATCACGCAGGAAGAATTCGACGCGAAAAAGGCACAGCTGCTCGGACTTTGATCTGTAAGGACTGCCCACACCGAAACGGTCCTACATAAAAAACGGCATCCGAATTTCGGGTGCCGTTTGTCGTATACCGTAGGGCGGGGGCTTGCTCCCGCCGTCTCCTACGGGAAAGCGCATATTTTTTGTAGGGGCTGTCGCCCCCGACAGCCCGTTTTATTTCGGCAAGAGAGGATGCCGTAGGGGAGCATTCCATATGCTCCCGAAAATCGGGCGGATATAGAATCCGCCCCTACAAATACGGTCGTCAGCAATGCGGCGGGAGTAACCCCCCGCCCTACAAACATCCACCCGTTTTGCATAAGAAAAAACGCCATCCCAAATCGGATGGCGTTTCGTTTATTTTATCAGTAGTTCTCTTTGCGAACCTCGAAGTAGCTCTGCGGATGTGCGCAAACGGGGCACATCTGGGGAGCCTTCTTGCCGATGACGAGGTGACCGCAGTTACGGCATTCCCACATCGTCTCCTCAGCCTTTTCAAATACCTTCTGCATCTCGACGTTGTTCAGAAGGGCGAGGTAGCGCTCCTCGTGTGACTTCTCGATCTTTGCAACGAGACGGAATTTTGCGGCGATGGCGGTGAAGCCCTCTTCCTCTGCTTCCTTAGCGAAGGTAGCATACATGTCGGTCCACTCGTAGTTCTCGCCTTCAGCGGCAGCCTTCAGATTCGCAGCGGTGTCACCCAGCTCGCCGAGCTCCTTGAACCACATCTTAGCGTGCTCTTTCTCGTTGTTGGCAGTCTGCTCAAACAGAGCGGCGATCTGCTCATAGCCTTCCTTCTTTGCTACGGATGCGAAATAGGTGTACTTGTTTCTTGCCTGGGATTCACCGGCGAAAGCCGCCTGCAGATTTTTTTCGGTCTTGGATCCTTTGAGTTCCATAATGTTTCTCCTTATGTAATTATAAAATATTTATTGTTTTGCCGCAGCGCGGCATTTGGGACAAAGGGAGTGGACGGTTAAATCGTAGGACAGGATGTTCGCATCGCCCTGCTTTTCAATGTATTCATGCAGACCTTCGATGATAACATCGCTGATAGCGCCGCATCGGTCGCACAGACGGTGATCGTGCCTCACAAACATTTTATCGTATCGGTCCGTCTGCCCCTTGATGCAGATTTTTTCAATCATGCCGTTTTCACAGAGATAATTCAGGCTGTTGTATACCGTTGCGAGCGCGATGCCCGGCAGCTCCTTCTTTGCTTCCCGAAAAATATCCTCGGCAGTCAGATGACCTTCCGCTGACCGAACGATCTGCAGGATAAGGGCGCGTTGTTTTGTCATTGTCGCTCTTCTCCGTTTCTGCTTTAGAATCGTTCTAAATATATTATACACGAAAAAAATCGTTTGTCAATAGTTTTTTAGAAATATTCTAAATTTTTTGAGAGTCAAGCGTCGTTCTCCTCGCGGAGATACGAATGAAACCAACCGCGCTTCTGTTTCAGCGAGAGATATCCGCACAGGGAAGCGATCAGCGCACCTGCGCCGTCCACGAGGATGTCCTCCATCGTGTCGGCGAGCGCGTCGCGGCCGATCAGTGCCGTGCCGTCCTCGAGAAGGAATTTCTGCATATTCATCCCGAGCATACCGTCAAAGAGGAATTCGTACACCTCCCACAGCGTGCCGATCGTCATGGAGAAGCAGAACGCGAACAGCGCGACAAACAGGGGAGAGAGGTGGATGGTCGCCTTTTTGCTTTCATTGAGGATGGAGACGACCATGAAGCCGAACAGTCCCGTCATCACACTGCTGAAGCCGTGCAGAATCGTGTCCCAGTGGGGGATGGCGTGGTAGAAATTCCGCACCTCGCCGAGGAAAATCGCGCAGTAGAGGAACAGAATATAGAGAATGTACATCATATTCGGCACGTCGAATTTGAACCGGCGGGAGAGGAATCCTGGCACGTGCAGAACGACGATGCCCAAGAGACACTGCACGATCATGAGGACGTAATCCGCGTCGGTGCGGTGCGAGGTCTCGTACATCTCGGTGGAGCTGCCGAAAATGATCCGCACAATGAGGTACACGATCGGCAAAATGAAGCTCACGAGCGTAAACCAGTACGCGAGCGTGATCGGCTTCGTGGGGAGCTTTTGTCGGGGCTTTTTCATACGCGATCCTTTCTTTGCTTACGGTGTGACGTTTTCGGACAGCTCAATCGGCGCAAGAGAAAGCAGGCGATCAGGTACGTTCAGGCGTACGGGCGTGTCATTCGTCGGCAAAAAACGTACAATCGTGCGCAGTGCGCGCCGTGCCTCCTCCAACTCCAAAAGTGATGCATTTTCAAGATATCCGTTGTGGATGATGCGGTTGAGCAGTTTTTTCTGCTGGGTGATTTTCTTATGGGATGCACGCTTGGCAAGTGTGAGCGCGTCTTCGCGGAGAGAATCGAGCGTTTGTGTGATCTCCCCGTCCGTGCGGTTCTGCGTGCGTGCGAGCATCAGTGTAAGCATACGCCGATCCAGTGCGCGGACGGCAGGGCTGTCTTTATCGGGCGGCAGGAGCGGTGCGAGATCAGTGCATAGCTTTTGCACATCCGCCTCCGTCAGTACGGTGAGCGCGGCGGCTTTGGCGTAGTGATCCAGCGCCTGCGCATGACGGCGTGCGGCAAAGCTGTCCCGCTTTACAGTACGCAGACGTGCGGTGATCTCACGCACCGTATCCTTGCGAAGCTGCTCACAGCTGTTTGCGTACTGCAGCGATTGCAATTCTGCGGCAAGACGGACGCGCAGGGCAAAAATGCTCTCCGTATCCGATTTCGGGATCCGGCGAGGATCGCTCGGGGTGTTGCCGTATGTCTCAAAATTGCCGCACAGATCCAAAACGAAGAAATCTGATTTTCCTTCGCAGAGGCGCATACCGCGTCCGAGCATCCGCCAGAACTGCGAACGGGAGGCGGCTTTCGTGAAGAACACGAGATTGCGGACGGAGGGAACATCCACTCCGTCAAAGAGGAGATCGTGTGAGAGGGCGATCTCAGGTAGGCTGTTTGCCTTTGCAAAATCCGTTATCAAAGAATCGGTGTAATTGGTGGAAAGATCGATTACACGGCAAAAATGCGGCGGTGCATCGGGGTACAGCGCGGAAAACAGTTCATAGATCATTTCCGATTGGAAGTGACTCTCCGTGAAGATGATCGTTTTTTCGGGCAGGGAATTTTTTGTCACACCCTTGCGGCACAGCGTTTCAAGCATCAGCCGTACTGTGCCCTCGTTATAGTATTTTGTCAGCATATCCTCAGCCGCAATCTTCTGAGGCGGGCGCAGTCCCACCCGGCGGAAGGAAGTATCGAAGTCTTTCCGCTGTGCGGCATCAAGCCTGTCTGCGGCAATGCCGTTTTCGAGGGAGTCGAGCCGGCATGCATACGCACGCATCGGGGCGATATATCCGTCGGCAATCGCCTGCGCGTACGTATAGGAGAACGCGGCATCTTCCCCGGCGGGGGTGGAGGTGAGAAACAGCGTGCGCGCGTCAAACGTCTCAAAAATGTTACGGTATTTGTCCATGATGCGCCCGTCTGCCTCATCACAGAGAATCAGATCGAAATGACCGGGCGTGAACAGATGCGCACCGTCCCCGTCATACAGATCATCTGCGTCGGCGAGCACAGCCTCGTACGTTGCCGCCAGAAAATCACAGCGGACGATATTTTTACCGCTTGACAGAGAAGCACAGCGCAGGGAGGGGATCTCTTCACATTCGCGCAGCGTCTGCTGTACGAGCAGATCGCTCTCGGTGAGGTAGAGGACGTTTTGTACGACACCTGCTTTATGCAGCGCGTCGGCAATGGCGATCGCTACGCGCGTTTTGCCTGTCGCAGGTGCCATCGAGAGGGAGGCGGTCCGCTTCTTCTCCTTACAGAAAATGCGGAGCACTGCTTCGACCGCTTCTTTCTGATACGGTCTGTCCGTCAGATCTGTCTCGGGAAGACGCGCGTTTTTGCGCACCTCGCACAGGCGTTTCAGCCGAAGCAGATCCGCTTTGGAAAAGATGCCCGCGACCTTGCGTTCCGTTTCACAGCTGTCCCGCCAGATGCGCGTGTCCGTTCCGCTTGTCAGAAAGAGGATCGGTCGCGTTCCGTGCTTTTTTTCAAGCGCATCGGCATACAGCTTTGCCTGCTGCCGTCCGATGGCGGGATCGTCTCCCGCTGCTTGCGCTTCGACCACGGCGAGCGGCACCTTTCCGTCAAAAAGGACGTAATCCGCATAGCCGACACCGCTGCCGCCCGCGAGATTGTCGATGCGGTACTCGCACAGACAGTCTATGCCTATCCGCCATCCCGCATAGGCGAGATCGGTCTCAATATAGAGTCGGCGTGTCTCTGCCTCGTTCAAAGGCGCAGACGATGCGGATTCGGTGTCTGTCGGTTCTTCTGCCGTTTGCGCACGGAGCATACGCTTGAGCGTGCGGTTCTCACGGATGATCTCCGCGATGCGCTCGCTGTCCAACGCCTCCGTTACGATTTCCTCCTCGGCACAGAGCAGTGTCTCGTCATACGGATACGGGGACGTGTGCGCACCGTACCGTTTCGCCGCAAAATTTGCAAAATCAAACAGATGCCTGAGAGCGAGTGCAGCCTGCGCCTTCGTCACAGAAGCGGGATGATGGGCGGCATTGTTTCCGACGCGGCGGATAAATTCCAGCTTGGCCGCAAGTTCTTTGTCCACCGTGGCGCGGAAGGACGGCGTATCGAGCAAAGCGGCAAGGGAGGTACGCTTCGGTTCGGTCAGCCGCTTGTCTGTATCGTACATCCATTTTACGGTGAGCTCCATGGCACGGCGCACGTTTACCGCACAGGCGGCGGTGTCGATCGGATAGATCTTTTCCGCGGCGGCAGCAGCACCCGCAAACGAAGCAAACCGCTTCTCAGAACGGAGAAAATCAAAATTGGTCATACGAGTGCCTCCCATATACATGTCTGTACCTATTATACCGCATGTGCATGACGAAATAAAGAGGATTTTTTGAACAGGATGCAAAATCGGCAGAATTTTCCGTCCCCGAGAGGGAAAGATTACGCAAAAACAAAACGGATTTTGAAAATGCCGCCGCGAATTGTGACGTCTTTATGAAAGATTCGAAAAAGTCCTTTTCAAATCGGGGAAAATGTGGTATACTTGTCTTTGTATATTGGGATGATGAAAGGGGAGAGAATATGCTTCTGACAGACAGCCACACGCACAGTATCTATTCCTTCGACGGGCAGAATACACCGACGGAGATGTGTGCCGCGGCGGAGAAAAACGGCGTGTCCGCCTTTGCCGTGACAGATCATGTCGATATCGACTGTATTCTGGACGGGCTGTATCCCCCTTACGATGCCGACGGAGCACGCCGTGCTGTCGAAACTGCGGCGGAGGCGTACGCGGGCAGGGTGGAGATCATCCGCGGTGTCGAGCTCGGTCAGCCGTCGCTCCGCCCAAGCGAGGCGAGAGCGTTCCTCGACGAAAACCGATTCGATTTCGTCATCGGTTCGTGCCATAATCTTGCGGGCGTGCCCGATTTCTATTTCATGCGATTCGAAGGAATGCCCGACGCACAGATGCACTCGCTCTTCCGCCGTTCGCTGGCACAGCTGACGGAGACGGCGTCCTTTGACGGCATACATACGATCGCGCATGCGCTGTATCCGCTTCGGTATATGGCAAGAAGCGGACGCACGCTGGATCTCGATCTGTTCGAAAAAGATTTCCGTGCGCTGTTTGATGCGATGCTTGCCAGCGGTGCCGCGCTGGAACTCAACATGAAAGCGATCCGCACGGGCGAGGAGCCGTGGGCGTGGGAGGATCACCTTCTGAAGCTGTGGTACGATTGCGGTGGCAGGCGTGTCACGTGCGGTACGGATGCGCACAAGGCGTCCGATATCGGCATCATGATTGCGGAGGGATATACTCATCTCCGCGCGGCGGGATTTGACAAAATCCTGATCCCCGCGGCAGGCGGTCCCCGCGAAATTCCGATTCCCCAAGTGAACTGATTACGAGGTGAATACAATGTCCGAGACAACGAATATGATGGCTGATATCAGCCTTCTTTATCCAAGCGAGGAGAGCCTTAGAAAGGCATCTGTCGGGCAGGGCGGCGCACGCCTTTCCGAGGGGACGGCGGAGCAGCTGGAGCTTTACTGCCTGATCGATCTGAAAAGCTGTGATATCGGCTCGTTTTTCACGAGTGATGCCGAGACGATCCGCTACCGCCAGGAGACGTTTGCCGATATGACGGCGAATCCGGAGCTTGCGCAGACGCTTCTCAAAATGCTGCCGCTTCTGAACGATATTACGGAGCTTCGCCGTATGGGCGGCGAGGGCGGCGGAGATACAGAGTCGTATCTGTACAGCATCACGGAGGTGGAACTGTATACTTCGCTGATGGAGCATCTGAAAAAAGGATTGCTCCCCCTCAAGGAAAAACTGCAGAGCCGCGCGTTTACCGCACTTGCGGAGAGGATCGCGTATCTTACGGAGAGCGAGTATTATAAGGATCTGAATGCAAAACTGAACGACCTGACGAAGCGCGTCCGTGAAATCAGGAGCATCACCGTCGGCGTCAATCTCGATGCCCAGCTCCGTCCCGAGTACGCGGGCGTTCTCTCCATCAATAACGAGCCGTTCAAATCGGGTGAGATTTTGGACAAGATCCTCCGCCTCGATTTCAAACAGGATGAGCATACCTGTATCTCCTCTCTCGTGCCGTTCCGCAAGAATCAGAGCGAGAATCAGCAGATGGCGCTCTCCAATGCGTTCAACACTGCGATCAATGACGTGTTTCGTACGTCCGTGCGTTCGTGGAAGAAGATCGTGCAGATGTACGTCCTTGAAAATACCGATTTTCTCATCCGCATGATGCCCGAGATCGAGTTTGTCGTCAAAGCGGCGGAGCTCATGACGCGCCTTTCCGAAAAGGGCGTGCCGCTGTGCCGCCCCGAGATCCGTCCGATGGGGGAGAAGGCGTTTACGGTGGAGGATTTGCACAATCCCGTCGTCGCGCTCAAAATCGACGGTGAGGTCATCCCGAACGATTTCACGTTTGATGAAAACGGCATGATCTTCGTTATCACCGGCCCGAACCGCGGCGGTAAATCGGTCACGACGTGCGGTGTCGGCATCGCGTTCGTGCTGGCACAGCTCGGACTTCTCGTGCCTGCCCGCCGTGCCGTTGTCAGTCCGGTGGATGCGATCTATACGCATTTCCCGACGGGATCGGAGGACACGATTGACAAGGGACGTCTCGGTGAGGAGTGTGCCCGTCTGGACGCCATTTTCGATACGCTGACGGAGTACGGGCTTGTCCTGCTCGATGAGTCGCTGTCTTCCACGGGATCGTATGAGGCATCCTACATCGCGAGCGAGGTGCTCGCCGGATTCAGCATGGCGAAGTGCCGCTGCATATTCTCCACGCATTTGCACGATCTCGCCGCATCGGTCGATCGGATCAATGCGGACTGCGTGCCGAAGGGCGGCGTGAAGATTGACAACATGGTGGCCGCGATCGATGCGGGTACGCGCTCGTTCAAGGTGCGCCGCGCCAAGCCGGACGGCAAGAGCTACGCGCGCGACATTGCGGAGAAGTACGGTCTGTCGTTTGACAAGATCCTTACAAAGATTGAGAAAAATAAACAGTAAACAGGAGAATCCTATGAATGAATTTCTGAAAACGATCGAGAACAACTGCCGGCTGACGGATAGGCAGCTCGCCATGCTTCTCGATAAGGACGAGGGCGACATCCGTGAGATGATCGAGAAATACGAAAAAGATCGCGTCATTCTCGGTTATAAGGCGATCATCGACTGGGACAGAACGGATCGCGAGAGTGTTACCGCACTGATCGAGGTCAAGATCACGCCGCAGAGAGACCGCGGTTTTGAACGCGTGGCGGAGAAAATCTGCAACTATCCCGAGGTCGAGAGCCTCTATCTCATGTCGGGCGGCTTTGATCTTGCTGTGCTGATTGAGGGGAAAACGATGAAGGAGGTCGCGTATTTCGTCGCAATGAAGCTGGCACCGATCGAGGACGTGATCTCGACTGCGACGCATTTCGTCCTCCGCAAGTATAAGGATAAAGGCGTGTTCTACGGCGCGGAGCCTGTGGATGAGAGAGGGCAGTATATCGGATGATGGATTATGAGTCTCTGATTCCCGCGCATATCCGTGACGTGAAGCCGTCGGGAATCCGGAAATTTTTTGACCTCGTCGGGGAGAAAAAGGACGTGATCTCCCTAACCATCGGCGAGCCGGATTTTGTCACACCATGGCACATCCGTGTCGCAGGGATTGAAAGTCTGGAGGGCGGCAAGACATACTACACCGCCAACAGCGGTCTTGTGAAGCTCCGTGAGGAGATCGCCGCGTATCTGGCGCGCCGCTTTGATGCGCACTACGATCCCGCAAAAGAAGTCGTTGTCACAGTCGGCGGCAGTGAGGCGATCGATATCGCGTTCCGTGCGCTTTTATCCCCCGGGGATGAGGTCATCATTCCCCAGCCTGCGTTTGTCTGCTATGAGCCGCTGGCAAAACTGGCAGGCGGCACACCTGTGATTATCAATACGAAAGCGGAGAATCTCTTCCGCCTTACGCCCGAGGAGCTTCGTGCCGCGATTACGCCGAAAACGAAGATGCTCGTGCTTCCGTATCCGAACAATCCGACCGGCGCGATTATGACGCGGGAGGATCTCGATGCGATTGCGGAAGTACTCAAAGGGACGAACATTCTCGTCATGTCCGATGAAATTTACGCCGAACTGACATACGGTCGGGAGCACTGCTCGTGCGCCGCTGTACCCGGTCTTGCCGAGCGAACGGTGCTCGTCAGCGGATTTTCCAAGGCGTTCGCCATGACGGGCTGGCGGCTGGGCTATCTCTGTGCACCGGCACCGCTGTGCAGGCAAATGCTGAAGCTCCATCAGTACGCGATCATGTGCGCACCGACGACGGCACAGTTTGCCGCGATTGAGGCGATGAAAAACGGCGACGACGACGTTGCCATGATGCGCGAGGAGTACAACCGCCGACGCCGCTTTCTCACGAAGGGGCTCCGGGAGATCGGTCTGCCTTGCTTTGAGCCGGAGGGAGCGTTTTACGTCTTCCCCGACGTGTCGGGATTCGGTCTGACAAGCGAGGAATTCTGCTCC
Source organism: Clostridia bacterium (assembly GCA_017466375.1). GTDB lineage: Bacteria > Bacillota > Clostridia > Oscillospirales > CAG-272 > SIG701. The sequence goes on along the minus strand of JAFTUH010000024.1, from coordinate 29,333 downwards.
CGACTCCTTGAGGAGTACAACGTCGCTATCGTTCCCGGCAGTGCTTTCGGGGCGTGCGGCGAAGGATTTGCCCGGATTTCTTATGCATATTCCATAGAACACATCGAAAAAGCACTGGAATGTATGGAATCTTTCGTAAAAACTCTCAGAAAATAAAACAAAAATTGAAAAAAGGCTTGCTTTTTGCTCTCTCTTATGGTATAATAAATCTCGCTGATTTTGATTGACTGCAATCATGAAATATATACGGAGGTATTCGGAAATGGCTAAGTGCAGCATTTGCGGAAAAGGCGTTGTATTCGGCGCTCAGGTTTCCCACTCTCACCGTTCTACGAACAGAATGTGGAAGCCGAACATCAGAAAAGTAAAGGTCGTTGTTGGTGGCCAGCACAAGACGGTAGCCGTATGCTCCCGTTGCCTGCGTTCCGGCAAGGTAACCCGCGCTTAATTATCCGCACAGAACACGGTTATCCGTGAGCGTCAAAATCCCACCGACGGTGGGGTTTTTTGCTTTTTGTACGTCTTTTGAAAGGAGGGCTCGTATGTCCGGCTTGTCAGATTATATCGCCGTGATCGGGGCGGGCGCTTTGCATTTTGCCGATGCGCTTGCGCGGTATTTTGCCGATGTTCTGATCCTGCCGCCGTTTCCGCTGTTGGACGGGCGGATCGCGTCCCATCCCGATACGCTGCTTGCGCGAGTGGGGGGAACGGTCATTGTGAGCGAGGCGTATGCTGCGCATGCACCGCGGGAGATTGCAAAGATCGCCTCCCATGCTCCCGTGCGGATGGGCAAAACGGTACTGCGCTCTCCGTATCCGCAGGATGTCGCGTATAACGTGTTTCAGCACGGCGGTCAGCTGTATGCGCGTACGGATTCGCTGGACGGCGAGGTGACCGATGCCGCGCGAGAGCAGGGCGTTTTGCTCCGTCCCGTGCGGCAGGGATACGCAGGATGCTCGGCGCTCTCCTGTGAGGATGTTGTCTTGACGGCGGATCCGTCGATTGCCTCTGCTTTGGAGGCGGACGGCGCCGCTGTCGTGCGGCTGACACCGGGCGGAATCCGCCTGCCGGGATACGATTACGGCTTTATAGGCGGGGCGGCAGGATACTGTGCCCGTACGGCGGTTTTCTTCGGAAATATCGACAGGCACCCCGACGGCACTTTGATTCGCACAGCGCTCAACGCGCACGGAATCGGTACGCTCTCCCTTGGACCGGACACGCTCGCGGACTATGGCGGAATTTTCACAATTTCGCTTGAAAACACTTGAAAAAGAGCGCGGACGGTGCTATAATGATAAAAAAATCGGACAACCGAAAGGAAGCAACCATGACTACCGAAAAAATTCTGCTCCGTCCCGATGAGGGCGAGAAAGTTACCTTGACTACGTACATCTCCTACGAGTGCCGTGAGCTCAATATGCCGCCGCGTCCAGCGATTGTGATCTGCCCCGGCGGCGGATACAACTGGCAGTCTGACCGCGAGGCCGAGCCGGTTGCCAAGGAGTTCTTCGCCAAGGGCTTTAACTGCTTCATTCTGCATTATTCGTGCAAGGAGGAGGCTGTTTTCCCGCGTCCGCTGGTCGAGCTTTCCCGTGCGATCGTGCACGTCCGCGAGAATGCAGAGAAGTACAATATTGATCCCGAGAAGGTGTTCGTCATTGGCTTTTCTGCCGGCGGTCATCTTGCCGCCTCGATCGGTACGATGTGGCATGAGGATTTTGCCAAGGCAAGCGATGATATGCCCTACGGTGCCAACCGCCCGAACGGCATGATTCTGTGCTATCCGGTCATCACCTCGGGCGAGTTTGCGCATCGCGGCTCGTTTAACAATTTGCTCGGCACGGAGACACCGACGGAGGAACAAAATCGCGCGTATTCGCTGGAGTACCGCGTCGATGAAAAAACGGTTCCCGCGTACATTTGCCATGCGTTTACCGATCCCGCCGTGCCGGTGCAGAATGCACTTCTGTTTATGAATGCGATGGCGGCGGCGAAGGTTCCGTTTGCGGCGCACATCTTCCACAAGGGCCCGCACGGATTCTCTCTTGCCAACGAGGAGGTTTCGCAGGGGCAAGTGATGCCGTATGCCGATCTGTACGAGTGGCTGGACGAGGCCATCGCGTGGACGAGGAAAATGTAAGATAAAATGACTTGGCGCATCTGCGATAAAGCGGATGCGCTTTTTCACTTTGATGGTGAAAAAAACTCTCTGAACGTGATATTGCATCTTATATGCCGGCATAGTACAATATAGTCAGAAAGACGCGCGGCTTTCCATTTTGAAATAAGAGGGATTCATTATGAAACTGAATATCGGAGACACAATCAAGAGATTGCGAAAGGAAAGAGAGATCACGCAGGAGGAATTTTCTGAAGTTCTCGGCGTATCCTGTCAATCCGTTTCGCGATGGGAGAATAATACCTGCTATCCCGACATTGAGCTGATTCCAACCATCGCCGCTTTTTTCGGGATATCCACGGATAAGCTTATGGGCGTGGACGAAGCCGCAGAAAAGGAAGCCGTCGATCGGTATCTGAAAGATTTTCAGGCGGCGATCAGTGTGGGAAAGATTGACGAATGCATTCAGATTGCGCGGGCAGGCGTTGCGGAGTTTCCAAACAATTATGCGCTTTTGAACAAGCTGATGTATGCTCTGTTTGTGGCAGGTGACGATACCGGAAATATCCCAAACTGGAAGGAAAATATGGAGAAATACGATGCGGAGATCGTCGCTCTCGGCGAGCGTATTATCAAGTACTGCCCCGATGCGGAAATTCGCTTTGAGGCAATCGAACGGCTGGCTTTCCATCACTGCGAAATGGGGAGAAAGACGATCGGACGCACCATTTGCGAAACACTGCCGTCCATATACAATTGCAGAGAAGGGGTCATCTGGTGGGCGCTGTCCGAGGAGGAGAAACTGCCGCACACACGGAGGTATATCAGCAGCGCATACGGAATTTTGTCGCACGCGCTTTACCGTTTGCTGCATCTGGTTTCTGCCGAGGAGGCTATAGAAGTAATCGACAAAATGGATGCTTTGGATCGTCTTGTTTATGACGGCGACATACCTGACTTCAGTTGGCACAAGGCAAGAATGGCTTTTCACAGAGCGGAATACTGTATGAAATCAGGCCGCAGTGATGAGGCTATAGAGCAGCTGAATATCTCTGCCGACATGGCGATTGCGTTTGACAACCGTCCCGATGAGATAAAAACGGAGTCGCTGTTACTGGGAGAAAAGATACACAAAAAAACAGATTTCGATACCGCCGATTCCCGTACGCTGTGCGAAATCCTTCGCGATACTTGGTTGGGAGAAAAGGTATTTGATCCGATCAGGGATACCGCCCAATTCAAAGCGATTTTGGGAAAACTGAAATAAGAATTTTCTCCAATAGAAAAAACGGTCACAGACTTTTCTGCGACCGTTTTTATTTATCTTACGCCGTGACGATATTCGCGGCTTTCTGCAGATTCAGCTTCTTGACCGCTTCCTCGCGCATCTTGAACTTCTGGATCTTGCCGGCGGCGTTCATCGGGAATCCGTCCACGAAATCGATGTAGCGCGGTACCTTGTGGCGCGCCATGTGATCGCGGATGTAGATCTTCATCTCATCCTCCGTCATCGTTTCGCCGTCCTTCAGAATGATGCACGCCATGATCTCCTCGCCGTACTGCTCATCCGGTACGCCGATGACCTGTACATCCTTGACCTTCGGATGGGTGTAGATGAACTCCTCGATCTCCTTCGGGTAGATGTTCTCACCGCCGCGGATAATCATGTCCTTCAGACGTCCCGTGATGCGGTAGTTGCCGTCTTCGGTTTTTGCCGCGAGGTCGCCCGTGTGGAGCCAGCCGTCCTTATCGATGGCGGACGCCGTTGCCTTGGGCATCTTGTAGTAGCCCTTCATGATGTTGTAGCCGCGGGCGACGAATTCGCCTGTCTGCCCGACGGGGAGTTCTTCTCCCGTCTCGGGATCGACGATCTTGCATTCGATCTCTGGCAGCGCGCGTCCGACCGTGCCGACGCGGACTTCCAGCGGATCGTCCGTGGAACTCATCGTGCATCCGGGGGATGCCTCCGTCTGTCCGTACACGATCGTGATCTCCTTCATGTTCATCTTGTTGACCACGTCCTGCATGACGGAGATCGGGCAGGGACTGCCTGCCATAATACCCGTGCGCATGTAGGAGAAGTCCGTTTTCGGGAAGTCCTCATGCTCGAGCAGTGCGATGAACATCGTCGGCACGCCGTGGAATGCGGTGATGTGTTCCTGATTGATGCACGCAAGAGACGGCTTCGGCGAGAAGTACGGGATCGGGTACAGCGTACCGCCGTGCGTCATCGTGGCGGTCATGGCAAGCACCATGCCGAAGCAGTGGAACATCGGTACCTGGATCATCATGCGGTCCGCCGTGGAGAGATCCATGCGGTCGCCGATGCATTTTCCGTTGTTGACGATGTTGTAATGCGTCAGCATAACGCCCTTCGGGAATCCGGTCGTGCCGGAGGTGTACTGCATGTTGCAGACGTCGTGGACGCTGACCATCGCGGCGCGGCGGTAGACTTCCTCGACGGGGACCTCACGGGAACGCGCGACGGCTTCGTCCCACGTCATGGCACCGGGCATCGAGAAGCCGACGGTCACGACGTTACGGAGGAACGGCAGACGGTGTGCGTGCAGAGGCTTGCCCGATTTCGTTTCGGCAAGTTCGGGGCAGAGTTCCGCCACGATCTCCTTATAGTTGGAGTCGCGGTAGTTTTCGATCATCACGAGCGTGTGCGTGTCGGACTGACGGAGCAGATACTCCAGTTCATGGATCTTGTACGCCGTGTTGACAGTGACAAGAACGGCGCCGATCTTCGTTGTTGCCCAAAACGCGATATACCACTGCGGCAGATTTGTTGCCCATACAGCGACGTGGGAACCTGCTTTAACGCCCAGCGCGATCAGGGCGCGTGCGAACGTGTCCACATCATCGCGGAACTCGGCATAGGTGCGCGTGTAGTCGAGCGTCGTGTATTTGAACGCGAGCTGATCGGGGAATTCCTCCGCCATGCTGTCCAGCACCTGCGAGAAGGTCTTTTCAATCAGTGCATCCTTTTTCCAAAGGAATTTGCCAGTACCTGTGCGGTTTTCGTAGTAAACTGTCTCCGCGCGGGATGTGTCCGCGTAGCGGCTCATCGTGCTGACGAAGTGGGAGAAAATGATCTCCATATCGTCGATTTCGGGCATCCATGCGGGATCCCACACAAGGGAGAGGAATCCGTCGTAGTTGACGGAGCGGAGCGCCATCATGAGTTCATCAAGCGGCAGATCCCCCTCGCCGATAAGGCGGTATTCGACCTTGCCGTCCATATCGACAGAATCCTTCAGATGGACGTGCTGAACGTACGCCCCAAGGTTTTCGATCGTCTTGTCGGGCGTTTCGCCGCCGACGCGGTACGTGGAGTGGATATCCCACAGCGCGGCGAGATGATCGGAGGCAAAATGATTGAGCGCATCGCGCAGCTTCTTCGTGTCGGCGAAAATACCGACCGTCTCGACAAGCAGCGTGATGTTCTTCTCCTCGGCGATTGCAAGTGCACGCGTGAGGCATGCCATCGCCTGATCAACGGAGGCGCCTGCGGTATGCTCATACGCATGAACGCGCACGAACGGAATGCGCAGATTACGCGCGGCTTCGATACAGCCGGCGATCTCCGCGCAGTTTTCCTCCGTTTTCGTCTCATCGGCGATGTCACAGACGGAATCAATACAGGGGAGCGTGAGCTGGCGGTTGATCAGCTCGCGGATCGTTGCGGGCGCATTGCCCTTACTGAACGGACCGCCGTTTTCGGTAAAGGCGGATTTGGTGATGTTGTGCAGCTCAATGCCGGCGAAACGGAGATCCTCCGCGATGCGGCAGAAATCGTCAAACGATCTGCCGTGCCAGCCCTTGGTGGAAAATGACAGTTTCATGTGCGTGACCTCTCTTACGCTTCTTCGTACACGATCTTATTCAGTGCATTCAGATATGCCGCAATACTTGCGCCGATGATGTCGGTGGAGATACCGTTGCCTGAGTAGAGCTTGCCGTTTGCGCGGAGCTTGATGAGCGCGGAGCCCATTGCCTCACGTCCCTCGGTGACTGCCTGGATGCGGAATTCATCCAGTTCGTAGTGGTGGCCGATGATCTGCTCGATGGCGAGGAAGGAAGCATCAATCGGACCGTCGCCGATGCACACGCCGGAGATCTCACGGCCGGCCTTCTCAAGCACGATCTGCGCGGTGGAGGAGATGATGTTGCCGTTGTTGACAACGTAGCTGACGAGCTTATACGTCGGCGGCACCTGCAGAGCACTTGTCGCAATGATCGCTTCGAGATCCTTCGTGCCGACCGGCTTTTTGGCGGCGATTCGTGCGAACGCCTCATATACCTTGGCGGTGTCCTCCTCGGACAGATCGTAGCCGAGGGAACGGACAGCGTCTGCTACAACGGCGATATTTGCGTTTTTGTCCAGCGCGATCGTGTCGGGCGCGCTCTGGGAGGTGACCTTAGCGGCAGGCTGTTCTGCTTTCTTGCCGCTGCGGATCCACTCGATCTGCGAGGTGATGCGGGTGATTTCTGCCGTGTTCAGCGCGGTGGCAACGCCGAATGTATCGCCGCGGCTCTTCATGAATGCGGTGATCTGCGCTTCGCTCGGCAGAACACCGTTGCCGGCGGCACATTTGATTTCATCCGCACCGGCATTTACGGCGGCGACGGCACAGGCAAGCGCCATGCCGAGACCGTTCGTGCACTCGACGCCGAGACGCACGTTTGCCATCGCGGGGATAGCACGGATCTTTTTGACGAAATCCGCCATCTCCTCGGGTGTGAAGAGGGAAGCGGTGTCGCACACGGTAACGGTGGAGGCACCGGCAGCTACGGCAGCTTCGATCGCGGAGATGAGGAAGGGATACTCCGCTCTCGTGGCGTCCACGGCGCAAAATTCGATATCAGCGGTACAGGTTTTCGCCTTTGCGATCATCGCGGGGATCGCGGCAAGGACAGCCTTCGGCTTCATCTTGCAGACGAACTCCATCTGTGCGGCGGCAACCGGGAACGCGACAGACAGCCGTGCCTTCTTTGCGGAAGAGAGGGCTGCCCACGCGGTATCAACGGATGCTTCATCATAGCCGGTGCGCAGAGAGATGACGCTGTTTTTCATTAGAGGTGCGACGGTACGGATGAGGAGGCTATCCGTTTTTTCGTTTTCGATCGGTGCAAATTCGATGATGTCAACACACATTTTGTCAAGGCAGCGGGCGATCTCCGTCTTTTCGCGGAAGGTGAGCGCGGTTTCGGCAGTGCCGATCGCCATAGTCATGTCGGAAACAGTAATGGTTTTCATGAGGTTTGTTCCTTTCGGTATAAGTTGTGATTTTGTATGCCTGACAAAAAAAGTCCCCGAGACAGAAATCTCAGGGACGAATAAAATCCGTGGTACCACCCTATTTACTCCCGGGGAGGGAATCACTCATTCAGAACTCAGGCAAGTTCTTAGCCATGGTAACGGGGCGTCCGTAGTTTCTTACGGCTTTCGCTTTCGGAAACTCTGCTCGGGAACGAGACCGTACACCGACTCCGCACATCGGCTCACACCAACCGCCGACTCTCTGTGCCGCTTCATCGGAACGTAATTCCGTCATCGCATTTTTTATATGATTTTATATTATAGCAAACTCTTCCCGTGATGTCAAGAGGGGCGCGAAAATTTCTCAAAAAACTTTCGCGCCCCGGATGATTAAATTTTGCGGATCCAGCCGTGGGTATCCTCAACCTTACCCCACTGGATAGCGGTCAGCGTGTCGTACAGCTTCTGCGTGACCTCGCCGATCTTGCCCTCGCCGATTTTGAAGCTCTCGCCCTTGTAGAAGAGCTCGCCGATCGGAGAGACAACAGCCGCGGTACCGCAGCCCCATGCCTCGGTAAGCGTGCCGTTCTTCAGAGCCTCGCCCAGCTCATCGATGCTGATGAGACGCTCATTGACCGTCCAGCCCTCAGCCTTCAGAAGCTCAATGCAGGACTTTCTCGTGATACCGGGCAAAATCGAGCCGGTCAGCATGGGCGTTGCGATCTCGTCGCCAAAGCGGAACATGACGTTCATCGCGCCGACTTCCTCGATGTACTTGCGCTCCACACCGTCCAGCCACAGTACCTGGGAGAAGCCGAGTTTCTCGGCGTTCTCGCCTGCGCGGTTGGATGCGGCATAGTTACCGCCGCACTTGGCGTAACCCGTACCGCCGCGGACGGCGCGTACATCGTCTGCCTCGATCATGATGCGGACGGGGTTGATGCCCTCGGCATAGTAGCTGCCGACGGGGGAAGCGATCAGCACGAAGCGTGCGTTGTCAATGGAGTGTACGCCGAGGTGCTCGTCGTTACCGAACAGGAACGGACGCAGATACAGAGACGTACCCGGCTCGGACGGAACCCAGCTCTCCTCGAGGCGAACGAACGTGTCGAGAATCTGCAGTGCCTCCTCCTCGTCGAGCTGCGGCAGGCGCAGTCTCTCAGCGGAGTTGTTCATACGGCGGATGTTCTCGATCGGACGGAACATCTGCACGCCGCCGTCGGGACGGCGGTATGCCTTCAGTCCCTCGAAAATCTCCGCGCCGTAGTGGAATACGGTAGCGGCGGGATGGAGCGACAGATTCGCAAACGGAACGATGCGGGCGTCATGCCAGCCTTCCGTGCGGCTGTAGTCCATCATGAACATGTGATCGGTGAAGTGGCGGCCGAAGCCGAGCTTGGACGAATCCGGCTTTGCGGCGGGATTCGCGGTTTTCGTGATTTTGATATCAAGCATGGGTAGAATCCTTTCGTTTGAAAATAGATTCGGGGATCAGCCGACGTAGTTTACGCCGAGCTCGATGGCCTTTTTGTTCAGATCAAGCATATCCGCGCGGCGGGCAGAGACAACCTTCTTCAGAGATGCTTCCAGATTTTCATCGGATACCGCATCGCAGACGCGGATGAGCTGACCGAGTATGATCATGTTCGCAAGCGTGGTGATGCCTTCGTCAGACGCCATCTGCGTCGCCGGGATGTAGTAAACCTTTACATCAGTGCGCTTCACCTTGCGTGCGATCAGCGTGGAATCCACGATGATGATGCCGCCGGGAACGACCGCATCCTCGTATTTGTCGAGGGAAGGGAGGTTCATGGCGATCAGCACGTCCGGCTTATCCACGATCGGAGAGCCAACGGGCGTATCGGAAACGATGACGCTACAGTTCGCCGTACCGCCGCGCATTTCGGGACCGTAGGAGGGAAGCCAGCTGACCTCTTTATTCTCCATCATAGCTTTGTAAGCAAGGAATTTACCGGAGAACAGAACGCCCTGTCCGCCGAATCCTGCAATCAGAATCTGCGTCGTCATTTCGCTGCCTCCTCTGCATATTTGTCCTTGTACACGCCGAGCGGGTAGTACGGGAGCATGTTGTCGTTCAGCCACTCGAGCGCCTTCTCGGGCGTCATACCCCAGTTGGTGGGGCAGGTGGAAACGACTTCGATCAGCGAGAAGCCCTTGCCCTCGACCTGATTTTTGAACGCCTTGAGGATCGCCTTCTTGGCGTTCTTTACGTTCTTGACGTTGTTGACAGCCACGCGCTCAAGATAAGCGGCGCCGTCTACCTGCGAGAGCATCTCACAGATCTTGAGGGGATATCCCTGCGTAGCGACGTCACGGCCGTACGGGGAGGTCTGCGTAACCTGACCCGGTAGGGAGGTCGGTGCCATCTGACCGCCGGTCATGCCGTAGATCGCGTTGTTGACGAAGATGATGGTGATGTTCTCACCGCGTGCGGCGGCGTGAATGGTTTCACAAGTACCAATGGAGGCAAGGTCGCCGTCGCCCTGATAGGTGAAGACGATCTTGGACGGATCGGCTCTCTTTACGCCCGTAGCAACCGCCGGAGCGCGGCCGTGTGCGGCCTGTACCATATCGACGGTGAAGTAGTTGTATGCCATAACGGAGCAGCCTACCGGTGCGATACCGATGGTCTGTCCTTCAATGCCGAGCTCGTCGATTGCTTCGGCAATGAGACGGTGAATGATACCGTGCGTGCAGCCGGGGCAGTAGTGCAGCGGCGCGTCGGTCAGGGATTTCGGTTTGTCAAAGACGATCATTTGCTCATACCTCCTGCTACTTCTTTGATTTTTGCGAGGACCTCTTCAGGAGAGGGGATCATGCCGCCTGCGCGGTTGCAGAGCAGGACGGGACGGGTGCATTTCGTAGCGAGCTGTACGTCCTCGATCATCTGACCCATGGAGAGCTCCACGGAGATGAACGTGTGTACATGCTCGGCAGCCTTTGCGAATACAGCCTTCGGGAACGGCCACAGCGTGATCGGACGGATCATGCCGACCTTGATGCCCTCCGCTCTTGCGGCGAGGACGGCGTTTTTGGAGACGCGGGCGGCAACACCGAAAGCGGCGATGCAGATCTCGGCGTCGTCCATCATGAACTCCTCGTACATGACCTCGTTTTCCTCGATCATGCGGTAGCGCTCGTAGCGCTCGAAGTTCGTCTTCTCCAAAGCCTCGGGAACGAGGTAGAGGGAGTTGACGATGTTGTGCTCTCTCTCGCAGTTCGTGCCCGTGACAGCCCAGGATTTATCGTACGTATGTACCTCGGGCGCCTCCAGGGATACGGGCTCCATCATCTGACCCATCGTACCGTCTGCAAGGATCATGCTCGTCATGCGGTATTTGTCCGCGAGATCAAATCCGTGGATGGTGAGATCCGCCATTTCCTGAACGGAAGCGGGCGCGAGAACGATCATGTGGAAATCACCGTGACCGCCGCCGCGCGTCGCCTGGAAATAGTCGGACTGGGACGGCTGAATGCCGCCGAGACCGGGACCGCCGCGCTCGACGTTGACAACGAGCGTCGGGAGATCGCATCCAGCGATGTAGGAGAGTCCCTCGCTCTTCAGAGAGATTCCGGGGCTGGAGGAAGAGGTCATCGTGCGCTTGCCGGTTGCGGCAACGCCCATGACCATGTTGATAGCGGCGACTTCACTCTCCGCCTGCAAAAACGTACCGCCGATCTTCGGCATACGCTTTGCCATGTAAGCGGCGACTTCCGTCTGCGGTGTGATGGGATAACCGAAGTAATGGCGGCATCCGGCAAGAATAGCGGCTTCCGCGATGGCTTCGTTACCTTTCATAAGTACTTTTTCTGCCATGGTTTCTTACGGTTCGCGTGTGGCGCGAACATACTCCTTTCGTGAAAATCGGTATTATTTCTCGATCGTGATAATGCAGTCCGGGCACATGGTGGCGCAGAACGCGCACGCGATGCACTTGTCAGCATCGGTCATCTCAGCCGGATGGTATCCTTTTTGGTTGATCTTGTCCTTGGCGATGACAAGAAGCTTCTTCGGGCAGGCGCTTACGCACAGTCCGCATCCCTTACAGAGATCCGTTTTGAATGTCAGCTTTGCCATTTGTTTTCCTCCTTATCGTGTATGAATATCTGACTTTCGTCAGTTCCAAGCGTATTTTTTCTGGAGCGTCAGCGGGAAAAGATTTTCGATCTTGCCCGAAAGCGCATCCATGAGATCCTCGCGGACCGCTGTCATTTTGACGGGCAGTCCGGAAAGACGCGAGAGTTCCTCGGCGTAGGATACGGATGCCAGAATATCCTCCGGCTTCGTTTCCGCGCCGATGTTGGAGTTGTTCACGATCGCCGTGAACGGGATGCCGCCGGCATCCTCGACCTCGCGCATGACCTCGAGTGCCTCGGCAGGCGTCCGTGTCAGCGGACGGTACATATTCGCGACGAACAGCATCTCAAAATCGCCTTCGGCAAGGATGGCGGGGGCGTACCGTCCCAGCGCGAGTGCGCCGCGGTCATCGCCGCCGATGTCCATCACTGCATGAAACGATTTGTCATCGGTGAGTGCGTACATCTGCGCAGGCAGTGCGGGAATATCTACATTTGAGTTCGCATAGGCGGAGGAGATCAGCTCGATTCCTGCCTCGGCGAGTCTGTCGGCGCTGTCCTTCGTGCGGAAGTACGGGTTTACGATGTCGAGGTCAGCAATGCGGACGGGGCGCCCCGCCTTGCGCATCTCAATCGCGTAATTCACGGCGATGTTCGTTTTGCCCGAGCCGTAATGCCCGGCGAACAGGGTAATGCGTTTGTATTCCATATTTTCCTCGATTACAGCTTGCTTCTGATGATCTTACCGCTGGTCGTCTTCGGAAGTTCCTCGCGGAACTCAACGATGCGCGGATACTTGTACGGCGCGGTGTGCTTCTTGACGTAGTTCTGGATTTCTTTCTTCAGTTCATCCGTGCCGACGGTACCCTTGGTGAGCACGATGCTCGCCTTGACTACCTGACCGCGCACTTCATCGGGAGCCGCGGAAACACCGCATTCAAGGACGTACGGAAGTTCCATGATGACGGACTCGATTTCAAACGGACCGATGCGGTAGCCGGAGGATTTGATAACGTCGTCGATACGGCTGACGTACCAGTAGAATCCGTCCTCATCACGCCATGCGAGATCGCACGTGTGATAGTAGCCGTCGTGCCATACGTCGGCGGTTTTTTCTTCGTCCTTGAAGTAGCCCGTGAACAGACCGCACGGTGCGCCGTCTGCCGTTTTGATACAGATCTCGCCTGTTTCACCGTCGCCGACGTCGTTTCCGTCCGCGTCAAGCAGGTGGATATCGTAGATCGGGCAGGGCTTGCCCATGGAGCCGATCTTATGTCCCGTACCGACAAGATTGCCGAGCAGGCACGTCGTTTCCGTCTGACCGAAGCCCTCCATGATCTGCAGACCCGTGGCGGACTCAAACTGCTTGAATACCTCGGGGTTGAGCGCCTCGCCCGCAGTGGACGCGTGCTCGAGGGAGGAATAGTTGTACTTCGTCAGATCCTCTTTGATGAGCATGCGGTACATGGTCGGCGGTGCGCAGAACGTCGTGATGTTGTACTGCTCAAACAGTGGCAGGATCTGCGCCGCATCGAAGCGGTCGAAATCGTACACGAACGTCGCACCCTCGCACAGCCACTGTCCGTAGAGCTTACCCCACATTGCCTTCGCCCAGCCCGTATCGGAGATGGTGAAGTGGAGTCCCTCGGGATTCACGCAGTGCCAGTACTTCGCGGTATGGAAGTGACCGAGCGGGTATTTGTGATTGTGAACAGCCATCTTCGGATATCCCGTCGTACCGGAGGTGAAGAACGCGAGCAGCGGATCGTCTCCGCCGGGCGCGTCATCGGTGCGGTCGTAGTGGCTGCTGTACATGGCGGATTCCTCATTGAAATTGCGCCATCCCTTGCGGCTTCCGCCGACGAGGATCTTATTTTTGAGAGAGGGGGCTTTCTGTGCCGCGAGATCGACCTCCGCCGCCACACCGCCGTCCGCGGTGCAGACGACAGCGGCGATATCCGCCACCTGCAGGCGGTACTCGAGATCGTGCGCGAGCAGCTGATTCGGTGCCGGGATCGCGATCGCGCCGAGCTTGTTCAGACCGAGCATGGCAAACCAGAACTGGTAATGCCGCTTCAGAATGAGCATGACGCAGTCGCCCTTCTTGATGCCGAGCGATTTGAAATAGTTCGCACAGCGGGCGCTCTCTCTCGCCATCTCTTTGAACGTGTAGCGATGCTCGAATGTCTTGTCGCCCGAGAGGTAGTACATTGCGGTTTTATCCGGCTTCGTCTCTGCCAGCGCGTCCACGATATCGAATGCAAAGTTGAAGTTTTCGGTGTTTTTGAACGTGATGGAGGTAGGCGTGCCTTTTTCGTCCTCGACAACGTCCACGAATTTGTTATAGATACGCTCCGCGCTCTGTTCGTCCACGCGCTTCGGCTTTTCGGGTGCCTTGGCGGAGATGGCAAACTCCTCAATTTCCGCGCCGGTCGGATTCAGAACGATGGCGTAGAAGAGGCAGTCATGCCCGTCGATGGCGATCATGCCGTGCGGGATCGACGAGTCGTAGTAGATCGAGTCGCCCGCGTGGAGAATCTCCGTGTGCGAGCCGATCTGAATTTTGAGCGTGCCTTCGATGACGATATCGCACTCCTGACCGTCATGCGTTGTCGTTTCGATATCTTTGCGGAGTGCGTCTTCGGAATAGTCCATGCGGACGTACAGCGGCTCCGCGATACGGTTTTTGAACGTAGAGGCGAGATTGTAGTACGTCATGCCGTGCGCCTCTTCGATTCTCTGTCCGGCACCTCGTCTGGTGACGGTGTATCCCGCCAGCGTCGGGCTCTTACCCTCGATAATATCGGTGACGTCTACGTCAAACGCGATCGCACAGCGGTAGATGAACGCGAAGGTAAGATCGCTCTGTCCGTTTTCGCAGGCAATGTACTCCGCCTCGGAAACGTCGGCCTTTTTTGCCATCTCGGCGGTGGTGAGACCTTCAATCTCGCGGAGTGCGCGGATACGTCCCGCCATTTCCAGAATTTTCAGATCCAGCCCTTTGATTGAGTTTTCCATTTGACCTCCTCATGCGGGACGAAACAAAAAACTCGTCCCAAAGATGTTGATCCTTGAGACGAGCGAAAAATCGATTCACCCGCGGTACCACTCAAATTGCGCCCGATGGACGCCACTCTCGGACTCTGACAAGCCCTATGCCTTTACGCGGCAGTTACGGGGAAGTTCTACTTGCCTACGGCTTTCTTCTTCCCGGCTCAGAAGCTACAAATACGAAAGCCGTCTGCCATGGCTTGCACCGACCGCCACTTCTCTGCGCAAACGGATCTTCCGATCCTCTTCGTCATCGCTTTTACTCAAGGATTATACCATATCAGACGGTTTCTGTCAAGAGAAATCCGCGAATTTTCATACAAAAGGGGAGATATTTTCTCACATTTCCCGCAAAACGCCGTTTTTCATCGTAAAGATGCGGTCTGCACGCTCGGCAATCCGCTTGTCGTGCGTGACCATCACGAGCGTCTGGGACAGCTCCGCTCGTGTCTCCAGAAGCAAGCGGATCAGTTCCTCGGAGGATTCCTCGTCGAGGTTGCCCGTCGGCTCATCGGCAAACAGAATGGCAGGGCGGTTGATGAGCGCGCGTGCCACGGCGACTCTTTGCTGCTGACCGCCGGACATTTCGCTCGGCAGATGGTGGAGACGGTCATCGATTTTCAGCATTTTCGCAAGCTCGTCAAGATAGCGCGGATAGTGTGAGGCCCCCGCGATTTTCTGTGCGAGCAGGATGTTCTCCTTCGCTGTCAGGACTGGCAGAAGATGGAATGACTGAAAGATGAAGCCGATCTTCTGGCTGCGGAAATCGGACAGCTCTCTGTCGGGCATGTCAAACAGATCCTTGCCCGCAAGGTATACTTTGCCGCTCGACGGCTCATCCAGTCCGGCGAGCATATGAAGCAGGGTCGATTTGCCCGAGCCGCTCTCGCCGATGATCGCGGCGAATTCGCCTTTTTTCACCGTGAGATAGCAGTCGTTGACCGCTTTGATGTGCGTCTCCCCTTGAAAATACGATTTCGTGAGCGCGCGGCACACGAGCACGTCGTCTGCGGGAATGTCGATTTTTTCCGTACTGCGATGTTTTCTCATACCGTTATCCTCTCAGGCATCATTCCACCTCACGGATCGCGGCGATAATGGGACGCCGGAAGAATCCGATGAGGAACGAGATCAGTCCGCTGAATGCGGACGGGAGAACGAAGCATACCGCGCTGATAACCCCTAAAAGCCCCGAGGCAAGCAATTCGGCAATCGTTTTCGCATTTTCACGGGAGGCTACGGCTATGTTGGTAGCGAACGCGTCGGTAATAACACCGTTAATTAAAAGTGCGAGGACGAGCACCGCGCCGAACTGCAAAGCGGCGATCGGGTACGTCACACTGCGCACAGTTGATTTACTGCCGCCGATGGCGCGGATCACACCAAGCTCTGCCGAGCGGGATGACGCGAACATACGGGAGGCGGCGTGCGTGACGCACAAGGTTGTGACGAACACCGCGACAGATTGAAATGCGGTATAGATCGCGCTGATTTGACTTGCCGCCGAGTCATCCTTTCCAAGCATGGAAACACCGACGACGAGGTAGAACATCGGCAGCGGCATCATAATGGCGGTGATGACCGTGTAGCGGGAAAGCATCGCACGGGCGCGGACGGCGTACAGTCGGCAGTATCCGAGAACACCGGCGGCGTTTTCAAACCGCGGCGATGTTTTGGAGACGAACGATACGGCGAACGTATCCTCGCCGCGCAGATAGGACATTGTCGTCTTCGATTTGTGCATGGCGAAAACGATCACCGATGCGAGCAGCGAGGCAGCCGTCAGGCAGATCGCAAGGAGAAACAGCGCAGCGACGGGAACAGTTTCGTCGATCGTGAAATAGACGCTGCCGACGCTCGTGCGGAACGGCGCGGTAATGAGATAATACACCCGGACGATGACGAACGTAAACAGAGCGGATACGGGGATCGCCGCGGCACTGACGAGCAGGGTGCGGCAGAGATTCACGAGAAGAAGCTGTCCGTTTTTGAAGCCGAGTGCGCGGAGCGTACCGTATTCGCGGAAATTCGCGCGGTACGTTTCGAGCGTGAGTATCAGAATCGCCGCACAGAGAAAGAGCATGAGCAGAAACGTGCGGAGCAGAAACGTCGGCTGCATCGTATAGCCGTTGAGCGTTTTCATCGTGTAGTCATTGTTGAGGATGTACTTATCCAGCATGAACGTGATCGTAAGATTTCTCGCCATCGTTTCGATCGGCATGCCGTTTTTCACGTCGGCATCATTCCACGCGATGCGGAGCGCTTCGTAATTGGAATTGTATTCACGCTCGTACTGCTTGTCATACGGCTCATTCTCGATAATGCCGCGCTTGAGAAAAAGCTCTCTGGCATACGTCGCCGACTTCGCGTTGTTTTCCCATGTCACGCGTACGCGAAATGTGTTTTCATGCGCGGTGCCTTTGACGGATTCGAGTTCGCTGTACGCGTCGTACGTTGTCAGAACCCACGGCTGTGATCGAATGTACGCTTTGTCCTCGTCGGACAGATTGTAGAAATAGAAGTGGTAGTTGTGCTCCTTTTCGGGCATGACATCCTCACGCCAGAGCGCACCCTCCCACAAAACGGCGAGGATCATCACAGTCAGAATCGCGGCACTGACCGTGGCGAGGGAGATAAACTGTTTCGGTCGGCTGCGCACATCGCGCAGTGCATACCACATCGAAATTTTCAAGTCCTCTCACCTCCGTTTTCACAATCTCGGTATATTATATAGGTAGTATATCATATACGCGCGTATAAATCAACGGTGGAGAGAGGACTTGGTATGAATAAAGCGTGAATTTTTGTCAGATTTTATCAGAGTTTGTTTCTCTGGATTTTGCCGCTGATCGTCTTCGGCAACTCATCGCGGAAGACAACGATACGCGGGTACTTGTACGGTGCGGTCTGCTTCTTGACGTACTCCTGGATCTCCTTTTTGAGCTCGTCGGAGGGGACGGTGCCCTTCGTCAGAACGATGCTCGCCTTGACGACCTGACCGCGGACCTCATCGGGAGCAGCGGAGACACCGCATTCGAGAACGTAGGGCAGCTCCATGATGACAGACTCGATCTCGAACGGTCCGATGCGGTAGCCGGAGGATTTGATGACGTCATCCGCACGACCGACGTACCAGAGGTAGCCGTCCTCGTCTCTCCATGCGAGATCGCGGGTGTGGTACATGCCGTCGTGCCAGACCTCGGCGGTCTTCTCGGGTTCGCGGTAGTATCCCTTGAACAGACCGACGGGGAGCTCGCCCTCCTTCGTACGGATGACGATCTCGCCGTTTTCGCCGTCCTTGACGGGATTGCCGTCGGCGTCCACGAGATCGATATCATACAGCGGTGTGGGCTTGCCCATGGAGCCGATCTTCGAAGCACTGCCGACGAGATTTGCGATAGACAAAGTCGTCTCCGTCTGACCGAAGCCTTCCATGATGCAAAGACCGGTTTGCTGCTGGAACTGCTTGAATACCTCGGGATTGAGTGCCTCGCCTGCCGTGGTCGCATAGCGGATGGAGGAGAGATCGTATTTGGAGATGTCCTCCTTGATCAGCATGCGGTACATGGTCGGCGGCGCGCAGAACGTGGAGATGTTGTATTTCGCGAACAGCGGCAGGATCTCCGCTGCGTTGAAGCGGTCGAAATCGTAGGTGAAGACAGCGGCTTCGCACATCCACTGCCCGTACAGCTTGCCCCAGAGTGCCTTACCCCAGCCGGTGTCGGAGATCGTCAGATGCAGACCGCCCGGCTGGATGTTGTGCCAGTAGCGTGCGGTGATGAAGTGACCGAGCGGATACTTGTAGCTGTGCTCGGCGATTTTCGGATATCCGGTCGTGCCGGAGGTGAAGAACATCAGCATGGAATCGTCGCCGCAGGGGGCATCGTCCGTGCGCTCGAATTTACCTGTGAACAGGGAATACTCCGCATCGAAATCGTGCCAGCCCTCACGCTGTCCGCCGACGAGGATCTTCGTCGTGACGGTGGGACACTGTGCGGCGGCCTTGTCTACCTCAGCGGCGGTGTCACCGTCTGCGGTGCAGAGGATGGCGGACACACCTGCAGCGTCAAAGCGGTAGGTGAAATCGTGCTCGTGGAGCTGATTCGTTGCGGGGATTGCGATCGCGCCGAGCTTGTGCAGACCGAGGATCGCAAACCAGAACTGGTAGTGACGCTTCAGAACGATCATCACGCGGTCGCCGCGCTTGATGCCGAGCGATTTGAAGTAGTTCGCGCACTGCGAGGACGCACGCTTGATATCGGCAAACGTGAAGCGGCGCTCCGTCATGTTCTTGTCGAGGTGGATCATGGCGAGCTCATCCGGCTTCTTGCGGCCGAGCGCGTCCACCACGTCAAAGGCGAAGTTGAATTTGTCCTCGTTCTCGAAGTCAATCTTCGTGAGCAGACCGTTTTTGTCCTCCGTCGTTTTGATGAACTCCTCGATGACGAGCTTTTCTGCCTTCGGTGCGGCGATGTAGCCCTGGTGGATGACGTTCTCCTTACTGTCCTCGCCTGCCATAACGACGGCGACGAATTCACAGTCCGCACCGTCCACGGCGATCATACCGTGCGGGACGGAGGAGTTGTAGTAGATGGAGTCACCTTCACAGAGCTCCTCAACGTGACTGCCGACCTGTACGCGCAGCTTTCCTTTGAGGACGAGGTCGAACTCCTGTCCGGCGTGCTTCGTGCAGTGGATCGGCTTGCTCTGAAGGGCTTCGGAATACTCGTATTTTACGTAGTACGGCTCGGCGAGCTTGTCGCGGAACATCGGCGCGAGGTCGGAGATCTCGATGCCGTCTTCCTTCGCGGCACGGGATCCGTGCCCCTTTCTCGTTACCGTATAGGAGGAAAGATTCGCACTCTGACCTTCCAGAATCTCGGTGATTTCGATATCCAGCGCAAGCGCGCACTTGTGCAGAAACGTGTACGGGAAGTCAAGCTCTCCGTTTTCGTACCGGAGATAGTCCGCCTCGGTAATTTCCGTCTTTGCCGCCATATCGGCAATCGAGAATCCCGCAATCTCACGCATCTCTCGGATACGTGCACCGACTTCGCTCAGTTTGTTCATGGCAGATGTTTGCATACTTACCTCCGTTTTCCGGCTTTATCCGGAAAATAAAATAAACCCGTCTCAAATTTCTTTGAGACGGGTGTGATAACAATACCCGCGGTACCACTCAAATTGCACCAAACGGTGCCTCTCTCGGACTCAAACAAGTCCTATGCACTGACGTAGCATGCACGGGAAGCGTCTACTTGCTTTCGCTTTCGGGCTTCCGGCTCGGAAGGGATGGGCATCTGAAAAGCGCACCGTCGGTTTTCACCAGCCACCGACTCTCTGTGGGGAGTACTTTTCCGCCGTCTTCGTCACAGCCTGTTATTCGGTTGTTATTTGGATTATACCACTCGAAAAAACGCTTGTCAATACCTTTCAGAAAAATTTTTTCGATTTTTTTGACGCTCACGGTACGGAGATCGTTTCTTCGTTTTGCTTTCGTCTGCCGATCATCCGTCTGAGATATGCAAGAGCGGCGTACACGGCGGCAGAGATCACGTAGAGCACAAGGAACACGATCACCTGAAAGCGCGGCGGATAGTCGAAAAAATACAGAACCAGCGCGGCTATGGCGGCAGGGACAGTGCGGGAGGGTGCGGCACGCTCCCCGTAGAAAAACAGAGCAGCAGAAAGAAGGACGCAAAGTCCCCACAAAAGCGGCATCAGATCAAGCGCGGCGATTTGCATGAAAGCCTCCCGTACGGATGTAGCGCGGCGTACGCGCCCATCGGTAGTATATACCAACGGGGGGCAGGGTATGCAAAGAGCGAGTCACATATAGTGGTTTCGCATGAGAAAGGGAGTGGGAAGAACCATCTCAAACTGCCGAGTTCAGACGGTATAGCGTAAACCCAACCGAGACCTTGGCTGACCGTCTGCGCGAGGTTGCTCCGCAACCTCCGACGAATAGATGAAACTGTGTCCCTCTTTGCCCTGTGTGCAAATTCACCCACGCCCATTTCCTTGGCTGGGCGGCTATACGTATATTTGTTGCAGATTTTAATTATGGACGTATTTTGGATAATCCATGGGATACCATTTCGTCTCGGTGGTAGTGAGATCGTATTCGTATATACCCATCGCCATACCTATGTACAGTTTGTTATCTATTCTAACCATGGACGTTGCCGCGCCCCAAAGGCTCAGATCGGATAAAGTAGTGACGGAGTAATCCTCCAAAGAGAAAGCGACAAGTTCCATTGAAGAGACAACGTAGATGATTTTATTCTCCCTATCATATTCAAAAAACAGAGGCTTCCCTGCAGCTTCTGCCACTTGCTTCCATTCCCACTCCCCATCCAAACTCGGCAAACGAAGTTCATATATAACTCCCGAGCCGGGAGAGTAAAGCCCCGCATAATCCCACGTGAACAGGTAAACATTTCTGCTCCAGTCCTCTACAAAACCGCGGCAGTTTTCGTTGACAACATCTCGTGACGACCCTACAATCTCAGGCGCGACTGCACTGTAATACGGAAAGTACTTAACCCAGCCGTCAAATTCTCCTACATCAACACCTAAAAAATATCCGTTTGTGGTTCTGTGTGTCATGAATGTATTCGGAGAATCATGAAAGTTAGAAACCACCAGACTCTCCCCGCTTACCGTCAGATAACATATATAGTCCACGTACGGATTCTGACTAATCAAGGACCAGTTTTTGATCATTTCTTCATCCGGTTCGGCGGCGGTCAACTCCGTCAGCCCGTCGTAATCGATCGATTTGACCTTCAGCGTTGTCTCCTCAGCCTTGCAGGAACAAAGCACAGCAAGAGTCAGCACAAGCAAAACGGCAATTCGGATTCGTTTTTTCATACTATTCACCCCTGTCTGTAGTAATCGATCGCGTCGATTTTGAGTTCTCCTCCCTCGGGAGCAAGCGTGAAGATCAGCGTTTTGTACGCGTCACTGCCGATGTCGTTGCGGAACGTGCCGTCGTTTCGGTAGATCGCGTACGTCACATCGTATACGTACGTGCCGTCGTCGTTTTCGGCGAGCTTCTCGAGCGTGATGCCGTAGATCATCTGCGGGGCGAAAAATTCGCGCGGGTCTTCCGTTTTGTAATAATTCTCGGTAAACAGGGAATTATACGTTTCCACGTCGGCGTAGATCGCCGCGGTGAAATAGCGGTGGAATAAGTCGATATCCTCGCCCCATCCGGCGTAATTTTCATCCGTGATCGCGAATTCTTCACCGCCGCGGCGAATATGAATGTAGCGATCCATCGCCTGATAGTCCTCGTTTGCGTCCACGTCCAGCTCGTAATCGGACGGGTAGAACAGGTGGCTCACGAGGTTGTCGGAGTACATGGAGGTCGGTTTGTCAGATCCCGATTTGTAGACAAACCATTCGGGATGGCTGAGCAGTACGGCGCTCAGTATACCGAGCAGGGTGAGAATCCCGATCGCCGTGAGCATCCTTTTTTTGCGTTTTGCTTTGCTTGTTTTCATCTCCGCCATGGTCGTATCCTTTCGATTGTTGCTTTGCTTTTATTATACAGGAATCTGCTCTGAAATGCAAGGCTTGCTTTACGGAGATATGGGGAATAAAAAAAGTCCTTGACAAATACAGGAGAACATTTTATAATAATACTGTCAGTTTTGGAGGCTTTTGCTTCCGAAAGTAAGTTTTTTATCATTATGATGCCGATACGGCAAAAAAAGAAAAGGAGTAACGCATATGTTTGACAGAGTAAAGAATCTGCTCGTTGAAGAGCTTTCCGTCAATCCCGATGATATTACGCTCGATGCAGAGCTTGTAAACGATCTTGGTATCAATTCGATTGAGCTTGCCGACCTCATGTATCTTTGTGAAGAGAAGTTTGAGGTGGAGATCTCCGACGATGACACCCATAAGCTGGTAACGGTCGGCGATATCGTAGAATTTTTGAACGCAAAAGCGGACGCGTAAAATGTCCGGATATACTGCACCGCGGATTTTCGTCCGCGGCGTATATTTTGATAATGTAACGCTTGAGGAGGCGTCGGAGCGGCTCCGCACGTCTGTGAGAGAGGGAAGGCGGGAAACTGTCTTTACCCCCAATTCCGAGATCGTGCAGGCATGCATCGATGAGCCGGCACTGTACGGCGTTATCAATGCGGCGTCTCTTGTGATTCCTGACGGAATCGGCGTGGTCAAGGCTGCGCGGATTCTCGGCACGCCTCTCAAGGGGAAGGTTGCCGGTGTGGATCTCGGACGCTGTGTGCTGGATTTTTCGGCACAGGACGGCGTGCCTGTCTATCTGCTCGGCGGAAAACCGGGCGTTGCGGAGACGGCGGCAGAGCGGCTTTGCGGAGAGTACGCGGGGCTGAACGTCGTCGGTACGCGGGACGGTTATTTTGCCAAAACGGGTGCGGAGACGGACGAGGTTGTCCGTGCCGTGAACGAATCGGGGGCGCAGGTCCTCTTCGTTTGCCTCGGGGCGCCCGCACAGGAGAAATGGATCGTTGAAAACCGCGATCGGATGCCGTCGGTGCGTGTGTTTCTTGGGCTGGGCGGCTCGCTGGATGTGTACGCAGGTACCGTCAAGCGTGCGCCGAAGCTCTTTATCCGTCTCGGGCTGGAGTGGTTTTACCGACTGCTCAAGGAGCCCCGTCGGATCGGGCGCATGATGCGTCTGCCGAAATTTTATTTCGGTACGTGGATTTATAAACTGACAAAAAAATAACGGACGCATCCTCGCGTCCGTTTTTTGCTAAATTCATTCGCCGCAGGCGATGGCGGCGTAGTCCGCGATCAGCTTCGCGGCACCGTCGATACCGATTATATCGGTCGATACGGCGAGATCGTAATTTTCGAGCTTGCCCCACTTCTGACCGGAGTAGTAGTTGTAGTAGTTGGCACGGCGCTTGTCGTTTTTCACGATCAGATCGCGTGCCTCTCCTTCGCTCACACCCTGACGCTCACAGACCGTCTTGACACGGTGATCGAAATCGGCGTATATGAAAACGTTGATGCACGGCTTGTGATCGGCAAGTATATAATCGGCACAGCGCCCGACGATAATGCACGATTCCGTCTCGGCGAGCTCGTGGATGATTTCCGACTGCATACGGAACAGCTTGTCGTTGATCGGCATATTGAACTGATCGATGGAGCCGTGATACATATTGGAGCCGGCGACGAGGGTGTAAAGAAGGCTGCTTGCCGCCTTTTCGTCCACGTTGGAGAGCGCATCGGGATTCATGCCGCTTCGTTCGGCTGCCATAATGGTCAGCTCGCGGTCATAACACTTGATGCCGAGCATTTCTGCGAGTTTGTGGCCGACTCTGTGGCCGTTGCTCCCGTACTGACGGGCGATGGTGATGATCTTTTTCAATGGCAACCTCCGATTACAGACTGGGTCTGATTGATTTGTATGTATATATTATACACTAAAAAGCCGCACTTGTAAAGAGGAATTTTGTCATTTTTATGCAGATATAGTTTTTTGTTTCCAATTACGGGAGAAAGGAGAAAAGAATGGATACGAAAAAAGACGTGCCGGATATCGCGGCACTTCTGCGGGAGAACGGGGAGCGCGGTCGCCTGCCGATGCATATGCCCGGACACAAACGGAATGCGGACTGTGCGCCGCATCTGCAGTCGCTTTCTCTCAAAGAGGATATTACGGAAATCGACGGTTTTGACAATCTCCACGGCGCGGAGGGAATCCTTGCGGATTCGATGGCGCGTGCCGCTTCTCTTTGGGGGGCGGATCGGTCGTACTTCCTCGTAAACGGTGCAAGCGGCGGTATCCTTGCCGGCATCCGTGCGCTCACGAGGCGGGGGGATACCGTCCTCATGACGCGCGCCGCGCACAAATCGGTGTACCATGCTGTCGAGCTGTGCGGACTGAAGCCGATCTTTCTCCTGCCGCCGATCACGGATGCGGGCTTTTTTGGCTCGATTCCTCCGTCGGACGTGGCAGAGGCGCTGCGGGCGCATCCCGATGTGAAGCTTGTGATTCTTACCTCGCCCACCTATGAGGGCGTGATTTCGGATATCGCCGCCGTTGCGGAGATCGCGCACAATGCCGGTGTGCCGCTCCTTGTCGATGAGGCGCACGGTGCGCATCTCGATTTTTCCGCGCATTTTTTGGGCGGTGCGGTCAAAGCCGGCGCGGATCTCGTCGTGCAGAGCGTGCATAAAACGCTTCCGTCCCTCACGCAGACGGCGATTCTGCACGTTTGCGGATCGCGCGTCGATGCCGATCGGCTTGCGCATCAGCTGTCCGTGTTTGAAACGAGCAGTCCCTCGTATCTGCTCCTCGCTTCCATTGACGGATGCGTCCGTGCGATTGCCGAAAACGGCGCGCTCCTCGCCGGTTGGGCAGAGGCGCTTGCATATTTTGATTCGCTGACGCACGGCTTGCGCCATCTAAAAATCCCCTACCACGGCGCGGCTGCCGAAGGGAGCGATGCGGCAGTGTTCGCCTACGATCGCAGCAAGATTTACGTCTCTGCACGCGGAACGTCCGCGGATGGAGCCACCCTTGCCGCCGACCTTCGTGCGCGCGGGATCGAACCGGAGATGGTCACGGCGGACGGTGTTCTCTGTATGACGGGTGCGGGCGATACGAAAGACTCCCTCACTGCGCTTGCCGATGCGCTCTGCGCCATTGATGCCGAAATCCATGCGGAATCCGCGTCCGAGATCCTGCCGGGCGTACCCGTGCCGCCACTTGTTCTTGATTCGGAGGATGCACTCGCATCCGCGTGGGAATCCGTGCCGATCGCCGAGGCAGTCGGGCGCACGTCGGCAGAATACGTTTGGGCGTATCCGCCGGGGATTCCGCTTCTCATCCCGGGTGAGGAGATTACGGAAGCGTGCGTACGCTATATCCGTGCGGCAGGTGAGAGAATCCGTCTGTACGGTACGCGTGGAGCACTGCCGGAGCGGATCGCGGTTATGACTTGAGTTATACAGATGCCTAAAATGCTGACAGGGAGTCCTGAAATGTCTGCTTATGAAATATGTCCGCTGCGCACGGAAACGGAAATGGATGAAAAAGGATACGTGCATTGGAAATGCTGGCACGAGACCTACCAAGGTCTGATGCCGGACGAATATCTCAAAAACATCACTTTGGAGAAATGCGTTCAAATGGCACACAGATGGCCGCAAAATACGTTTGTGATAAAAGTAAACGGGAAAGTCGTCGGCTTTTCCTGCTTTGGAGAAAGCAAAGATGTGCCGGGTGCAAACGAAATTATCGCGCTCTATCTGCTGAAAGAATACCACGGACAAAAATTGGGGTACGAGTTGATGAAACAGACCGTCTTGCAATTCTCCGATAAGAAAGAAGCTGTCTTGTGGGTGCTTGACGGGAATGATACGGCGATCCGTTTTTACAAAAGATTCGGCTTTGAGTTTACCGGGGAGACAAAGACGCTCCCGTTCGGTACAGAGCTGCAGATGCGTATGAAATAAATCCTACAAATTAAAACCGCCTTGGTTGTCCAAGACGGTTTTTTGATGCAGGTTTTGTCTTTCTGCGTTTGTCTAAAATCACAGCTTCTGCTGACGCTGGCGGGAGATATTGATCGCGCCTTCGGGGATGACGGAGATGTGGTCGAGCGATTTGCCCGTGCCGATGGCCACGCATGCGACAGGCTTATCCGCCACGCGCGCTTTGATGCCCGTGACGTTCGTGATCAGGCGGTCGAGACCGTAGAGCAGACTGCCGCCGCCCGTCATTACGATGCCGTTGTACAGAATATCACCGATCAGCTCCGGCGGTGTGCGCTCAATGACGGAGCAGACGGACTCAATAATCGCCGTGATTGGCTCTTCAAGTGCATCGGGCATCTCCGTGGAGCTGATGCGCACGACGCGGGGGAGTCCCTGCACGAGACAGCGTCCCTTCACCTCAATCACGCGCGGCTCCTCTCTCTGCCATGCGCCGCCGACCTTCATTTTGATCTGCTCCGCGGTACGCTCACCGATCAGCACGTTGTGCTTGCGTCGGACGTAGCGGATGATCGCCTCGTCAAATTTGTCGCCCGCGACCTTGATCGATTCGGATACAACGACACCGCCGAGAGAGATGACGGCAATATCCGTCGTGCCGCCGCCGATGTCAACGACCATATTTCCGTTCGGCATGGAGATATCGATTCCCGCACCGATAGCAGCCGCGACCGGCTCCTCGATCAGATATGTACGCCGTGCGCCTGCCTGCGTGGCTGCATCAACGACAGCGCGCTCCTCTACCTCCGTGATACCACTCGGTACACAGATGATGACGCGCGGCTTGAACAGCACCGATCCGCACGCCTTTCTGATAAAGTGCTGGAGCATCCGGAGCGTGACGTCGTACTGGCTGATGACGCCGTCACGGAGCGGACGGATGGCGGTGATATTGCCCGGCGTTCGTCCGAGCATCTGCTGTGCCTCGCGTCCGACCTTCAGAATGCGATCCGTATTCGTATCAATGGCAACAACGGACGGCTCGGAGACGACGATGCCCTTGCCCTTGACGTAGACAAGCACCGTAGCCGTGCCGAGGTCGATACCTATATCCTTATTCATCCACATTTGAATCAATCACCGCTTCCATAAAAACTCAGTAGTGTTTCAAACATCAATACATAATTATTATAACGGATTTTTGACCGTTTTGCAAGCGGCAGGCGTATTTTTTAGTATTTGTTCATATTTTGTCGCAATTTTTGTGCGGATTCGGTGCATTTTCTGCCTCTGTATCCGTTTTGTGACGGTCTTGTGAAAAAAATCACACGCATATCAGACAGAATTGCGGAAAAGTTCAAGACAATTTCAGATTTTTGTGCTATAATAAAACGGTAATGGGTTTTTCACCCAATCACGGTTTTGGAGGAAGCAGATTTGATAGAGGTCAGAAACGTAACGAAAAAATACGGCAGCATCACTGCAGTGAAAAACATCAGCTTCACCGTTGAGGAGGGGCATATCTACGGATTTCTCGGGCCGAACGGCGCCGGCAAATCGACGACGATGAACATGATCACCGGCTGTCTGGCGGCAACGTCGGGCGAGATCCTGGTGGGCGGCTACGACATTTACGAGGATCCGGTAGAGGCGAAGCGCTGTATCGGCTATTTGCCGGAGCTGCCGCCGCTTTATACGGATATGACGCCGGAGGAGTATCTTTGCTTTGTTGCGGAGGCGAAGGGCATTCCTTACGCGGAATTGGAGCGGGAAGTCGAGCGGGTGATTGCGAAAACGGCACTCGACGGCGTACGGCACCGTCTGATCCGCAATCTTTCTAAGGGATACCGGCAGCGGGTCGGCATCGCGCAGGCGATCCTCGGCGATCCGAAGATCATCATTCTGGACGAGCCGACCGTCGGTCTCGATCCTTTGCAGATCATTGAGATCCGTCAGCTGATCCGTGAACTTGGTGAGAACCATACGGTCATTCTCTCCAGCCATATTCTCTCGGAGATCAGCGCGGTCTGCGATTACCTCATCATCATCGCGCACGGCGAGATCGTCGCGAGCGATACGGTTGCGAATCTTACTGCCTCTGCGGACGGACACCGCATGATCACCTTTGACGTGCGCGGCGAGCTCCCCGCAGTCCAGCAGACGCTTTCGTCCCTGACGGACGTGATCGGTGTGCAGGCGGCGTACGGTCTCGGCGGATGCGTGCGCGTGCAGGTGGAGACGGCGGCGGACGTAGATCTGCGCGAGTATATATTCCGTCTGTTTGCCAAGGCAGATCTCCCGATCGTGGAGATGAACACGAACGATGTAAATCTCGAGGACGTCTTCCTTCGCCTGACGGCTGAGCCGCTGGCGGACGGTGAGGCGGATGCGCAGGAGACCGCCAAGGAGACCGAGGACGTCGGTGATACCGAAGAGGCAGCCGAGGGTACGGATGATACCGATGCGGATTCTCCGTACTATACGCCGCAGGAGAAAAAAGAGAAAAAGAAAAAGCAGTCCGCCGATGAGTACAAGCCGCTGTTTGGCGGCAGAGAGTGAGGACGCCATGTTTGCGATTTATAAACGTGAATTGAAAAGCTATTTCTGCGGCATGACAGGCGTGCTGTTTATCGCCGTGCTGCTTCTGATGGTCGGCATCTATATGGCGGTCAATAACCTGATGGTGGCGTACCCGAACTTTGAGTACTCCCTCTCAGGCGTACTGTTTATTCTGCTTCTGATGATTCCCATTCTTTCGATGCGGTCGCTGTCCGAGGATATTCATGCACGGACAAGTCAGCTTCTGTACTCCTTGCCCATGAAGCTGTCCTCCGTTGTCCTGGCGAAGTATTTCGCGCTGCTTACCGTGCTCGCGAGTCCTTGCGGGATCATGTGCCTGTATCCGCTGATTCTGTCCTCCTACGGCACGGTGAATTTCGCATCTGCGTACGGCGGTCTGCTCGCGTTCTTTTTGCTTGGTGCCGCGCTTCTTGCGATCGGATTGTTCCTCTCCTCGCTTACGGAGAGCCAGGTGATCGCGGCAGTTATGACGTTCGGCGCGTTCATTCTCATGTATCTGATGAGCGGACTCAGCACCTTGATTTCTGCAACCGCTGAGGCGTCGCTGTTTGCGTTCGGTATTCTGGGTGCGCTGCTTGCGCTGATTTTGTACGCACTGACGAAAAACGTGACGGTGTCTGCGGCATTCGGCGCGGTGTTGATTTGCGGTACGGTAGTGGTGTATCTGATCAATTCGTCGCTGTTTGCGGGTACGTTCCCGAAGCTTTTGTCCGCGCTCGCGCTGTTTGACCGATTCGGTCCGTTTACAGAGGGACTGTTCGATGTCAC
>JAFTUH010000023.1 GCA_017466375.1 Clostridia bacterium | reverse complement strand
GCTACGATATCAAACGATATTACACGATATTAACGATATCAAACGGTATTGCTAAAACTCCAAGAGATAAGTTATTATCTTCAATACAAAAGCTCTGCTTATGCAGGGCTTTTTGTTTTTGCGGGAGGGGGGGAACCCTTCCCCTACAGTTATAATATTTTGTTTGTAGTTTTCAAATGGCGGTTCAATTTGTAAAGGTCCCCGCTGCTCTATTTGCTTTTGATAAAAATTATGGTATAATACAATTGTCTAATAAACTTGAATTTGACGGTCTGTAAAGTCATGTTGCGGAATTGTAAAGTGGATGCGGTGGTAGTTTGGAGTGCTTTTTGCTACAATGAAATTACCAAAATGAAGGAGGATTTCATTATGAAGTTACCGGACAAAATCATTAAGTATAGAAAAGCAAACGGTTGGTCGCAAGAAGATTTCGCAGAAAAACTGAATGTATCACGGCAAGCAATCAGCCGTTGGGAAAACGGAACCGCCCTGCCCGATGCACAAAACATATTGCAGATCAGCAAACTGTTCCGTGTTACGACAGATTATCTGCTGAATGATGATTATGAAAGCGACACGGATATTCCTGCGGTTCAGACCGCGACAAAGGAAATGGAAGATTTGTTTTCAAAAAAGAAACGGCTTCATTTGATCTCCGCAATTTGTTTTACGATAGCGGTGTTTTGCTCGCTGATGGGGTTGGTGAACAGTACAAATAATATCCAATTAGGACTTTCTTGCTTTACGTTGGCTCTTTGTGCAGGAAATGTAGCTGCTCAATTTATCTTGTTTTTTAAGAAGCGATAAACTGCTCTACAAAGCAGACTCCAATTTGTCGGGCAGAACCGCGCTGCATACCCGGGGCGGTGCAGTTTTTTTAATTTTTCTGTTTACTTTCTC
The DNA here is from genome assembly GCA_017466375.1 of Clostridia bacterium. Classification (GTDB taxonomy): domain Bacteria; phylum Bacillota; class Clostridia; order Oscillospirales; family CAG-272; genus SIG701. The sequence goes on along the minus strand of JAFTUH010000023.1, from coordinate 25,455 downwards.
AAAAAAATATGATAGAATACTACCGTACTGTATTTTTTGGAAAAGGAGAGAATCAATGAGAAAGGTAATCTTTGGCGGATTTTTGCTTGTAAGCGGCGCAATTTTGTTTGCGGTTGGCATGCTGGGCGTTGCGGACACGGCAGTACGGACGAATTATATGGTGATTCCGCAGTATATCGGCGCGGCGGTTCTGCTCGCAGGCGCAATCCTCGGCATTGTCGGACTGAGAGAAGAAAAATAATCGCACATAAAGAAAACAGCACCTGTCAACGGTGCTGCTTTTATATTCGCGTTATTCGCCGATGAAAATTCCAACCGCGGTGCCTGTTTTCTCACCCTTGCGGATCAGATCGATGTAGCCGCGGCGCAGGGAGGAATCGGCAGGCAGGGCATCCACGTCGCCCGTGTACTCCATATCGAACAGACGCCATACCTGCGCGTAATCGTCGTACAGTCTTTCGTCGAGAATCGTGAAATCGTTCATGAATTGGATGATGTTCGATTTCTCGGAGAGCATCTCACGGTGACGGCTGAACAGAAGCCACGACGAGCAGGTGAACACAGGTCTCTCAACGTACCCGTTCTCCACGAAGAACTTCGCTGCCTCCGCGTAATCCTGCAGAACGAGATCGTGATCCATCGGCGTGCCCGTGCGCGGGATATGTACGGCGATGATGGTCGAGTCGGGCTTCAGCGTGACATCCCCGTCCGTGTACTCTTTACCGAAATTGGTGATCTGGAACTGCAGTCTTTGCATGGAAAAGGTGCGGAGATGGAAGAAGAACATGTACCAATCCGGCACAAAGATGCCGTACAGACCGCGTACGTCTTTGCACTCAAGCGTCTTGTAGAGGATATCGTGCATCGTGCGGTAGAAGAGCTCCTCGGAGAAGCCTTTTTGTGCATAGTATACCTTCAGCTGCTTGGTGAGACTGATGATGAGGATCGCGTTGCCGACGGGTTCGGGAATGTCAATCATCTCGGAGATCGTCTTCATATCTTCAAGCAGTGCTTTGTAGCTGGTGAGCATATCGTCCTCATACCGCTTCAGAAGGGCTTCAAACATCGCACACGCGCGGCTGCTTTCCAGGCAGGTGTTGAGCGCGGTGAGATACGCATCCTTCGCCTCAGCGGGATACGGATATCGGGACAGAAAATCGTTCATGTAAGTAAGCATACGAACCTCCGTTTGTAAGGGCATGAGCCGCCCTCATACTTTGGAATGATTATATACCAAAACGGCGGCGGTGTCAAGAGAAAGTCCCGAAAAAACGTGTTTTGTCCAGGAGTTTTTTGCCAAAACGGCTTGCATTTCGCGAGCGCGTCTGCTATACTGTTTGCGAAGAAAGAATTCTTCGGAAAAGAGCGTGATCGTTTTGACGAATCGGTACGAGATCAATATGTGCGAGGGCCCCCTTTTTGGGAAGATTCTGCGCTTTGCGCTGCCCTTGATGCTTTCGAGCATTCTGCAGCTGCTCTTCAACGCGGCGGATATCGTCGTCGTCAGCCGCTATGCGGCGGACGGAAATACCGCGCTTGCCGCGGTCGGATCGACGAGTGCGCTTATCAACCTCCTTATCAATCTGCTTACGGGACTTTCGGTCGGTGCGACCGTTATTGTCTCCCGCTATATGGGAGCACGGAATCACAGTGCAGTGACACGCGCTGTGCATACGGCGATCACGGTTGCCCTGTGCGGCGGCGTGCTTGTAGGCGTGATCGGCTTTTTCTTCGGCGGTACGTTTCTTTCGTGGATGGATACACCGCCTACTGTATTGCCGGACGCGGCTTTATATATGAAAATCTATTTTGCCGGACTGCCGGCTATGATGCTGTACAATTTCGGTGCGTCTGTTCTGCGTGCCGTGGGCGATACGCGGCGGCCGCTGTACTATCTGAGCGCTGCGGGCGTGCTCAACGTGGTGCTCAATCTCGTGTTCGTCATCGTCTTTCATCTGGATGTCGCGGGTGTTGCGCTGGCGACGGTGATCTCGCAGTGTCTGTCGGCGGTTCTCGTCATCCGTTCGCTGATCGTGAACGGCGGTGCGGTGAAGCTGAATCCCGCTGAACTCCGCATACATAAGACGGAATTTTTGCAGATTCTCCGCGTCGGTATTCCTGCGGGGATTCAAGGCGCGCTGTTCTCCGTATCAAATGTGCTGATCCAGTCTTCGATCAATACATTGGACGCATCCATGGCGGCTGCCGGTGCAACGAGCGCGGAGGGCATCGTGATTGCGGGAAACTCCGCCGCAAACAATGTTGAAGGCTTTATCTTTATGGCAATGAACGCATTTTCACAGGGGACGGTCAATTTCGTCGGACAGAACGCCGGCGCGATGAAGATGGATCGTGTGCGCCGTGTTATCTTTCTGACGACGGGCATGATCAGCGTGCTCGGACTCACGCTCGGCGGTGCCGTGTACCTCTGCGGCGAATTTTTGCTCGGTATCTACCGCCCGGGTGAGACGGAGGTCATCGCGGCAGGTATGACGCGCTTCGCGTATACATTGTTCCCGTATTTCTTCTGCGGCGTGATGGACTCGCTTGCAAGTGCGATGCGCGGGCTCGGACGCTCCGTTTTGCCGATGATTGTCTCCCTCCTCGGTGCGTGCGGATTCCGTATCCTGTGGATATACACCTTCTTCGCGTGGCAGCCGACGCTCGGGATGCTGTACATCTCGTACCCGATTTCGTGGGCGCTTACTGCCGCCGTTCATGCGGTCTGTCTCATCTTCACCTATCGCAAGGTGAAGCGAGCACTTCCTTCCGCTGAATAAGAAAACCGGGTGCCGTCGGCACCCGGTTTTTTAGTTTCCTGTCAGCGCGTTCTTGTCCGCGCGGCTCAGCTTGTACGGCTCGTTGACTACGTTCATATCAACGTGATGCAGCAAGAGCTCCGTGATCTTTGTTTCCCCGCACCAGAGCGATACGGTCAGGTTGTTCTCCTCTGTCCACGAGAGTCCGTCAAAGATGACGCGGCGGTAGTTGTACATCCATTTGTCCTGCGAGGCGAGCACCTCGCCGACAACCTCCGCGCCCGTCACCGAATCGGTCAGACGGTACGTGAATGTCGCGTCCTCGGGCAGATCGTTGTAGGAGAAAATGCTGTCGTTGTAGCGGAGCGTGATCTGCGTTTCGGCAATCGATGGGATCATGACGAGGGCGTAGCCGCTCAGATAGCCGTCCTCGGAAAGCTCGAACGGCATCTCATGCGTGAGCATCTCCAGATCGGGATTCCACGCATACGCCTCTCTGAGCGTATCCGTTACGGTCAGAGATTTGAGCACACTCTGATCGCCTGCGATACAGCAGCGGAAAATAAAGAGGCCACACAGAAGAAATACGATAAAGGTAATAATATGTTTAGCGATTTTGCCTGCGTTTTTCATGGTTTTCCTCCCGAAAAGCGGTCGATAACGGTATCATTATAACAAATTCGTGCAAAGATTACAAGAGAAACCGATATTTTCTCCGTAACTTTTTTCTGAACAACCATTGACACGGAGCGATTTTTCTTATATAATAAATATTCGCAAAGGTATTGCGGAAAAAGATCCGGCAGGAGGAGTTTTTTATGAAAATAGATCTGACCCAACTGCTTGAGGGCAAAGTTTCCGAGCTTGCGGTTGAAGATTTCTTTACCCCGGGGGATGAGGATGCTGCCGTGCCCCACGGTATCAAACTTGCGTCTCCCATGCACGTGTTCTGCAAGGTCAAAGACAATCACGGATGTCTGACGCTCACGGCCTCTGCCGAAGCGGAGTACGAGACGGTGTGCGACCGGTGCCTCTCACCGATTTCCACAAGCCTTTCGTTTTCGATTGAGAGACTGATCGAATCGAAGGGAACGCACATCACGGCAGACGATCCGGATTTTGAAGACGAGGACGATATCCTGCATCTGGTCAACGGGTGTGTGGAAATCGGCGCGGATTTGGCGGAAGCGTTCGTGCTTGAATTGCCGATGCGTCATTTGTGCGACGAGGAATGCCCCGGACTGTGTCCGAAGTGCGGAAAACGGCGCGCGGACGGCGATTGCGGCTGTAAATTTGAAAAAGAAATCGATCCAAGATTAAAAGTTTTTCAAAAACTACTTGAAAAGCCGCAATAAATAGTGTATAATATCCTGTGTACATTTGACAATAGTCCCATAAGGAGGTTTCAAGGATGGCAGTACCGAAGAGAAAAACATCCAAAGCGCGCAGAGACAAAAGACGCAGCAACGTCTGGAAGCTCGAAATGCCCGGCATGGTAAAGTGCCCGCACTGCGGTGAGTACAATCTTTCCCACCGTGTTTGCAAGGCATGCGGCTATTATGATGGCAAAGAGATAATCAAAAAGGAAGCGTAAGCTTTCGCGAGAAGACCGCATTGAAAAAATGCGGTCTTTACGCTTTTTATGAGAAGTTTCAGGGGGAGTCGCACTATGCATCACGTTCCGAAACCGCAGAACAAGAAACCGCAGATCATCACGACCGTTTTCGTGGCGGTGGGTATTGCGGTGTTTTTGCTCGCGCCGATTCTGCCGGCGGGGCAGGCGATCGCGCAGGCGGCGGCATTTGTGCTGTTCGGCGTTGGACTGTACTTTGCGATCCGCTATCTTTTTACGTCGTTTTCGTATGCCATCGAGGACGGCGATTTCACCGTGCAGAAATCGCAGGGACGCCGTATCGGAATCACCGAAGCGCGGCTTGCGCTTGACGAGCTTGCGTATTTTGCGCCGCTTCAGCACGGGAAGATTTCCAAAGACGTGCGCGCAAAATATCCCGCCATGCAAGTCTATAACTACACGGTCACGTACCGACCGGACGGCGCGTATCTTGCCGTGTTCATCGATGCCGCGGATAACGTGATTGGCGTGGTTTTCGAGCCGTCGGGCGAGATGGTGACGCTTTTCGGCGAAAGCAAGTAAAACAAAAGGATGCTGTGTTGCAACAGCATCCTTTTTATTGAAAGTTTTCGGGATCAAATCCCTTTTTCAAAAGGGATTTGCAGGGGTGTCGGGGACGGCGTCCCTGACATTGTTACTCTCCCTTCAATTCTTCCTCTTCTTCGTACAGCTGCATCAGACGATCCTCCACCGTGATCCGCTCGTCGTCCAGCTCTGCCGCACGCTTGTAATCCGAGGCGGCGTCACCGAAGAGCTCGTCCTGGATCTCTGCCAGCCGCTTTTCCGTCGCCTCAATTTCGGCGGCGATCGTTACCTTGCGCTTTTCGCGCTGTCTCAACCGTGCTGCCTCCTGCTTGCGTGCCAGATATTCTTCCTTCTGGGAGGACGGCTTTTCTTCCTCCACAGCCTGTGCAGTGCCTGCCGCCATGCGATTTTTCCACTGCACGTACGCATCGTATCCGCCGCGGAAATCGTCGCATCCGTCCGCGGAGATCGCCACAATGCGCGTCGCCAGCTTTTCTATGAAATAGCGGTCGTGCGATACGGCGATGATCGTCCCGTCAAAAGCGGACAGCGCGTTCTCCAGTGCCTCGCGTGACTGGATGTCGAGATGGTTCGTCGGCTCGTCCAGAATCAGCACGTTCATTTTGGAGAGAATCAGCTTCGCCAATGTCAGCCGTGCGCGCTCGCCGCCGCTGAGAACGGATACGGTCTTTTCAATATCGTCTCCGCGGAAGAGAAACAGCGCAAGCGTGTTTCGTACCTCCGTCTGCGTCAGCGCAGGATACGCGTCCCACAGCTCGGCAAGTACTGTCTTTTTCGGATCAAGATTCTGATTCTCCTGATCGTAGTAGCCGATCGATACGTTGTAGCCAAATTCGATCTTGCCCGCGTCAGGTGCCATCTTTCCCACGAGGATTTTGATCAGCGTGGATTTGCCGCATCCGTTCGGACCGAGGATGAGCACGTGATCTCGCTTCTTCACCTCAAAGGAGAGATTTTTGAAAAGCTCTTTTCCGGGGAACGCCTTCTCCAGCTTGCGTACGGAGAGCACGTCGTTGCCGCTCTCCCCCGCATCGTTGAAGGCAAAGCGGATCGCCTTCGGTGCATCCATCGGGCGCTCCACCTTCTCCATACGGTCGATTGCCTTCTCACGGCTCTCTGCCGCGATGATGTTTCGCTCGCGGTTCCACTGCCTCTGCTGGGCGATGTACGCTTCGAGTCTGGCGATCTCCTTCTGCTGGATTTCGTATTTCTTCTCCATTGCCGCACGGTGCTCCTCCTTCAGCTTCAGAAAGCCGGAGTAGCTCGCCTTGTACAGCGTTGCTTTACCGTGCTCGATGTCGAGTGTCTTGTTCGTTACGCGATCAAGAAAGTATCGGTCATGGCTGACGAGCAGAAGCGTCTTTTTGTACGACGCCAGATGCCCCTCCAGCCAGATCATCGTGTCCATGTCGAGATGGTTCGTCGGCTCGTCGAGCAGGAGGATATCCGGCTCGCGGGACAGAAGCCGTGCGAGTGCAAGACGCGTGCGCTGACCGCCGCTCAGTTTTTCGATCGGCATCCCGTGGAACGTCTCTGCAAAGCCGAGGCGGACGAGAAAGCTCTTGCACCGGGATTTGTAGTGCAGACCGCCGTCCGCGGCAAATCGGGTGTTCAGTGTCGCAAATTCACTGCTCAGCCGTGTCAGCGTTTCTCCCTGCGCCGTCTGAAGCTCGCGTTCGATCTGCGCCAGCCGCGCTTCCATGCGGCAGAGCTCGGGGAACGCCGCGTACATCTGTCCGAGCACGGTCTCGTCGATCGGGGAGTCGGGATCGCCGCGCAGAAGATTGAACGCATCGTCCTGCTCGAGCATGCCGACCGTTTTATCCTTGGCGATAAAGACCGCGCCCTCATCGGGGGTGTATTCCCCCGTAATCATGCGCATGAGGGTGGATTTGCCGCTGCCGTTTACGCCGACGATAGCGAGGTGGTCTCCCTCCTCCAGCGAAAATGTCACATCGGAGAGGATATCGCGCGCACCAACGCGGTACGCCAGATTGGATGTGCTTATGGAAATCATACGTGTATCTTTCGTTTCGTTGTATTTTGTATTTAAGGATAAGGCAACACCGTTTTTGCGGTGTTGCCTTCTGATTCGGGTGATTATCTGCGTCCTGCACCGCCGCCGCGGGAGGAGCCGCCGCCACCGCGGAATCCGCCGGAGGATCCACGGGAGCCGCCAAACGAGCTTCCGCCGGAAAATCCGCCGCGCGATCCGCCGAACGAGCTTCCGCCACTTGGACGGCTTGGCGGACGTACGGTCGGACGCGGATTCGGAATATAGCCGCCGCGCATAACCGTGCGCGGGATTGTCACGGTGGGGGATCTCCGCCGACCGGAGGATCCGCCGCCTCCTCCTCCGCCTTTTCCGTTTGCGGCGATCACGATGATGAGAACGATGATGACAATCACAATCACGATCATGACGATATCCGAGCTTCCGCTGTCGGAATCAGATGCGGATGCATCCCCCCCGGCGGGTGTGTACTCACCGGGAGCGCCGTTCCACGCGTCAAGATCGATGGAGTACAGCGTCTCCAACTGCGAGATGAGCGCGTCAAAATAGAGGCGCACACCCGCGTCGTAATTCTTGGCTGCGAAGTCCGGCTCCAGATACGTGTTCTGCATGAGTTTCAGCGTTCCGCTCGGGAGCATGTCCTCCAGCCCCTCGCCCTGCAGTGTCCAGTAATCGTCCTCGCCGATGGAGAGCAAAATCAGGATACCGTTGTTCTCCTCCGCGGAGCCGATGCCCCAGCTGTTGAACAGGCTGTGGGCGTAATCATCGATGCCGATTGTGCCGGTCGTATCCACGCAGACGACAACGATCTGCGCGCCGCTCAAAGCGAACAGGGCATCATTCAGTGTGATGATGTGGTTTTCCGTCTCGGGTGTCAGCACATCGGCGGGATCATAGCAGTACGATCCCACGTCGGGAGAGGGCATGTCGGACGCGCTGTCATTCCCGCATCCGGTGAGTGCGGTACAGAGAAGGAGCACAAGTGCCGTTAAAACGGCAAGAAAACGGCGTGTAATCATAGGTTTCACCAATCAATCGTTAAGGTGTAATCTGCCGTTATCCGAAAAGGATGGCAGGGGTGCGCCCGGGGCAAAGCACGGACGCCGGGAAAGCGTCGATGGCGCGGTTGTACGCATTTGCGCGGTTGGCGTAATCTTCGTTGTTGGCGAGGCGCATTTCATCCGACTGCATCTCGTAGTAGTAGGCGATCAGCGAATTTTTCAAGGTCTCATCTCCCTCATCGGTGATTAAGGATGCCTTGTAATACGCATTTGCCGCCATGGAGGAGAGTGTCTCCATCTCGTCCGTCATGAGAAACGGTGTGCCGATCACGTCGCGGTATGCGGAGAGAGCCTCCCGCAAGTCGGGATCACTGCCGCAGAACGCTTCGTATGCTGCGATGAAATTCTCCGCGTGGGTGGCGTATTTCTTCAGATCGGACTGTGCCTGCGTGTCCGTGAACGAATCCTCCACACGTACTTTGAGGGAGGTGACGGAGCGGATCACTCCGAGCGGAATACACAGTGCAACGGTGATCACAAGCGCGATCACCGCCACTGTGCGGTTATATTTGAAAAACTGCATATCAGGACTTAACGCTCAGAAGCTTCTGCTTCAATTCGGACTCAAGACGGCTCAGCTCAACCTCGGCGGCGCGTCTCTTCTCGCGTCCCTCTGTCTGGATCTTCTGTACTTCGTCAAGCGTCGCGATCAGCTCGGCGTTCGTATGCTTCAGCGTTTCGATATCCACAACGCCGCGCTCGGATTCACGCGCAACGGCGACGGTGCCCTGGCGGAGCTTCTCTGCGTTCTTCTTGAGCAGCTCGTTCGTCATATCGGTGACGGCGCGCTGTGCCTTGAGGGCCTCCTCGGAGTGCGCAAGACCGAGCGCGATGACCATCTGGCTCTTCCACAGCGGAATCGTGTTCAGAATGGTGGACTGGATCTTCTCGCACATCATGGTGTCGTTGTTCTGTACGAGGCGGATCTGCGGTGCCATCTGAATGGAGACCATGCGGGTGAGCTCGAGATCGTGGATCTTTTTCTCGAAGCGGTCGCACATATCTGCGAAATCAGCCGCCTTCTGTGCGTCCTCGGGCAGTCCCGTTTCCTTCGCCTTTTCCTGGAGAGCGACAAGCGTGGTTGCACGCTCCTCCTCAAGTTTCTTCTTGCCGGCGAGGATGTACATCGTCAGCTCTTTGAAGTAAACGAGGTTTGTGTCATACATCTTGTCAAGGAGGGCGATGTCCTTCATCAGCGTTACCTGATGATTCTCCAGAACGGTTACGATGTTGTTGACGCTGACCTCTGCCTTGTCATAGCGTGCCTTCATAACGACGATTTTCTTCTTGGCACGGCGGAACAGGGCGAAGAAGCCCTTATCCTCCGTCGATGCGTTGAAGGATTTCAGCTCACCGACCAGATCGGCAACCTTTTCTCCCATCTCGCCGATGTCCTTCGTGCGCACGTTCTCCAATGCGGAATCGGAGAAGTTGGCGATCTTCTGCTGGGTGCCTGCACCGTACTGCATGACGGCGGTGGCGTTCGTTACGTCGATCTTTGCGGAGAATTCGGCAATCGCAGTCTTCTCCTCCTCGCTCAGACCGTCCTCAGCCTGCTTTGCGTAATCCTGTACGGCGCCCTGTGCCTCGGTGTCAAGCTTCGGGATAACGGGTGCGTTTGCGATTGCGGCGGCGGTGCCCTCGCCGAAGGGTTCCAGAGTCAGTTCAATCGGGGTGGTGTTCTCAGCCATGGTAATATCCTCCAATATGAAATTATTTCAGATTATCCCGTACCATCAGTGCTTCCAGTACGGCGATGTCGGTGGAAATATCGAGTGCGTCATCGGCAAACAAAGCGTCAAGCTGATGCGTGAACGCGGTATCGATCTGTGCAAGTGCGCCTTCAATGGACGCCTTGGTTGCGGTGATGTTTTCGGACTCCGTGTCCTGCTTTACGACGAATACGTATTTTTTGACGAGCTTTTCCGTCGTCGGCAGGTAGTAATTCATAAACCGACGGACGACGGGGAGATCCCGCGGTTCGTCAATCAGCGCGTCGCGGATTTTTTCGGTCGTATCGGCGATGCTGTCAAGACGGTGCGCGGTGTCGATGCCCTTCTCTGTCAGTACAGCCTCCGCCTCACGGAAGCAGACGAGGGCTTCGCTGATCGTTTTCACCATCGAGTCAAGATCGGTGTTCCCTGTGTAGAAGGGGATTTCCACAAGCTCCGTCTCCCGCGGCAAAAGCTTAGCAGTCAGGAGTGCCGCGCCGACGGAGACGATTGCGATGCCGGCGATATGGAGCATGTTATACATCGGAAGAAAGAGCGCCGCGATCACCCAGACGGCGGCTGCCGCCCAAAAGGGGAGCGCCGATTTCTTCGGAACTTCGCGGTATTTCCGCCCGTCTTTTTCGATGATCTTTTCGGTTCGTTTCGTGTCAGCCATCGGAATCCTCCTGTGCAGGTACTGCGGATGCTGCAAACAGACGCACGGCAGCGTATACGGCAATAGAGATACGGATTGCGCATTCCAGAACGGAGAAGCCGTGACCGACCGTATCATGGAAGGCGATCACGATCTGGGACAGACCGAGTGCCGCCGCGAAAGCAAGACAGCACGTGCCGAAAAACGTGTATCGGAACGGGACAGGACGGTGAATGATCCCGTGCGCCTCCGCGCTGAAGAAGAGTGCCATGGAGATATACAAAAGGAGCTGGTACGACTTCAAGGGAGAGTTCATGGCGTACGTCTTATCGAAATAGACGAGCAGCAAGGATACGACGGCGTACAGCATTGGGCAGAGGGAGAGAAGAGCGAATCCGCCGCCCGTTTTGGACTCTTTAGCGGCGGCAAGGAAAAAGTATGCCGCGGACAGTGCCATCAGTACAAGCTTTACAATCTCCAGGATAGGGAGTCCCGTCGAAAGGGCACGGATAGAGACAATGAGGAAGCGAGCATCATAAAAGCGGTGCAGGCAGCGGCAAAAACACCGGCTGCGGGGAGATTGTGCCGGATGGGATTTTTGTCAGCGTGTGCGCGGAGAATGCCCGCGACGATCCCGGCAAGCAGGGCGATGCCGATGCAGACGGCGCCGCCGAGTGCGTACGGGGAGTTTTTCGCGAAATGCTGAATACTGAGATCATACCCGACCGTCTGTGCAAACAAGAGCAGCACGGCGGCCCCCAGAGAAGCGGCGGCAGCGAGCGCGATCAGGCAAATATATGGGATACGGTTACGGTTCATGGACTGACACCTCGGATATTCGGTAAAACTTCACTTATAATGATACCATAAATCTGTGTATCACGCAAGAGAGTTGCGAAAATTTCTTTCCTTTTTATTATTATAATATTATTCCCGCAGAAAGGGAGTATTCACACGTCTTTGCTACGCACGGGGGAGAAAAGCCGTTTTTCGTTCTGTTTGCCGTCTTTTTCGGCGGATTTTCAATAAAATTTGCTTTCAGTACTCTGTTTCGGCAGAAAAAGAGGCAGAAATCGTTCCGATTCGGGCAAAAAATGCTCGATTTTGTGCGTGTTGCACAAAAAGTGTGTGAAAATTTCTACGAAATTTCTACCGATCAAGCATCTGCGAAATATGGAAAAACTATTGAAGTGAGGGTATTTATATGGTACAATATATAGGCTTGATGTGCGATGAAACGGGAGGTTGCTGCCCTTTTCCGACGGGAAAAGTGCAGGGAATTTCCGTGGAGTATGTCCGATGTAATTCGGGCGAATAGCACTCACGCCTTGCGAAATCCCGCTTGTTTTGTGTGTTTTCCGGATTCCCCCGCGGTTATGCTGGCCGCATGGAACCCGGTTTCATTCAGGAGAGGTTGGAAACGCCCGGGTGAGTGTTCCGCGCCTCAAAGACAAAATTCAACAGGAGGCAAACGAAAGTGGCAGGCAATGCAAAGATCCGTGTGAGACTCAAGAGCTACGAACACACCATCGTCGATGCGGCTGCGGAGAAGATCGTCGAGGTCGCCAAGAGAAACGGCGCCGAGGTTTCCGGTCCGATTCCGCTCCCTACCGAGAAGGAAGTGGTTACCATTCTCCGTGCAGTCTTTAAGTACAAAGACTCCCGCGAGCAGTTCGAGCAGAGAACGCACAAGCGACTGATTGAGATCAAGAATCCGTCCCAGAAACTGATTGAAGCTCTCATGAACGTCGATCTCCCCGCCGGTGTTGATATTCAGCTGAACTGATGTCACCCGAAGCCGTAAAACCCCGCCGTACAGAGTGATAAGCGGATACCGCGTATCCGTGAGCTTGATGACGGTAAGGTCATGTTGACAAGCCGCCGCCGTGGCTGGCGGAAAAACCACGGATGTCAACCAATAACCTTTATCAGGAGGAAAGAAAAATGAAAAAAGGCATTATCGGCAAGAAGCTGGGTATGTCCCAGATCTTTGACGAAAAAGGCAACGTGATCCCGGTAACGGTGATCGAAGCCGGCCCCTGCACGGTAGTCCAGAAGAAGACCGTGGACACCGACGGCTATGACGCCGTTCAGCTCGGTTTTGAGGACGTAAGCGAAAAGCACGTCAACAAGCCCGCAGCCGGTCACTTCAAGAAAGCAGGCGTTTCTGCTAAGAAGCACCTGAAAGAGTTCCGCCTTGAGAACGCAGCCGAGATGAACCCGGGTGACGTGGTAGCCGCCGATACCTTCGCCGCAGGCGAGAAGGTCGACATTACCGGTATCACGAAGGGCCACGGTTACACCGGCGCAATCAAGAGATGGAATCTCCATATGCTCGGCAAGACCCACGGTATCGGCCCGATCCACCGCCAGTCCGGCTCTATGGGCGTTATCGACCCTGCAAGAATCTTCAAGAACAAGAAGATGGCAGGTCAGTGGGGTAACGAGCAGGTTACCATCCTTAATATGGAAATCGTAAAAGTAGACGCTGAGAAGAACCTCATCGCAGTCAAGGGTGCCGTTCCCGGCGCACGCGGCAGCATCGTGTTCCTTCGCAACAGCGTGAAAGCATAATCGGAAGGAGGAAGTACAATGCCAGAGATTAAAGTTGTAAACATGGCAGGCGCTGAGGTCGGAACGATGACGCTTTCCGATACCGTGTTCGCTGCCGATGTAAACGGCGCTGTCCTCCATACGGCAGTCAAGGCTTACCTTGCAAACCAGAGACAGGGCACTCAGTCCACGCTTACCCGTACGGAAGTATCCGGCGGCGGTAAGAAGCCGTGGAGACAGAAGGGTACCGGCCGCGCCCGTCAGGGATGCACCCGCGCTCCGCAGTGGACGCACGGTGGTATCGCTCTCGGTCCGAAGCCGCGCACCTACACCATTAAGCTGAACAAGAAGGTCAAGAGACTCGCTCTCTTCGGCGCGCTCTCCTCTAAGGTTGCAGCCGGCGAGATGGTCGTTGTTGACAAGATCGCAGCTACCGAGTACAAGACGAAGACCATGGCGGCTATGCTCAGCGCTGTCGGCGCAGGCAAGAAGGCTCTCGTTGTTCTCCCTGAGGTAGACGAGAAGGTTATCGCCAGCTTCGCAAACATCCCGGGTGTTAAGACCACCCTCACCAATACGCTCAGCGTATACGACATTCTCAACTGCAACACTCTCGTTGCTGCACAGGATGCCGTCAAGAAGATCGAGGAGGTGTACGCAAAATGAAGTTTGCACAGGACATCATTCTGAAGCCGGTTATCACCGAGCAGAGCATGGACGGCCTTGCCGACAAGAAATACACCTTTAAGGTTGCTGTTGACGCTACGAAGCCTGAGATTGCTAAGGCAGTCGAGGAGCTCTTCGGCGTAAAGGTTGCAGCTGTAAACACCATCAACATGAAGAGAAAACCCAAGAGACTCCGTTACAAGGTGGGCTACACCGCCGAGTGGAAGAAAGCAGTTGTCACTCTGACCGCTGATTCCAAGACGATCGAGTTCTTTGAAGGTCTGAACTAAGGAGGAGAACAGAATGGCTACCATGAAATTTAAGCCGACGACCCCGTCGCGCCGTAATATGACGGTCCCCTCCTTCGAGGAACTGACCAAGTTCACCCCTGAGAAGAGCCTCATCGTTACCAAGAAGAAGCACGCAGGCCGTAACAGCTACGGTAAGATCACCGTTCGTCACCAGGGCGGCGGCAACAAGATCAAGTACCGTATTGTGGACTTCAAGAGAGCAGATGCTACCGCGAACAAGGTCATCGGTATCGAGTACGACCCGAACCGTACCGCGTATATCGCACTGCTTGAGAACGAAGCCGGCAAGAAGAGCTACATCATCGCTCCTGTCGGTCTGAAGGACGGCGACGTCCTCTACTCCGGTGAAGGCGCAGATATCAAGGTTGGTAACACCCTGCCTCTCGCTAACATTCCGGTAGGTACGTTCATCCACAACATCGAAGTCAACCCCGGTAAGGGCGCACAGCTCGTTCGTTCCGCCGGTGTACAGGCTCAGCTGATGAGTAAAGAGGGCGGCCTCGCTCTCGTCCGTCTCCCCTCCGGTGAGATGAGATACATCCAGATGAACTGTAAGGCAACGATCGGTCAGGTCGGAAACATCGAGCATGATACGATCAAGATCGGTAAAGCCGGTAAGAAGCGCCACATGGGCATCCGCCCGACTGTCCGCGGTTCCGTTATGAACCCCTGCGATCACCCGCACGGTGGTGGTGAGGGTAAATCCCCGATCGGACATCCCGGCCCGCTGACCCCGTGGGGCAAACCTGCTCTCGGTCTGAAGACGCGCAACAACAAGGCGAGAACGAACAAGTTCATCGTTAAGCGCAGAAACAGCAAATAAGGAAGGAGGCACCGTAAATGAGCAGAAGCTTGAAAAAAGCACCCTTTGTCGAAGAGAAACTCTACGCACGTATCTGTGCTATGAATGAGAAGAATGAGAAGAAGGTCCTCAAAACATGGTCCCGTTCTTCCACCATTTTCCCGGAATTCGTCGGACACACGATCGCTGTGCACGAGGGCAAGAAGCATATCCCGGTATATGTAACTGAGGATATGGTCGGCCACAAGCTCGGTGAATTCGCACCGACCCGCACGTTCAAGGGACACGCCGGCTCCAAAACATCCAACAACGGTAAGTGATTCGCACAGGGAGGATTAAGACATAATGGAAGCAAAAGCAACCCAGAATTTCGTCCGCATCTCCCCGCGCAAGGTCAAGATCGTCCTCGATCTGATTCGTGGAAAGGACGTCGCCGTTGCAGCCGGTATTCTGAAGAATACTCGGAAGGCTGCCTGCGAGCCCCTCGAGAAGCTGCTTGACCGCGTAGTGGCAGACGCGCAGAACAATTTCCACATGGACGGCGAGAAACTTTACGTTTCCGAGTGCTATGTGACCCCCGGCATGACGCTGAAGAGAATGATGCCCCGCGGCAAAGGCTCGGGCGACAGAATCCTGAAGCGTACAAGCCACATTACCATTAAGGTAGCAGAGAAAGAATAAAGAGGGAGGCTGGAATAATGGGTCAGAAAGTAAATCCGCACGGACTTAGAGTCGGCGTGATCAAAAACTGGGATTCGAGATGGTATGCCGCAGACGAAAAGTTCGGCGATATGCTCGTTTCGGATTACAACGTAAGAAAATATCTGAAGAAGAAGCTCATGGATGCCGGCATCCCGAAGATCGAGATCGAGCGCGACAACGCCGGTAAGGCACGCGTGTTCATCCACTGCGCTAAACCCGGTATGGTTATCGGTAAGGGCGGCGCGGAGATCGAAAAGCTCCGTGTGGATCTCGAGAAGATGATGGGAACCCCCGTTGCCGTTGAGGTAATCGAGGTTAAGCCGATCGACATGTGCGCTCAGCTCGTAGCTGAGAACATCGCAAGCCAGCTGGAAGGCCGTGTTTCCTTCCGCCGTGCAATGAAGCAGGCAATCGGACGTACCATGCGCCTTGGTGCAAAGGGTATCAAGATCAACCTGAGCGGCCGTCTCGCCGGTGCGGAAATCGCAAGAAGCGAGCACTACCACGAGGGAACGATCCCGCTGCAGACGCTGCGTGCGGACATCGATTACGGCTTCGCAGAAGCAAACACCACCTACGGTAAGATCGGCGTAAAGGTCTGGATCTACAAGGGCGAGGTACTCTCTGAGGTCGCTCGCACGCAGACCGGCGCTGCCATCGCAGCCGAGGATAAGAAGAAGTTCGGCGGCGACCGCAGAAACGGTGACCGTCGTGACCGCAGAAGCGGTGACCGTCGTGAAGGCGGCCGTGGCTTCGGTGGCGACCGCCGTGACGGCGGCAGAAACTTCGGCGACCGCCGCGGTCAGAACCGCAACGGCGACCGTCCGATGAGAAACTCTGACCGTCCGATGCGCGCGCCTGTCGCTCCTGCAGCTCCGAAAGAAACTACCGAAGGGGGCGCAAATTAACCATGTTGATGCCTAAGAGAGTTAAGTTCAGACGCGTACAGCGCGGTCGTCTGAAGGGTCGCGCACTCCGCGGCAATACGATCACGAACGGCGCATACGGTCTCGTAGCAATGGAACCCGCATGGATTACCAGCAACCAGATCGAGGCAGCCCGTATCGCAATGACTCGTTACACGAAGCGTGGCGGTAAAGTCTGGATCAAGATTTTCCCCGACAAGCCGATCACTGAGAAGCCGGCTGAGACCCGAATGGGTTCCGGTAAAGGTTCTCCCGAATATTGGGTAGCCGTAGTAAAACCCGGCCGCGTAATGTTCGAGATGGGCGAAATCAATGAGGATATCGCAAAAGAAGCAATGCGTCTCGCAATGCACAAGCTCCCGATCAAGTGCCGCTTCGTAACGCGGGAGCAGCTCAATAAAGAAGTGGAGGGTTAAGCTGTGAAGGCTACGGAAATCAAGAATATGACGGAAGTAGAGCTTGAGGCAAAGCTGAAAGAGCTGAAGGGCGAACTCTTCAACCTCCGTTTTCAGCATGCAATCAATCAGCTCGATAATCCCCACAAGATCGCAGACGTCAAGCGCGACATCGCTCGCGTTATGACCGTCATCCGCGAGAAGAAGAACGCATAAGGGGGTACTGAGAAATGGAAGAAACCCGTAATCTGAGAAAGACCAGAGTGGGCAAGGTCGTGAGCGATAAGATGGACAAGACCATCGTAGTCGCAATCGCTGACAACGTCAAGCACCCCACCTACGGCAAGATCATCAAGCGCACCACGAAGATCCACGTCCGCGACGAGGAGAACACGTGCGGTATCGGTGACACCGTAGAAGTCATGGAAACCAGACCGCTTTCGAAGACCATTCGCTGGAGACTGGTGAAGGTCATCGAGAAGGCGAAATAAGGTATCCTCAAACCGTACGTCAAAGAACGTACAATAACAAATAACAGGAGGACTAGCTCAAGTGATTCAGCAGCAGTCATTGATGACGGTAGCCGACAACACGGGCGCGAAAGAGCTTATGTGCATTCGCGTACTCGGCGGCACCGGTAGACGGTATGCGAACATCGGCGACATCGTTGTCTGTGCAGTAAAGAAGGCTGCACCGGGCGGCGTAGTCAAAAAAGGCGATGTTGTAAAGGCTGTAATCGTCCGCAGCGTATCTGGACTCCGCCGTGCAGACGGATCCTATATCAAGTTCGACGAGAACGCAGCCGTAATCGTCGGTGAAGACAAAAACCCCAAGGGTACCCGTATCTTCGGGCCTGTTGCTCGCGAGCTCCGCGAGAACGATTTCACGAAGATCCTGTCCCTGGCACCTGAAGTACTGTAAGGAGGAATAACGAAATGGCAAACAAAATGCATGTTAAGAAAGACGACCTTGTCATCGTTATGTCCGGTAACAGCAAGGGTGTCAAGGGTAAGGTAGTCGAGACCTCCCCGAAAGAGGGCAAGGTCATCGTCGAGGGTGCAAACATCGTAAAGAAGCACGTTAAGCCGAGAAGCCAGCAGGAACAGGGCGGCATCGTAGAGACCGAAGGCGCTCTCTATGCTTCCAAGGTTCAGCTTTTCTGCGAGAAGTGCGGCAAACCCACCCGCGCGTCCTACAAGGTTGAGGGCGACAAGAAAATCCGTGTCTGCGCCAAGTGCGGCGCCGCACTGTAAGCGGAGGTACACAGATGGCAGCAAGACTTCAGAAACTTTATAAAGAAGAAGTAGCTCCGGCTCTCATGAAGAAGTTCGAGTACTCGAGCGTCATGCAGATCCCGAAGCTCGACAAGATCGTGATCAACGTCGGTGCAGGCGATGCTAAGGATAACTCCAAGGTAATCGACAGCATCATCGCAGATCTCGCTCTGATCTCCGGCCAGCAGCCGGTTCCGACCTATGCTAAGAAGTCCGTCGCTAACTTCAAGCTCCGTCAGGGCATGAAGATCGGCGTAAAGGTCACCCTCCGCGGTGAGAAGATGTACGAGTTTATGGACAGACTCTTCAACTTCTCTCTTCCCCGCGTTCGTGACTTCAAGGGCATCAATCCCGACGCTTTCGACGGCCGCGGCAACTACGCCCTCGGTCTGAAAGAGCAGCTCATTTTCCCCGAGATCGAGTACGACAAGGTTGACAAGATCCGCGGTATGGATATCGCGTTCGTCACCACCGCTACTACTGACGCCGAGGCCAGAGAGCTTCTCGCTCTGATGGGCGCTCCGTTTGCGAAATAAGGGGAGGATTGAAAGATGGCAAAGAAGGCTATGGTCCTGAAACAGCAGGCTCCGGCGAAGTTTTCCACTCGGAAATACAATCGCTGCAAGATCTGCGGCCGCCCGCACGCTTATCTGCGCAAGTACGGTATCTGCCGTATCTGCTTCAGAGAGCTTGCCTACAAGGGCGAGATTCCCGGCGTAAAGAAAGCAAGCTGGTAATCAATTAAGTTATCCCGCCGGGGATCCGGCATAAAGTTCCGCATCGGAAGGAAACCGAACGGGTTTAACCACCGATGAGCGGCCGCGCATAAAGCACGGCAGCAAGAAATAATGTACTTGCATGACAGGAGGAAAAAACAATGCAGATTTCTGACGTAATCGCAGATATGCTGACGCGTGTTCGCAATGCGAGCAACGCAAAGCATGAAACGGTGGACATCCCCGCTTCCAACATGAAGAAGGCAATCGCCGACATTCTCCTCGCTGAGGGCTACATCAAGGGCGTTCAGATCATTGAGGACGGTAAGCAGGGTCTCATCCGCATCACCCTGAAGTACGAAGCCGGCAAGCAGAAGGTTATTCACGGTCTCCGCCGTGTATCCAAGCCCGGTCTCCGTATCTACTCGAACTACGAGGATATGCCTAAGGTCATGAACGGCCTCGGCATCGCCATCGTATCCACTTCTAAGGGCATCATGACCGACAAAGCGGCAAGACGCGAAAAAGTCGGCGGCGAGATTCTCGCCTTTGTCTGGTAAGGGAAAGGAGAGAGTACAATGTCTAGAATTGGTAGAGAACCGATTGCAATCCCTGCAGGCGTAACCGTTACGATCGATGCAGGCAACGCAGTCACTGTAAAGGGCCCGAAGGGCACGCTTTCCTTCACTTTCTCGTCCGCTCTCACGATCGAGAATAAGGATGGCACCCTCACCGTAACCCGTCCGAACGACGACCGTGAGGTCCGTTCGCTGCACGGTACTACCCGCGCTCTTCTGAACGATATGATCATCGGTGTAACCGATGGCTACGCAAAGAAGCTTGAGATCGTCGGTGTCGGTTACCGCGCACAGAAATCCGGTAAGACGCTTACCCTTAACCTCGGTCACTCTCACCCCGTAACGTTTGATGACACGGCAGACGTAACCTATGAGGTTCCGGACTCCAACACCGTCATCGTAAAGGGTGCAGACAAGCAGATCGTCGGTCAGATGGCAGCGGAGATCCGTGCCAAGAGACCGCCGGAGCCGTACCTGGGCAAGGGCGTCAAGTACGAGAACGAGCGTATCCGCCGCAAGGCTGGTAAGACCGGTAAATAAAGAAAGGAGACGTAAGACATGGTCGCAAAGAAAGACAAGAACGCTCAGCGCGTTAAGAGACACATTCGTGTCCGCGCCAAGATCAGCGGCACCGCAGATCGTCCGCGTCTCGCTGTATTCCGTTCCAACAAGCACATCTATGCGCAGATCATCGACGACGTGCAGGGCAAGACCCTTGCCGCTGCTTCCTCCAATGAAGCAGGCTTCGAAGGCATCGGCTCCAACAAGGAAGCTGCTAAGAAGGTCGGCATGGCAATCGCAGAGCGTGCAAAGGCAAAAGGTATCGAAGTGGTCGTTTTTGACCGCGGCGGTTATATCTATCATGGACGTGTATCGGAGCTGGCAGAGGGTGCTCGCGAGGGCGGTCTGAAATTCTGATTTCAGATACTCGCAAAACCCGCCGGAAGTCCGGTTTGTACACTGTTTAACCCGCAGTTAAACATTTCATTCAATTCAATTAGGAGAAATTAGAATGGCAAAGAGATTTGACCCGTCGACGCTCGAGCTGCAGGAAAAGCTCGTCGTCGTTAACCGTGTGTCTAAGACGGTAAAAGGTGGTCGTGTTGCCCGCTTCGCTGCACTCATGATCGTCGGCGACGGCAACGGTCACGTAGGCTACGGTCTCGGCAAGGCTGCTGAGGTACCGGAAGCAATCCGCAAGGGTATCGAAGACGCAAAGAAAAACATGATCGAGGTTTCCCTGAAGGGTACCACGATCCCGCACGATGTTCTCGGACAGTTCGGTGCAGGCTCCGTGCTTCTGAAGCCGGCTGCAGAAGGTACTGGTATCATCGCAGGTAAGACGGTTCGTGCCGTTGTAGAGCTTGCAGGTATCAAGAACATCCGCGCAAAGAGCCTTCGTTCCAATAACCCCACGAACGTTGTTAAGGCTACGTTTGAAGCACTGAAGGACCTCCGTACCGCAGAGCAGGTTGCAAAGACCCGCGGCATCGATACGGATAAGGTCATCGGCTGAGGAGGTACGCAATGGAAAAGGTAAAAGTAACGCTCGCAAAGAGCCTCATCGGCGCAAAGCCGAACCAGAAGGCTACCGCAGCTTCCCTCGGTCTCCGCAAGATCGGTGACGCGATTGTCCATGAGGACAGCGCAGCACTGGCAGGTAAGGTAAGAATCCTTGCGCATCTTGTGTCTGTGGAGAAGGCGTAAAGCCCTCCGAACAAGCAACATCCATATACTTGAAATCATAAAAGGAGGACTAAACCATGAAGCTCCATGAACTTGCACCGGCAGAAGGCTCCGTAAAGCCTGCTTGGCGTAAAGGCAGAGGCCCGGGATCCGGCAACGGTAAGACCGCAGGCAAAGGCCACAAAGGTCAGAACGCTCGCTCCGGCGGCGGTGTACGCCTCGGTTTCGAAGGCGGTCAGATTCCGCTTTACAGAAAACTTCCGAAGAGAGGTTTCAACAACAAGTTCGCTAAGCATTACGCAATCGTAAACGTTAGCGATCTGAATCGCTTCAATGACGGCGATACGATCAATCTCGCAGTACTGATGGAAGCCGGCCTTGTCACGAAGGCACTTGACGGTCTCAAGGTACTCGGCAACGGTGAGATCACCAAGAAAATCACCGTCGAAGCTAAGATCTTTTCTCAGACAGCAAAGGAAAAGATTGAAGCCGCTGGCGGAAAGACTGAGGTGATTTAAGTGTTTAAGACTCTCGTGAATGCATGGAAGATCGCTGATCTGCGTAAGAAGATCCTCTTCACGCTGTTCATCGTTCTGCTTTACCGAGTCGGTGTCGCGATTCCGATCCCGTATCTGGATCCGGTGCTGATCGAAAGCGCAAGCAAGCTCTCGGGCGGTATCTTCCAGTTTCTGAACGTTCTGTCCGGTACTGCATTTTCACAGGCAACACTTTTCGCACTCGGTGTATCTCCCTACATCACGTCTTCTATCGTGATGCAGCTTCTGACGATCGCTATCCCCGCCCTCGAAAGAATGGCGAAGGATGGTCAGGACGGTCAGAAGAAGATCACGCAGATCACCCGTTACGTAACGGTCGGTCTTGCACTGATCACCGCAATCGGTTATTACATGCTTCTGAAGAACAGCGGCGTTATCACCGACACTAGCTTCTTCGCAGCAGTCGTAATCATCGCCTGCTACTGCGCGGGCTCGTCCCTCGTTATGTGGCTGGCTGAGAAGGTCAATGAGCACGGTATCGGCAACGGTATCTCCATGATCCTTCTCGCAAACATCATCTCGAGCCTTCCGGGCATGGTCGGTACCATGTGGAATCAGATGATGAGCGGCACGGTTACCGGTATCATTATCGCAATCGTTTCGCTTGTTCTCACGCTCGGTATGATCGTGTTCGTTGTCTTCATGCATGACAGCGAGCGCCGCCTCCCGATCCAGTATGCAAAGAAGGTCGTCGGTCGTAAGCAGTACGGCGGTCAGAACTCCAATCTGCCGATCAAGCTGACGATGACGGGCGTTATGCCGGTTATCTTCGCAAACTCGATCATCACCATCCCCGCAACGGTCGCACTCTTCTTTGATACGCCGAAAGAGGGCAGCTTCTGGGCAGGATTTTTGAACCTGTTTAACACAAACCACTGGTTCTACGCTCTGCTCACGTTCCTGCTCATCATCGCGTTCGCATACTTCTATGCGGCAATCTCCTTCAACCCGATCGAGATCGCTAACAACCTGAAGAAGAACGGCGGCTTTATCCCCGGTATCCGCCCCGGTAAGCCTACCTCCGATTACATCACGCGAGTCACGAACCGCATCATCCTCATCGGCGCTCTGATGCTCGGCATCATTGCTGTCGTTCCGATGATCGCTAACATGATCTCCGGTAACCAGATGGGTACGCTTGCATTCAGCGGTAACTCCATTATCATCGTTGTTGGTGTCATCCTTGAGACCACCCGCGAGATCGAGTCCCAGATGTCCGTTCGCCACTACAAGGGCTTCCTTGAGTGATCGGCATCCGACGCATCCCGCAGTGAAATTTTTCAAACGAGGTGTGGAAATATGAAGCATTCTGTAAGGCTTATTCTCCTCGGTGCCCCCGGCGCGGGCAAAGGTACGCAGGCTGAGAAAATCTCCGCCGCAGCTAACATTCCCGCAATCTCTACCGGCGCGATTATCCGTGAGGCTATCGCGACCGGCACGGAGATGGGCACCCTGGCGAAATCCTATATTGAACGCGGCGCACTCGTTCCCGATGAGGTCGTGATCGGAATCATCCGTGACCGACTCCAGGCGGACGATTGCAAAGACGGATTTATCCTGGACGGATTTCCGCGCACCGTGCCGCAGGCAGAAGCGCTCGATCAGATGGGTGTCGAAATTACCGACGTCCTCAGCATCGAGGTCAGCGATGAGAGAATCGTATCCCGTATGGGCGGCCGCCGCGTCTGCAAGGCGTGCGGTGCAACCTATCACGTGGAGTCGAATCCTTCCCCCGCCGGCGACAAGTGCGGCATCTGCGGTGAAGATCTCACGATCCGCAAAGATGACGATCCGGCAGTGGTGCAAAGCCGTCTTACCGTCTACCATGAGCAGACGGAACCCCTGAAGGACTTCTATGCCAAGAAAGGCCTCTTGAAGATCGTTGAGGGTCAGGAAAAGCTCGAGGACACAACGGCTTTGACGTTCGCAGCCCTCGGACTGAACTGAAAATTCTACGAAGAATCCAAGGCGTATTATGATTTTTGTGAAGAATCCGGACCAGATCCGGCTGATGAAAGAAGCAGGCCGTATCACAGGTGAGGCACTTGCCCTCGCCGGTGAGATGGTACGCGAGGGTGTCACAACCAAGCAGCTCGATGATTGCATCCGCAAGCATATCGAGAAGTGCGGCGCGAAGCCTTCGTTCCTCGGATACGGCGGTTTTCCCGGCAGTGCCTGCATCAGTATCAACGATGAAGTCATCCACGGTATCCCGTCCAAAAAGCGGGTGCTCAAGGAGGGCGATATCGTCAAGATCGATGTCGGCGCGTTTATCGGCGGCTTCCATGGAGATTCCGCAAACACGTTCCCGGTCGGGCGCGTGTCTGAGGAGGCACTCCGACTGATCGAAGTCACGAAAGAGAGCTTTTACCGCGGTGTGGAAGCGGCTGCCAAAGAAGGTGCTCGCCTCGGCGACATCGGCGCGGCAATCGACGGACACGTTACCGCAAACGGCTTCTCGACGGTGAAAAAGTACGTCGGACACGGTATCGGTCACGATCTTCACGAAGATCCGAACGTCCCGAACTACGGAACCGCAGGCCGCGGTGTCCGTCTCTGCCAAGGCATGACGATCGCCATTGAACCGATGGTTAACATCGGTGGATCCGGCGTGAAGGAACTTGCCGACGGCTGGACGGTCAAAACAGCAGACGGAACGCTCTCCGCTCATTATGAGCATACGGTGGCACTGACCGCCGATGGCGTGATTCTGCTGACGAAGGTCTGCTGATTTCGCATCCGTAACGGATGAGAAGGAGATTTTTATGCCGAAAGATGACGTAATGGAGTTTGAAGGTACAGTCGTTGAGGTGCTCCCCAACGCAACCTTCAAGGTCAAATTGCCGAACGATATGATCGTAACCGCCCATATCTCCGGTAAACTCCGCATGAACTATATCAAGATTCTGCTCGGCGACAAGGTCACGGTCGAGGTATCGATCTATGACCCGACGAAGGGAAGAATCACCTGGCGCAGCAAATAAGCTGACGCGCATATTTCTGAAAGGTGGTAGAAACTTTGAAAGTAAAGCCTTCCGTAAAGAAAATCTGCGACAAGTGCAAGGTTATCAAGCGTCACGGCCACATCATGGTCATCTGCGAGAACCCGAAGCACAAGCAGAGACAGGGCTGATTTAGCCCCCTAAATTACCGAAAGAGGTGAAATAATCAATGGCTCGTATATCCGGTGTTGATATTCCGAATTCCAAGCGTGTTGAGATCGCACTGACCTACATCTACGGAATCGGTCTGAAGAGCTCCAAGGACATCCTCGCAAAGACCGGTATCGATCCCGATACCCGTGCGAAGGATCTGACCGAGGACGATATCGCAAAGCTCCGTGATGAGATCGAAAACAACTACACGGTAGAGGGTGAACTCCGCCGCGAGGTTGCGATGAACATCAAGCGCCTCATTGAGACGAACTGCTACCGTGGTATCCGTCACAGAAAGGGTCTGCCGGTACGCGGACAGCGCACCAAGACCAACGCGAGAACCAGAAAAGGTCCCGCGAAGACGATCGCAAACAAGAAGAAGTAAAAGGAGTG
This sequence comes from Clostridia bacterium, assembly GCA_017466375.1. Taxonomy (GTDB): domain Bacteria; phylum Bacillota; class Clostridia; order Oscillospirales; family CAG-272; genus SIG701. The sequence goes on along the minus strand of JAFTUH010000023.1, from coordinate 361 downwards.
AGCAAGTTTCATGGCTACTGCTAACAACGGCAAGAAAGTAATCAAGAAGCGCCGCGAGCGCAAAAACGTTGAGAAGGGCACAGCACATATCAGCTCCACCTTCAATAACACGATCGTAACGATCACCGACGCAGCCGGCAACGCAATCAGCTGGGCATCTGCAGGCGAGATGGGCTTCAAGGGCTCCCGTAAGTCCACCCCGTTCGCAGCACAGACCGCTGCTGAGACTGCTGCCAAGATTGCCGTAGATCACGGCATGAGAACCGTCGAAGTCTTCGTAAAGGGCCCCGGTCCGGGACGTGAGTCCGCAATCCGCGCACTGCAGACTGCAGGACTTGACATCACGCTGATCCGCGATGTT
>JAFTUH010000022.1 GCA_017466375.1 Clostridia bacterium | reverse complement strand
GGTATGGGGGAACTTTTTGCAAAAAGTTCCCCCGCTCGTCCCCTCTTACTTAAAATACTTCACAGCAGCCTCAAACATGCGGATGTCGAAGTTGCCGGGAACGTTCTGATACAGTCCTGCGCCGACGCGCTCGGAGTGACCCATCTTACCGAATACGCGTCCGTCGGGGGAGGTGATACCCTCGATCGCCATCGCGGAATCGTTCGGGTTGAACTGTACGTCATCTGTCGGGTTGCCCGCGAGATCGACGTACTGCGTCGCGATCTGTCCGTTCGCGGCGAGGGAGGCGATTACGGAATCGTTTGCGAGGAATCGGCCCTCACCGTGGGAGATCGGCACGGAGTAAATCTCGCCGACTTCGGTCAGCGCAAGCCACGGCGACTTGTTGGATGCGATTCTCGTGCGAACGATCTTCGACTGGTGGCGGGAGATCGTGTTGAAGGTGAGTGTCGGGCAGTCGGCGTCGGTGTCGATGATCTTGCCGAACGGTACGAGACCGAGCTTGATGAGCGCCTGGAATCCGTTGCAGATACCGCACATCAGACCGTCGCGCTTGTCAAGCAGATCGCCGACGGCGTTTCTGACCGCTTCACCGCGGAAGAATGCCGTGATAAATTTGCCGGAACCGTCCGGCTCGTCGCCGCCGGAGAAGCCGCCGGGGACAAAGATGATCTGCGATTTGCCGATCTCCTGGGCGAACTGTGCCGCACTGCGCGCGACATCATCGGGCGTGAGATTGCGGATGACAAACAATTTTGCCTCCGCCCCCGCCGCCTCGACCGCCTTCGCGGAATCGTACTCGCAGTTCGTGCCGGGGAATACCGGAATCAGCACGCGCGGCTTCGCGACCTTCACCGCGGGAGCCACACGCGTCCCGGCGCGGTGCTCATAGGCGGGGATCGCCTTCTTTGCGTGCTCAATGTTGCACGGATAGACCTTCTCGAGCTTCGCTTCGTAAGCCGCGTCCAGCTCGGCGGTCGTCACGGAGGATGCGCCGTAGGTGAACGCGCCGTCCGCCGTCGTCATACCGAGCGTGTCGCCGTCGGTCGCCCCGTCCGCCATCTCGCAGACGAACGCGCCGTAGGCGTGCGCGAAGATTTTCGCCATCGGGAACGATGCGTCGTACTTGAATCCGAGCCCGTTGCCCATCGCCATCTTCAGGACAGCTTCCGCAATCCCGCCGTAGGTCGGCGTGTATGCGGCGAGGATCTTGCCCTCGCGCATGAGCGCGGTGATTTTGTCAAACAGAGCGAGCAGGGAGGAAGCCGTCGGGATGCCGTTCTCGCCCATCTCGGGTGTGAACAATGCGACGCGGTGTCCTGCCGCCTTGAAATCGTTCGTGATAACCTCGTCCGTTTTGCCCGTCGTAACGGCGAAGGAGACAAGCGTCGGCGGAACGTCGAGCTTCTCAAACGAGCCGCTCATGGAGTCCTTGCCGCCGATGGAGGCGATGCCGAGATCGAGCTGTGCGTCGAGCGAGCCGAGCAGGGCGGCAAGCGGCTTGCCCCATCTCTTCGGATCGCGGCCGGGCTTCTCGAAATATTCCTGGAACGTAAGGTAAGTGTCCTCACGGGACGCGCCCGTGGCGATCAGCTTCGCTACCGATTCGACAACAGCGAGGTATGCGCCCTTGTACGGATCCGCGCTTGTGATCACGGGGTTGTAGCCCCAGCTCATGTACGAGCAGGAGTCGGTGTCGCCGTGCTCGACGGAAATTTTATGTACCATTGCCTGAATCGGCGTGCGCTGGTTCTTGCCGCCGAACGGCATCAGCACCGTACCGGCACCGATCGTGGAGTCAAACGTCTCGGACAGACCGCGCTTGGAGCAGATGTTCAGATCCTTTGCGAGCGCCTTGTATCCGTCCGCGAAATCGGTCACAGCCGCGGCAGTATCGGCAGCCGGTGCCGCCGTCTCGATTGTGATGTGCTTCTCCGCGCCGTTGGAATTGAGGAATTCGCGGGAGATATCCACAATCTTATTGCCGCGCCAGAACATCGTCAGGCGGGCGTCATCGGTGACCTCGGCAACAATCGTCGCTTCGAGATTCTCCTCAGCCGCCAGATCGCAGAACGCCTTCGCGTCCGCGGCGGCAACGACGACGGCCATTCTCTCCTGCGATTCACTGATCGCAAGCTCGGTGCCGTCCAGACCTTCGTATTTCTTCGGAACGGCGTCGAGGTTGATTCTGAGACCGTCGGCAAGCTCGCCGATGGCTACGGACACGCCGCCCGCGCCGAAGTCGTTGCAGCGCTTGATGAGACGGGATGCCGTCTTATTTCTGAAGAGGCGTTGGAGCTTTCTCTCCTCGGGCGCGTTGCCCTTTTGCACCTCGGCACCGCAGCTCGTGAGCGATTCTTCGGTGTGGGATTTCGACGAGCCGGTGGCACCGCCGCACCCGTCACGTCCTGTGCGTCCGCCGAGCAGGATCACGATATCGCCTGCCTCGGGGCATTCGCGGCGTACGTTCTCCGCAGGAGCGGCGGCGATGACGGCACCGATCTCCATGCGCTTTGCGGCGTAGCCGGGGTGATAAATTTCGTCAACCATACCGGTCGCCAGACCGATCTGGTTGCCGTAGGAGGAGTATCCTGCCGCCGCCGTTGTGACGATCTTTCTTTGCGGCAGCTTGCCGGGGAGCGTCTCGGAAACGGGAACGGTCGGGTCAGCCGCACCGGTCACGCGCATCGCGGCGTAGACGTAGGAACGACCGGAGAGCGGATCGCGGATGGCGCCGCCGATACAGGTCGCGGCACCGCCGAACGGCTCGATCTCCGTCGGGTGGTTGTGCGTCTCGTTCTTGAAAAGGAGGAGCCAGTCCTCGTCCTTTCCGTCGTGATTGACGGTGATCTTCACCGTGCAGGCGTTGATTTCCTCGCTCTCGTCGAGCTTGGTAACCTTGCCTGCCTTTTTCAGCATCTTCGTGCCGATGGTGGCGATGTCCATGAAATTGATCGGCTTCGTTCTGCCGAGGGATTTGCGCGCTTCGAGATAGCGATCCCATGCGGCGGCGGCAGCGGGATTCTCAAATTTCACGGAATCGATCGTCGTGAGGAATGTCGTGTGACGGCAGTGATCGCTCCAGTAGGTATCGATCATGCGGATCTCGGTGATGGAGGGGGCGCGCCCTTCCTTTTCGAAATAGTCGCGGCAGAACGCGGCATCGTCCACATCCATGGCGAGACCGTATTTCTTCACGAAATCGGAAAGACCGTCGCGGTCGAGCTTCGTGAATCCGGTTAAGGTAGCGACGTCCGCCGGCGTGGGATATTCCTCGGCAAGGGTTGCCTTCTCGGCAAGGGATGCCTCGCGGGATTCCACGGGGTTGATGACGTGCTTTTTGATGGCGGCGAGCTCTGCGTCGGAGATGTCACCCGTCAGGACGTACACCTTCGCGGTTGCAACGAGTGGACGGTCTCCCTGCGAGAGGAGCTGTACGCACTGTGCGGCGGAATCCGCACGCTGATTGAACTGACCGGGGAGGAATTCGACGGCGAAGACGGTATCGCCCTCGTTTGCGGTGAGCGTCTCCGTTACGATATCGAGCTGGGGCTCAGAGAAAACGGTGCCGCGGCTTCTCTCAAACAGCTCGGGGGAGATGCCCTCCACATCGTAGCGATTCAGGACGCGCACGCCCGTTACGGACGGGATCAAAAGCAGAGAACGGATGTCCTCCTTCAGCGCACGCGCCTCGTGCGCGAGCTCGGGCTTCTTTTCAACAAATATTCTGTATACCATAGTAACCTTCCTTTAGGAAAATGGAATTACTTTTATGGGCGCCGGTTTTTCACAGCGTGGATGAGGACGTATGCAATTCTGTAGGGGCTGACGTCCTCGACAGCCCGCTTAACAAAGTGCGAATTACTTCACGGGAGCATTCAGCGCACGCTGACCGATATCGCTTCGGCAGTACGCGCCGTCGAAATGGACCTTTGCCGTGTTCGCATAAGCGAGAGCGAGCGCCTCTTTGAGCGTCGGTGCGGTCGATACCACGCCGAGCACGCGGCCGCCTGCGGTGACGAGCTCGCCGGCATCGGTCTTCTTCGCGCCTGCGACGTACATTTCGGCAGCAAAATCCGCGTCCTTCGTGATAGCGAATCCGCTTTCGTATTTTTCGGGGTATCCCTTGGACGCGAGGACGATGCAGGCCGCCGCGCCCGTCGAGAATTTGACCATATCCGCAGTCAGCGTACCGCTGTCGCACGCACGCATGATTTCGAGCAGATCGCTCTCCAGAAGCGGCAGAACAACCTGTGTTTCGGGATCGCCGAAGCGGCAGTTGTACTCGATGACCTTCGGCCCGTCCGGTGTGAGCATCAGTCCGAAATAGAGGCAGCCGGAGAACGGGCGTCCCTCCTCCTGCATGGCAGCGATGGTCGGCTTGAAGATCGTCTCCATGCAAACGTCGGCGATCTCTGCGGTGTAGTACGGATTCGGGGCGATGGTGCCCATGCCGCCCGTGTTCAATCCGGTATCGCCGTCGCCGATGCGCTTATGATCCATGGAAGATACCATCGGCACGACGGTCTTGCCGTCGGTGAACGAAAGAACGGACACCTCGGGACCGGTGAGGAATTCTTCAATCACGATACGGGAGCCGCTCTCGCCGAACACGCGATCCTCCATGATCGTGCGGACGGCATCCTCGGCTTCCTTTCGTGTCATGGCGATCAAGACGCCCTTGCCGAGCGCGAGTCCGTCCGCCTTGACAACGGTCGGAATCGGGCAGTCAGAGACGTACTCGAGTGCTTCCTTGACGTCGGAGAAGATGGCGCACTTTGCGGTGGGGATACCGTATTTTTCCATGAGCCGCTTGGAGAAGACCTTGCTTCCCTCGATTTCGGCGGCTGCTTTGCTCGGTCCGAACGTGGGGATACCGATCGCACGGAGCGCGTCCGCGCATCCGAGAACGAGCGGATCATCCGGTGCGACAACGGCGAATCCGACGGCTTTTTCTTTTGCGAATGCAACGATCTTGTCGATCTCCTTCGCGCCGATCTCGGGAACGCAGATCGCGTCCTCGGCGATGCCGCCGTTGCCCGGCAGGGCGTAGATCGTGCCCGCGTCAGGGCTCATTTTCAGTTTTTTGATGATAGCATGTTCGCGGCCGCCGCCGCCAACTACGAGAATGTCCGTTTTCATATGTACCTCCGATGGGGGATACGCGGGGGCTCTGCCCCTCGACCCCGCGAGCTTTTGAAAAAGCTCGAGCAAAACTTTTATAAAGGGGAAATACTTGATTTTGTTTTTGCTGATGGATTACCGGGAGAATAGCGAAGTCGTTTGCCACTTTTTCTTTGACACCACAGGCAGCAAGATGCCAATGCCGCCAAAAGTTGGGCGGCGTTGGCGCGAGGTTGCAAAGCAACCTCGACGCAAATGGCTCGCTTCAGCGTGCCATTTGCAGCTTTGCAAAAAGAAACGCCGAGACGCAGGGCTCCGCCCCGCACCCCGCAAGCTTTTGAAAAAGCTTGACCAAAACTTTCATAAGGGGGAATACTGAATTTGCTTTTTAGTGCAAAAGTTTTTGGGGGCGTGGGGGATTTTTTCAAAAATCCCCCACATCGCGTCCCCTTAACCGTAAATCGGGAATTTTTCGCAGAGAGCCTGCACTTCTGCGGAAATTTTGTCCTTCTGCGCGTCGAAATCGACGCAGACTGCTTTGATCCATTTGGCGATCTGGCGCATTTCAGCCTCGCCGAAGCCGCGCGTGGTGACGGCAGGCGTGCCGAGACGGATGCCGCTGGTAACGAACGGGCTTTCAGGATCGTTCGGGATCGCGTTCTTGTTGGCAGTGATGTGCACCTCGTCCAGACGCTTTTCGAGTTCCTTGCCCGTGATGTTCATCGGGCGGAGATCGACGAGCATGAGGTGGTTGTCCGTGCCGCCGGAGACGATGTTGAATCCTTCGGCAAGCAGAGCCTCACAGAGGACGGACGCGTTCTTTGCGACCTTCTCTTGATATTCCTTGAACTCAGGCTTCAGCGCCTCGCCGAGTGCGACCGCCTTTGCAGCGATGATGTGCATCAGCGGACCGCCCTGCACGCCCGGGAAGATCGCCTTGTCGATCTGCTTTGCGTACTGCTCACGGCAGAGGATCAGACCGCCGCGCGGACCGCGGAGTGTCTTGTGCGTGGTGGTCGTTACAACATCCGCATACGGAACGGGGGACGGATGCACGCCTGCAGCGACAAGACCTGCGATGTGCGCCATATCCACCATGAGGATCGCGCCGACTTCATCGGCGATCTCACGGCAGCGGGCAAAATCGATCGTGCGGGAGTACGCGGATGCACCGACAACGATCATTTTCGGTTTGCAGTCGATGGCGATCTCGCGCATCTTGTCGTAGTCGATGCGCTGGGTGTCATCGTCCACGCCGTAGGGAACAATGTTGAAATACTTACCCGAGATATTCACGGGCGAGCCGTGGGAGAGGTGACCGCCGTGAGCGAGGTTCATGCCCATAACGGTGTCGCCGGGATTCAGAAACGCGAAGAAAACGGCAAGATTTGCGGAAGCACCGGAGTGCGGCTGCACGTTTGCGTGCTCCGCGCCGAACAGTTTTTTCGCTCTCTCGCGGGCGATATCCTCCACGACGTCCACGGCGTAGCAACCGCCGTAGTAACGCTTGGACGGATAGCCCTCGGCGTATTTGTTCGTCAGAACACTGCCTGCGGCAAGCAGGACAGCCTCGGAAACGATGTTCTCGGAGGCGATCAGCTCGATGTTGTGCTGCTGACGCGTCAGCTCCTCACTGCATGCGGCATAGACTTCGTTATCAAATTCTGCAAGTTTATCGAAAAACATGGAAAATCTCCTTGAATTATTTTTATCAGTGGTGGAAGAGGCGCATGCCGGTGAAGGCCATGACCATGCCGTACTTGTCACAGCACTCGATCACGAGATCGTCGCGGATGCTGCCGCCCGGCTGTGCGATGTAGGAAACGCCGCTTCTCTTGGCGCGCTCGATGTTGTCGGAGAACGGGAAGAATGCATCGGAGCCGACGGCAACGCCGGTGATCGTGTCAAGGTATGCGCGTGCCTCCTCCGCAGTCAGCGGTGCGGGCTGCTCGGTGAAGTACTTCTGCCAATTTCCGTCTGCGGTGACATCCTCTTCATTCTTATTAATGTAGCCGTCAATAACGTTGTCGCGATCCGGTCTGCCGAGCGTGGGCAGGAAGGGCAGGGCGAGGACTTTCGGATGCTGACGGAGGAACCACGTGTCCGCTTTCGAGCCGGCAAGGCGCGTGCAGTGGATTCTGGACTGCTGACCGGCACCGACACCGATTGCCTGACCGTCCACGGCATAGGCAACGGAGTTGGACTGCGTGTATTTCAGCGTGATGAGCGCGATGATGAGATCGCGCTTTGCGCTCTCGGGCAGATCCTTGTTCGCCGTTACGATGTTGGAGAGCAGATCGCCGTCGATTTTGAAGTTGTTACGTCCCTGCTCAAACGTGATGCCGAAGACCTGCTTCGTTTCCTGCTCGGCGGGGATATAGTTTTCGTCAATTTTTACGATATTATAATTGCCTTTGCGCTTTGTTTTCAGAATTTCCAAAGCCTCCTCCGTGTAGCCGGGGGCGATCACGCCGTCGGAAACCTCGCGCTTGATGAGGTTTGCGGTGGTTACGTCGCACACGTCGGAGAGGGCGATCCAGTCGCCGAAGGAGCACATACGGTCGGTGCCGCGCGCGCGGGCAAACGCGCAGGCGAGGGGCGAATCGTCCAGACCCTCCACGTCATCCACGAAGCACGCCTTCTTCAGCGTGTCGGACAGCGGAAGACCGACAGCGGCAGAGGTGGGGCTGACGTGCTTGAACGAGGTCGCGCATGCCATGCCGGTAGCCGCTTTCAGCTCTTTGACGAGCTGCCAGGAGTTGAACGCATCAAGGAAGTTGATGTATCCGGGACGGCCGGAGAGGATCTCGATCGGAAGTTCCGATCCGTCTGCCATATAGATTTTGGACGGCTTCTGATTCGGGTTACAGCCGTATTTCAGTTCAAATTCTTTCATGTTAGTGCTCCTTTATTTCAATCAAATAATAATCAGACTTTGAGTTCCGCCGTCACGGTGTCCGTGTAGCGGGCGAGGATCGGATCAACGATTCCTTCAACAAAGTCCACGACCTGCGACGGGGCGCGCCCGACGTATTTCTGCGGATCGAGATGGGAGAGGATTTCCTCCTTGGTGAGCGGGAACGCATCATCTGCGGCGATACGGTCGATCAGATCGTTTACGCCGCCCTCCAACTTTACCTTTGCCGCCGCCGCATGGGAATGCACGCGCAGTTGCTCGTGGAGTTCCTGGCG
>JAFTUH010000021.1 GCA_017466375.1 Clostridia bacterium | reverse complement strand
TGCGTTGGAGAGCATATGAACCTCGGCGCCGAGGGTGGTAAACAGCGCCTCCGCCGTTGCACTCGCGCTTCCGTTTGCACAGTCGAGCGCGATTTTCAGCCCGCGCAGCGGCGTCTCTGCCGTGCTCGCAAGATGGCTGATGTACAGTTTTCGTGCGTCCTCCTTCACCGTGATCCGTCCGATATCGCCGCCCGTCGGTCTGTCAAATATACCGCCGTCGAGCACGAGCGACTCGATCTCTTCTTCAAGAAGATCGGGGAGTTTGTACCCGTCTCCGCGGAAAATCTTGATCCCGTTATGTTCTGCGGGATTATGCGAGGCGGAAATCATCACGCCCGCATCCGCCTGCATCTCTTTCACAAGATACGCCACGGCAGGCGTCGGAACAACGCCGAGCAGAATGACATCCGCACCGACGGAGGTAAGACCTGCCGCGACAGCGGATGCCAGCATATCCCCCGACACACGGGTATCGCACCCGATCAGAAATTTGGCGCGTCCTGTTTCTTTTTTCAGCACTGCAGCAGCCGCACGCCCGATCGCCATGGCGATCTCACACGAAAGCTCCGTATTCGCGACACCGCGCACGCCGTCCGTTCCGAAAAGTCGTCCCATATTATCTTCCTCCTGCCGCCTCGGCGGTGTATATTCTTTGCTCCACGATCACGTCTGCCGATTTCACGATCTGATTCTCCCCGATCACGCCGCGAACGTGCGTCAGCGGATACACTCTTGTGCCACGTCCGATCACCGTACCGGGAGAGAGCACGCAGTTGCACCCGATCTCGACAAAATCGCCGAGCATCGCACCGCACTTCTTCCGTCCGGTCTCGATCCGATACGCGCCGTTGATTGTGACGTACGTTTTATCACTCTTGACGTTGGATGTGATCGCGCCCGCCCCCATATGTGCTCGGTAGCCGAGAATGGAATCGCCGCAGTAGTTGAAGTGCGGAATCTGCACCCTGTCAAACAAAATCGCGTTTTTGACTTCGGTTGAATTGCCCACAACGGCGTCCTCACCGACGATCACGCTGCCGCGGATGTACGCGCCCGGGCGGATCTCCGCACGTGCACCGATAATGCACGGCGGCAGAATGACCGCATTCTCCGCCACACGCGCGCTTTTCGCGATCCACACGCCGTCCGCAGGGGAATCATACTGCGCAGAATCAAGCTGTGCGCCCGTTTCATAAATAAAATCCGACAAAAAATCCAACGCCTCCCACGGCATGACAAACCGCGACAAAAGCGGTGCGGCAATCGTGTGCGTCAGATCAAACAAATCCGAAATGCAAACCAACATACTCTCTCCTTCCGGCCGTTTTACGGCATCTGTATCTGTATACAATGCTTGATAACGCCCGAGTGTTACAATAAAGTATAAAAATCATACCATATTTCATAAATTAAATCAAGAGCAAATCCCTGCCATTTTTGGATTTCGTATGCATGAACAAATATATAGTATAAAAACCGCACGATATTGTGCAAATAAACAAAAAAAGAACCGCCGGACGAAAGGATAGCCAATCGTTCGGCGGGAGTGGATATTCACTTTACAGCACGATCTTGCCGTCCTCAACAGCGAGATCGCCTTCGAGGATAACTTTCTTGACGTGCATCATATCATCGACGATAATGATGTTGGCAATCTTGCCGGGTTCCAAGCTGCCGACCTTGTCATCGATACCGAGCAGGCGGGCAGGATTGATCGTCGCGCAGCGGATCGCGTGACCGATACCGTAGCCGGTATGCGTCATAAAGTTGCGGCAGGAATTCTCCAGCGTCATACGGCTGCCGGCGAGCATGCCCTCGGAGTCGTAGTTCAGATCGGGACCGTACGCGATTCCCTTGGAAGGATCGTTCAGGTACTTGACCTTGGACGCCATGGAGTCGGTGATGAGGATGATCTTCTCGATGCCCTTCACGCGGACAGCCATGCGGATCATATCCGCATCGAGATGAACACCGACCTCGTCGCAGATCAGCTCTGCGTACATATCGGGCTTATAGAGCGTGTACTCGTCGCATCCGGGGCTGATGCAGCCCTGCGCGATACCGGGCGCCTTACCGGAGTTGCCGTGATGCGTCTGCACCTTAACGCCGTATTTCTCCACGCGGTGGCAGTACTTCGCGTGACATTCGGAATGACCGAGTGCAAAGATCGCGTTCGGGAAACGCTCTTTCGTGCGCTTCATGAACAGTTCGATATTCTTTCTTTCGGGATCGATCGCCCAGACGCGGGCATCCGCGCCAAGCTCATCCAGAAGCGGCTCGAACTCCTCCTCAGTGATATCCTCCGTCCAGAGGATACTGTTCTGGTTGCTTCCGACACCGTTCATGTACGGACCTTCCATATACAGGCCGTCCATGATTTTGCCGACACCGGACTTCGACAGCTCGCGGATCTTCTTCGCGCCTTCCGCCATTCTCTCCAGCGTCAGATTGCAGTAGAACGTGGGCAGAACCGTCGTCTGACCGTGCACGATGAAATGCTCGCAACACTTCAAAGGCTCATCGACGAACAGATCGTCCTCGGAACCGTGGTTATGAATATCGATCAGACCGGGCGCAGTGTATAGTCCGCCCGCGTCGATGATCTCGCATCCTTCGGGGATCGTGACCTCGGACGCTTTACCGACCTCAACGATCTTTCCCTGATCGTACGTGATCGCACCGTCCCAGATGATCGCATCCTCCAAAAGGAGCTTGGTATTTACAATCGCTTTCATGCGTATTTCCTCCGTCGTATAAATTCGCCCATCTCACAGGATGTAAAAACAGGCTGTTCACAGGCGAAACCGCCGGTGTAAATTGTGCCCCACCGAAACCGGTGAGGCACAACGGATGTTATGATGCGTAAATCAGAGTTCCCAGTCCTTGATACCGCAGTGCCAGCTTGCGAACGGACGAGCCATTGCCTCGGATACGTAGCAGGTACCCTTGCCGAGACGCATGATGGATGCCGGGAAGTCCATAGTGATCGGACCGTACAGCTCGAGACGGGATACCATACGCTGCCAGGTGTCGCCGGTCGGGCTGTTGAGGATGTTATGTACCTCAAAACGCTCTCTTGCGCCGACGATATCCTTCGGACCGATGGTAGCAGCCTTGTACGGAACTGCCCAAACGTCACCGGATGCGCCCATAGGAGCAAACAGGGAGTTCTCAGCAACGGTAAGAGGCGTGGTGGTTACGATACGGGAACCGAGCGTGAGGAACTCCTCGAGGGAGTCAGCCTTGAACTCTTCGGTTCTAGGATCGATGAATGCGGTGTGACCCGGCCAACCGGTTGCGGAGTAGCAAACGTCTGCGCCGCCGTTGCCTGCCTCTTCGATCATGGCAGAGTATACGCCGGGAGCCTTATTGTCGTTGTTGAAGGTGTGCCACTGCTCATACGGCGGACGGAGGTCCTCACGGATACGAGCGTAGAAGTGGTTTACGAAGGAATAGCCGAGACCTGCACCGTAGGTGAGCGGAGCAACGTTGCCATCCTCATCTGCCCACTCGTCCATAGCGAATGCATGCACGTTGCGGCAGTTGATGTTGTACTTGTTGATCATCTCTGCAACAGCGGAGTACAGATCCTGCCACTGGTTCGGGCAGATCATGACGAACGGGGTATCGTTCACGTCAGACTGCTGAATGCGGTAGAACATATCCTGCGCGAAGCAGAACTCGGGATAGATAACAACGCGGACGGAATAGCCGTTCTCGTTAGTGTACTCCATGTCCTCACGCTTGATGTTGCGGATTCTCTCGAGCTCCTCCAGCGGAAGATCACTCAGCGGAAGCCACGGAGCGGGTTTAAAGCGAAATTCATCGTAGAGTCCCATAATAAGACTACCTCCAAAAAATTATTGTTGATTTTTTGCACGGAGCGTGCCTATGCGGTCCATGCGTACACTTCCCCACATACAAAAGCACACACTTCGTGATTATACTGAGTATACCATATTTTTTGCACAATTGCAAGGGCTTTTTGGAAAATTCATCATAATATTCCGCCGTCATTCGGACAAAATTGCCCGTTCCAGCCGCGCCTCGTACCAGGCGGGATCATATTTGCGGACAACATACGAATGCAGTCCCGCCGCATCCTCTGTGAAATGGTTGGCACCTGTCTCCCTGTCGATCCTTGCCGTGCCTTGTACGGCGGTATAGCCTGCCACCTCTGCGTCACCCGTGACAGCAAGGTCAGCCAGCATCGGATCCCACGAGAGACGTCCGTTCGGCGATCCGTGGTCACACATGGCGGCGTACAGCAGATCGTCCTTCGCAAGTCCTCTGCCGCTGATAACGTCCGCCCCTATCTCAAAGCCGAGAAACGTGACCGGCACAGGACAGGACTCCACAAAGGCATACGCACCGGCACGCGTACAGGGTGTGCAGAAAATATTGTACTCCCTGCCGCCGTCCTCGTCCCATTTTCCTGCCATTGACCAGATACGGGCAACCTTGTCTCGCACCAGCTCCCTGCCCGTCAGCGGTGAGATCTCATCCGCCTCACTTTCGAGCAGATCAGCGACGACGTGCAGAAAACCAATCTCGGCGATCTCCACCTTGTCCTCCGCTTGGGCGAGCAGACGGCGGTACAGCTTCACACCGTCCTCGGCATCCTCATTCGATTTATAGCGGACAGCGTACTGCGCGAGCCGCTTCTGATAACTGACACGTTCCGTAAGATCGCGTGCTTTTTTATCAATGCCGATCGGCACATCCTTCAGTCCTTCCCGATGAAGAAAACCGTCCAGTGAGGCAGCGGAATCCGTCATAACGTGATTGATGATGACACCGGCAAGGCGAATTTTTCCAGCATGCACCGCACGGGTAAGAATCCGCACAGCAACGACATCGTCGCAGTCTGATCCCCAATCCGTACCGAGTATAAACGTGCGCATACAAGCACCTCCTTTACAGGGATATTATAGCATAAACGGCTGATTCTGTAAAGGGAAAAGCAAAAGCTCCGCCACAAATGCAGCGGAGCCTATGCAGCCTGTCAATCAATAATGCGTATATCCAAGCATAGAGAGCGTGACACCGGTATCGTAATAGTTCAGAATCAGTTCTTCAAAGCTGATAAGAAGCAAATGCAGCGTCTCACCGAACGTGGTCTTGAGCTGTGCGGCGCCATCTGCCGTTACATTCTCATAGTCATAGTTATAGATGAGCATGCTGTCCTCGCTGAATGTCGTTCGGTATATATCGCCGTACAGATATCCCTCACTGCCGCCGATGCTGATTGCCATAGCGACCTCCTGTACATCGCTCTTTTTGCGCATCCCGATCGTCGCCTGCATCTCGGTGTCGCCGTCCTCCAAAAGGAGATATCCCGTCAGAATGCGATCCTCGGAATCATAATAGAGAGCCACGCCGAGCAGAAATCCGTCCTTACGGATCTGGTTTGTTATATAGTACACGCCGTCCTCCAGCGTGCCGTTGTTGACAATAAACGCCGCGAGAGCATTATGTGCATCCGTAACCTCGCCGCACAGAGTACAGACGCCGTACTGCGTATTATGTTCAAGCTTCGGCGACTCCTTCTGGGCGATGATCACGAATCCGCACGTCGAGCAGTGCTGTCCCGCAGAAAGGCCGGTCTGCGTACAGCTTGCTGCTCTGGGCGCATCCGTCACCTGCGTATGACCGGCAGGCGCCGTTTCTTTCGTATAGGAATCTTTGCAAACGGGGCAGGTATACGTCTTGAGACCGCCCTTGGTGCAGGTAGGCTCCACCGTAACCCGGCCGACGTAAACGTGTTTACCGGTCGATTTGATCGTTTCCGTCTTCAAAGTCTCACCGCAATCGGCGCAGATCTGATGGCGCGTACCGTCTGCGGCACACGTTGCCTTCTGATCGGTGATCCATTCGCCATCCGTATGACCGACAGCGGGGATTGTTTCCGTTTTGAGCGTCTCCTCACATACGGCGCAGATCATATGCTTGCTGCCGTCCTCGGTACAGCCTGCCTCCGTATCGGTGATCCATTCGCCATCCGTATGACCGACAGCGGGGATTGTTTCCGTTTTGAGCGTCTCCTCACATACGGCGCAGATCATGTGCTTGCTGCCGTCCTCGGTACAGCCTGCCTCCGTATCGGTGATCCATGCACCGTCCGTGTGACCGTTCGCCGGGACCTCCTCCAGCTCATCATCGCCGCATGCACACACGCGGATATTGAAGCCGGTCTCGGTACACGTCGCGGGAACATCCACCGTCCATTCACTCCATTCGTGCTTGTGGCAGGAAGTCGCCAGCAGCAGTGCCGCAAGAGACACAGCAAGAAGCAGGAATATACGTACTGTTTTTTTCATTTTGTTTCCTCCGAAAAAAGTGAGCGTCAACCGAAGTTGGCGCTCCGATTGTTTTTCACACAAACCAAATCGGAAAAGAACGCTGCCGTAAATGCATGCAAAAAAAGGCAGTCCATCCTACCGCTTATTTTGAATATTCAGCTTGTGTCGCACACAAATTATAGCACAATAGGGAGAAAAAGTAAATAGATCCACGAAAAAAGTCGGGCAGGAATGCAATTTTTCCTTCGGAAAGGATTTGCATTGCTTCGCACGGAGAAAATCCGGCGTCGCGACTGCCGCAAAAAAACAGAGTCCCTTGGGGACCGGGGACTCTGAACCCCCGATTTGCGTGTTCGTTTTGCGCTGCCGTACGTCTGTATCCGCAAATCGTTATCCGCCTGCGGCGGAGTGGGTTTGTCGTGGCAGCGGTTGCCGCAAAAAGAAACAGAGTCCCAAAGGGACTCTGTTTCTTTTTGGTGGGCCATCGGGGACTCGAACCCAGGACCGACCGGTTATGAGCCGGGAGCTCTAACCAACTGAGCTAATGGCCCGCGTACGTGATATTATAGCACACGGCGTCTTTTTTGTCAAGATAAAATCGCCCCGCACCGGATTAACAGGTGAAAATTGCAAAAACGCCTTTACTTTTTTGCAAAAATGCCATATAATATTGTATAATGATACCAAAATCGGAGGCATCGGTATGACAGAAAAAAACTTATCTGAAAAGATCACCGAACTCAGAAAAAAACACGGACTCTCTCAAAAAGAATTTGCGGCAAAGCTTGGCATCAATGCACAAACTGTCTCCCGTTGGGAGAGAGGAGCAACAATCCCCTCCGCAGAAAGTCTGCTTGCCATCACCAAGCATCTGAACGCCCCGTCGGACTACTTTTTCACCGCGTCGGAAACCCGTCTGCCCACCGAGGCACCAAAAGGCATGGAATCCCTCCGTGAGCTGTACCGAATCGGACGCGGCCCATCCTCCTCGCACACAATGGGACCTGAGCGCGCATGCAAGCTCTTCCAAAGGAAGCACCCGAACGCAGACCGATTCACCGCCATTCTCTACGGATCACTGGCAAAAACGGGACGGGGACATGCCACAGACACCGTAATCCAATCGACGCTTGCTCCCACTCCGGCGGAGGTCATATTTGATACCGCAACGGCCGTTCCGCATCCGAACACACTGGATTTGCAGGCGTACAAGGGCAACGATCTGCTCGGTACACAGCGATTTTTCAGCGTGGGCGGCGGCAGAATCGCTACGGAAAACGGAACGGAGGCGGACGCACCGATCCTCTACCCGCTGACGAGCTTCTCTGAGATCGCAGAGCACTGCCGCACAAAGCGAATGCGTCTCTGGCAATATGTCGAAGAGATCGAGGGAAACGAAATCTGGGAATATCTTGCCGAGGTATGGCAGACGATGCAAAGCGCGATCGAAAACGGACTGCACGCAGACGGCATCCTCCCCGGCGGACTGAACGTGCAAAGAAAGGCACGGTATCTCCACAATTTGCAGCATATTGATGAAACAGCCGAAACGCGCGAAAACCGACTCGTCTGCTCGTACGCCTTTGCGGTGAGCGAGGAAAACGCCGCCGGCGGCACGATCGTCACTGCCCCCACGTGCGGCGCGTCCGGTGTACTTCCCGCCGTTCTGTATTATCAAAAGGACAAGCACCGCTTCACCGACCGGCAGATTCTCGAGGCTCTTGCAACCGCCGGTCTGATCGGCAATCTGATAAAAACGAACGCATCCATCTCGGGTGCGGAATGCGGCTGTCAGGCGGAAGTCGGCAGTGCATGCGCGATGGCGTCTGCTGCCTTGGCGGAACTGTTCAATCTCAGTTTTGACAAGATCGAATACGCCGCGGAGATCGCGATTGAGCATCACCTTGGACTCACGTGCGATCCGATCTGCGGACTTGTGCAAATCCCCTGCATCGAAAGAAACGCGGTCGCAGCGATGCGCGCGATCAACGCAGTGAATCTTTCCAGTTTCCTCAGCGACACGAGAAAGATTTCCCTCGACAACGTGATCGTGATCATGAAAGAGACGGGTTGGGATATGTCCCACCGCTACAAGGAAACCTCCGAAGCGGGACTTGCGAATATACAGATATAAAAAATGCTGCCGTTGTATTACAAAGGCGAAACTTGCGATAAAACAGAAAGGAAAAATTATGAAAGATTATTGTGGAAAATCAATCGCTGCAAATTATTACAGAGGAATCGAAGCAGTAGGTGGAAAACTAATTTTTGATGATACCGGAATAACATTCAAGTCCCACGCATTGAACATACAGACAGGAGAAAGCAGAATTGAATATAAAGATGTGTTAAAAGCAGAAGTAAAAGGTTTCTTAACAAAGATGTCTGTTTACACAAAAGATGGCGTGGAGCACAAGTTTGTGGTATACCATAGAAAAGACGTGGTTGAATTTTTGAATAGTAAGGTCGTTTAAGTAAAAAGGAGTGTTCCTATATAGGAACACTCCTTTTTATCATCCTTATAGAAGCTGCCATTCGGCAGCATTTTTCGTTTGTAATCAGAATATCAGGATCAGCGCCTGAGATACAAGCACGACTGCGATCAGCGCGATCGGATACGTTGCGGCATACGCGGAAGCAACATCTTCCGTTTTGGCAACGCCGATCAGCGTACCGAGTGCGGGGGTACTCGTCATACCACCCGTAATTGCGCCGAGGTTGTTGAGCAGGCTGAGCTTCAGAACGTATTTTGCAAACAAATAGCCGACGACCATCGGAACAACCGTCATGATGATCCCGTATACAAAATACATCGGATCGAAGTTCGCGACGAAATCCTTACCGCCCGGGACACCGGCACCTACGAGGAACAAAACAAGTCCAAGCTCGCGGAACAGTTTCAGCGTATGCGAATCGGGAGAAAGATTCACTTTGCCGATTCTGCCAAAGTGACCGATAATCAGCGAAACGAGCAGGCATCCGCCCGTAGTGGTAAGCGAGAAGCACGTGCCGGAAAAGCCTGCACTGCTCAGCGGGATCTTGATCGCCCCGACAACCGTGCCGAGCACAGCGGCAATCGAGAACATCGCCAATCCGTGTGCATCGAAGTGGAAGAGGTTTTCAATCACATTTTTCTTTGCACCGGTTTCGACCTGCACCAGCTTTGCTCTCTCCTGATCCATATCTGCTTTTGTCAGCTTCGGGATCAACTGAACGAACAGAACGACACCGATGACACCGAAAATGTACGCAATGCCGTGACCGACGGATACAAGCGACTGATACTCAGCGGCGGCAGTCGCCTTAGCTGCGGAAAATGCAGGCGTGGAGGTCAGCGAGCCGGAAAGAAGACCAACGATCATCGCTACAAATCCGTCCTGCGACTCGATCGAAGCACCGTAACCGACCACCTCACCGAGGCCGATACAGCCGGCAGCGGAAAGACCGCCCGCCAGGATAATCACAAGACCGAGGAGCACATATGAAGTGAAGTTTTTCTTCATATTACCGAAGAATTTCGGACCGGCAATAAAGCCAACGGAAGTAACGAACAAGACAAGACCGAGTTTTTCGATCGTGTCGAGCACGTCCATAAACACAGCCGCATTCGCACTCTCTGCACCGAAAATGCTGTCCTTAAAAAGAGCTCCGAACAGAAGCGCGACCACGAACACGCCGGCGTCCCCGAGGCAAACGCCTTTGATGGTGATTCTGCCAAGCGCATAGCCTGCAAACAGAATTGCAAACACACACACAAGGGCAAAGGAAGCCCCCTGCACCGAAATCAAACCGCCAAACAAACTCATAGCAGTCACCCCTTATTTCAGTTTTGCGTTGCCGTGGGTGTATCTGGGCAGAAGTTTCGGGGAAACCGCGTCCGTCTCAATGCCTGCGGCAGTGCGTTCTTTATCAAATGCGTCAATATGGGAAAGCGTAAGTGCGCCGAGGCTGACCTCGCGGCTCTTGGCAGCGGCATTCTTACCTGCCGAACGTCCGAAGACAATGATATCGAGCAGCGAATTGCCCATCAGACGGTTGCGTCCGTGGATACCGCCGACCGCTTCGCCCGCGACGAAGAGATTCTCCTCGCCGGTAGACATGCAGGTGTCGTCAATATCGAGCCCGCCGTTCTGATAGTGCAGCGTCGGATAGACGATGATCGGCTCCTTGCGGATGTCGATGCCGTATTTGCCGAACATACGCATCATGGCGGGGATGCGTCTCTCGATCGTGCCCTCGCCGCCGATCTTTTCGATCATGGGCGTATCAAGCCACACGCCGAGTCCCATGCCGGTCTCCACGCCCTTGCCGCGCGTGGTACACTCGCGGATGATGGAAGCGGCAGAGACATCACGCGTCTCCAGCGGATGCATGAACACCTCGCCGTCGGCGTTGATGAGTTTCGCGCCGAGGGAGCGGACCTTCTCGGTAACGAGCGCGCCGAAAATCTGCTCGGGATACGCCGCACCGGTCGGGTGATACTGAAGCGTATCGGCATAGAGAAGCTTTGCACCGGCACGGTAACCGAGGACAAGACCGTCCGCGGTCGCACCGTAGTGGTTGGACGTCGGGAATCCCTGATAGTGCATTCTGCCCGCGCCGCCCGTTGCGATGATGACCGTCTTTGCGCGCGCGACAAGCAGTTCCTTCGTTTCCATATTCATAAGGACTGCGCCTGCGGCGTTGCCCTTATCGTCAAGGATCAACTCGATTGCCGCGGTGAAATCGACCACGGGGATTTTGCGGTTGAGCACCTCGTCACGGAGCGTACGCATGATCTCCGCACCGGAATAGTCCTTCGCAGCGTGCATACGCTTACGGGATGTACCGCCGCCGTGCGTAGTAATCATCGTTCCGTCGGGTGCTTTATCGAACTCAACGCCGAGCTCATTCAGCCAGAGGATCGCCTCGGGCGCATCGTTTACGAGTTTATGAAGCAGTTCACGCTTCGCGGCAAAGTGACCGCCGCCGAACGCGTCAAGAAAATGGATCGCGGGAGAATCGTTCGGCTTATCAGCCGCCTGGATACCGCCCTCCGCCATCATCGTGTTCGCGTCGCCGATGCGGAGTTTGGTGACGATCATCGTCTTTGCCCCTGCTTCGTCCGCCTCGATTGCCGCGGATGCACCTGCACCGCCGCCGCCGATGATGAGAACGTCCACATCGTAATCGGGGGTGGAGAGATCGACCGCGTCGGAGGTAATGCGGCTGTGCGCCTCGAGCATTTCCGCAAGCTCGCACGGCACTTTTTCGCCCTTATTCGGACCGATCTTCAAGGTTTCAAACTGATCCTGCTTATAGTCGGGATGATATGCGGCGAGAAGGTCTTCCTTCTCCTTTGCCGTCATGCGGGCAGGTTCGTACGCGATATTTTTCTCGCGCGCCGCCTCAACCGCCTTGATAGACTGTTTCAGTGTCTCAGAATACATACCGTCTCCTCCTTATTTCTCGATCTCGCGGTGGTTGTAAAGCTCTTTCATCTCCTCGATCGGCTTCTGCATAAGAACCTCAAGGAGCTCGGTAAACGTACCGTCCTTGATCTCCTGCACACGGTCGGTGAGATGTGCCGTCTTCGGTGCGAGATATTTGCCGTTCAGGCGGCGTGCAAGCATTGCCACCTGCGGATGAGAGATTCCTGCAGGACAGCGGGAGGAGCAAACGCCGCACATAACGCAGTCGAAGGATTCCTCCGCACACTTCTCAAACTCGCCTCTCTGCGCGTAGGCGATGTACTGCATGACATTGAGATCCTGCGTACAGCTCTTCGTGCAGGCGTTGCAGCCGACGCACGCGTAAATTTCGGGGTACAGCTGCATCATGATCTGCTCGGAAACGGTGACGTTTTCAATATCGAACTCCTTCTTCACGAGCGGGAAGAACGGCAGAGTCGCGATATACATATCGTTCTCGACCTTCGTCTGGCAGGCGAGACACGTTTTCAGCTCCGTATCGCCCTTGATACGGTAGATCGTGGCGCACGCGCCGCAGAAGCCGTTGCGGCATCCGCATCCGCGCACGAGCTGATAGCCCGCGTACTCCATTGCGCACATGATCGTAAGATTTTCCGGCACTTCGTATTTCTTGCCGAAAAGATAAATGGTAACCATAGATTCCATATCCGTCGCTCCTTATATCAGTATTCGTCGGGCAAGGTGTCCAGTTCATCACAGCGGAAGACGGGACCGTCCTTGCAGACGTACTTCGCGCCTACGTTGCATCGGCCGCATTTGCCGAGCGCACATTTCATGCGAAGTTCCAGCGTGGTGTAGACCTGCGTTTTGTCAAAGCCGAGCTCCTGCAATCCGGCGAGCGTGAACTTAATCATGATCGGCGGTCCGCAGAGGACGGCGGTCTTGTTCGTGTCGAAGCCGAGCTCCTTGACGTAGTTCGGCACGAATCCGACGTGACCGTCCCAATCCGGCTGTTCGCGGTCGATGGTGAGATACACGTTTATGCCGGCATCCTTGCACCACTCGTCTACGATCTCCTTATAGTCCACGAGATCGCCCTTGGAGCGCGATCCGTACACGATATCGACCTTGCCGTAGCGGTCGCGGTAGTGGCGGACGTAGTTGATGACGGAGCGAAGCGGCGCAAGACCGATACCGCCCGCGATAAAGAGCAGATCCCGTCCGGCGAAAGCGGTATCCACAGGAAACGCGTTGCCGTACGGACCGCGGATCGTAATCTGCTGACCGACCTCCATATGATGAAGCCATTCGGTCACGCATCCGCACTTTTTGATGGAAAACTCCATGAACTCCGTATTGGTCGGGGAGGAGGTGATGGAGAACAGCGCCTCACCGATACCGGGCATCGAAAGCATGGCGCACTGTCCGGGCATATGCTTAAACGGCTTTTTGCCGTCGGGCGTAACGACGCGGAACGTCTTGACGTCGGGCGTATCGGTACGGATATCCGTAACCACGCCGAGGACGGGGATCAAAGGTTCTTTCATGTCGATCACTTCGCGTCACCTCCCAGATTTTTCATGACCTTCACGATATTCATCGAAATCGGGCAGCGCGTGAGGCATCTGCCGCAGCCGACGCATCCGAACACGCCGCCGTTATTCTCGGGATAGTACACGAGTTTGTGCATGAAACGCTGACGGAATCTCTCCACCTGCGTAAGTCTCGGGTTGCCGTGTGCCATCTTCGTGAAATCGGAATACATGCACGAATCCCAGCAGCGCAGCCGCGTCACGCCGTGTCCGGTATCGAAATCCTTGATATCGTAGCACTGACACGTCGGGCAGACGAATGTGCAAGTACCGCATCCGAGGCATGCCTCCGAAAGCGTTGCCCATGCGGGATCGGAGAAGAACTCCATCGTCTTGCCGCCGCCGAATTTATCGGCTGTCAGATCCGCAAGCGGAAGCTTTGCCATACGCTCTTTCGTAGTCGCCTGCTGCGCCTTGACAGCATCCGTGTCACATTCCTCGGTGAGATCGGCAAGCGCCGCCATCAGTGCGCTTCCCTTCTCCGTCTTCGCTTCCATATACAGCGCATCATCCGTTTTCCAGCAGACGACATCACCTGCGGGGGTGGACGCATCGATCCCGAATGTCGAGCAGAAGCACGTCTCGGCAGGACGCGTGCAGGCAAGGGAGATAATCACGCCATGTGCGCGTCGGTTCGCATAATACGAATCGGCAGGCTCGGCGAGGAACACGGTATCAAGGATATCAAACGAGCGCACATCGCACGCGCGCACGCCGAAGACAATGAAATCGTCCGCTTCGGTACGGGTGTCGATGATCTCGATCGTTTTTCCGTTCACCTTAAACGCCATCAGATTCTCCGTCTGCGGGAAGAAGAAATCCTTCGCACTGCGGACGGTGTTGAGCGCGTCGCTCAGGTGCAGTCCCTCCTGCCACTGTGCGTAGTGGGCACGTCCGTCATCTCCGTCCACGGGAAGATAGAGAGCGGCGGACTCTGCCATTTTCGCGAAAAGCGCATCGAGCGCGGTGAGTGAACATTTACGCATTCGTCTCACCTCTCTTTACAGCCTCGGACGGCTCAAGGTCGCCCGTCATGAAATCCACAAGCGGTGCACGGGAGCCGACTTTTTCGCCCGCCTGATACTCGCCGTAGAATTCGTCTATATCCTTAATAAACTTGCGGTTGAGCAGGTGAAGCGGAATATGCTGCGGGCAAACGCGGGAGCATTCGCCGCAGTCCGTACACCGTCCTGCGACGTGGAACGCGCGGATGATGTGGAACATCTGCTCTTCAAAACTGTTCGCGGGAGATTTGTTCTCCACGCCGGAGTTCGGATTGTCGAACACGCACTTTTCGCACGTGCAGGCGGGACATACATCGCGGCACGCGTTGCAGCGGATACAGCGGGAGAGCGCATCCTGCCAGAACGCGAATCTCTCGTCTGGCGTCATCTTCTCAATCGCCGCGACCTCGTCAAAGCGAGCGGAGTCGATGATCTCGCCGTCCTCGCCGAGCAGTTCGTCATATGCGACGTGTTTTTTCGATTTACAGTTGACGCATCTTTCCGCGAGCGCATCGGCACGGGCAACCGTTTTGTCCCCATCGTACAAGGTATGTACGGTAACACTCTCGCCATCCGTATCGATGCCAGTCACACCTTCGGCAGAGAGCGTGCGAATCTTATGTATATCAAGCATACCGTCGCACGGGATGCCGATCGCATAGACCTTCTCGCGGTCGAAACGGTGCTCGGTAAGCAGCTGATTGAAGCTGTATGTATCGCACGGTTTGAGGAAGACGAGAACTTTCTTCTCCGTCTTGCGCGCCTCAGTAAGAAGATATTTGGAGAAATTCGCACCGCAGAAATCGCCGTACACAAATTCTTTCTCCATCGCGTCCGCATCGGTGAACACACCGGGCGTAACGTCATAGGTGAACTCGCCTGCCTTCCAGCCGAGAACGCGGTCAACGGTACCGTCGGCAAGAAGTGCTTTGGCGCGGCTCACGAGCATATCACGAGTTACGGTTTGCATCTGAGGTCCTCCAATCTCTTGTTCTCACCGAGTGCGGCAACCTGTGCGGAGAATTCGTTCATCGTCGCGGCAAATTTCGCGCCTTCGGCGGCGGAAACCCACTCCACGCGCGTGCGCTCTTTCTCGATTCCGAGATAGGAGAGCATCGAGAACAAGAGTGCCATACGGCGGCGGGTATAATAGTTACCGGAGGTGTAATGGCAGTCACCCGGGTGGCAGCCGCAGAGGATCACGCCGTCTGCCCCGCGCTGGAACGCGCGGAGGATGAACATCGGATTCACACGGCACGAGCAGGGCACGCGGATGATTTTGATATTATCGGGATAGTTCAGTCTGTTGTTTCCGGCGAGGTCCGCACCGGCGTACGAGCACCAGTTGCAGCAGAACGCCACGATTTTCGGCTTATATTCCGTTACTTGCATACAGCGTCCACCTCCGCCATGATTTGTTTATTCGAGAATCCTCTCAGATCCATCGCTCCGGACGGGCACGCAACGGTGCAGGCACCGCATCCCTGGCAGACGGCCTGATTGACCTGTGCCACGCGGCGGATTCTCGTCGTTCTGTCGGGCATACGGAATTCCTTATCCGCATACGTGATCGCACCGTAGGGACATACTCTCTCACACGTCGAGCATCCGTTGCACATCGCCTCGTCGGACGATGCCACGCACGCGTTGCACACGAGCTTGTCTTTCACGAGCAGTCCGATTACCTTTGCCGCGGCGGCCGAAGCCTGCGAGACAGTCTCGGGGATATCCTTCGGTCCCTGGCACGCGCCGGAGAGGAACACGCCTGCTGTCGGGCTTTCCACGGGACGGAGTTTCGGATGCGCCTCGGTGAAGAAATCGTTCGTATCCATACTTGCCGTGAGCATCGTGGCAAGCGGACGCGCGGATTTGTCGGGCTCAATCGCAGCGGCAAGCACAACGAGATCGGCATCGATCAGAATCTGCTTGTTCGCGAGAAGATCGGATGCCTGTACGCGGAGCGTGTCTCCCGTGGGCGTTACCTTACCGACCATACCCTTGATATAGTGCACGCCGTATTCCTCGACGGCACGGCGGTAGAATTCGTCGAAATTCTTACCGGGCGTACGGACATCGATATAGAAGACGTACACCTCGGTATCGGGATATTTATCGCGGATGAGCATCGCGTGCTTTGCGGTGTACATACAGCAGATCTTCGAGCAGTATTCCTTGCCCTTCGATGCGCCGGCACAGCGCGAGCCTACGCACTGCACGAACACGATCTTGTGCGGATGCTTTCCGTCGGACGGGCGGACAAACTGACCGGAGGTCGGACCTGCCGCGTTCATCAGCCGCTCCAGTTCAAGGGAGGTGATAACGTCCTTGGACTGGCTGTATGCGAACTCGTCAAACGGCTCCATGGAGATCGGGTTGAAGCCCGTCGCGGCAACGATTGCACCGTACTTTTCCTCCATGATGAGATCCTTCTGCGTATAATCGATCGCGCCTGCCGTGCAGACCTTCGCGCACACGCCGCACTTACCCGTCTTGAGCATCGTGCAGTAGTCCGCGTCGATCGTTGCCACCTTCGGGATCGCCTGTGCAAACGGGATATAGATCGCACGGCGGGTGTCCATACCGAGGTTGAACTCGTTCGGCACCTTCTTCTGCGGGCATTTTTCGGTACACAGACCGCATCCCGTGCAGATTTCTTCATTGACATAGCGCGCCTTGCGCTTGATCGTGACGGAGAAATTGCCGACGAATCCGCGCACGTCCGTAACCTCGCTGTACGAGAGGATGCGGATCTTGTCGTTCTGTGCGGCATCCACCATCTTCGGGGTGAGGATACAAGCCGCGCAGTCGAGCGTCGGGAACGTCTTGTCGATCTGCGCCATCTTGCCGCCGATCGTAGGCTTCGTTTCCACGATATCCACGGGGAATCCCGCATCGGCAATATCGAGCGCGGTCTGGATACCTGCGATACCGCCGCCGATGACGAGCGCGCGTTTGGTGACGGGGCTTTCACCGGGGGTAAGCGGCGCGTTCAGATTGACCTTCGCGATGGCGGTACGTCCGAGGACGATCGCCTTCTCCGTGCCGATCTCCATATCCTTATGTACCCACGAGCACTGCTCGCGGATGTTTGCGATCTCAACCATGTACGGGTTCAGTCCCGCCGCCTCCGCGGTCTTGCGGAACGTTGCTTCGTGCATACGCGGCGAGCAGGAGCAGACGACAAATCCGGTGAGATTATGCTCGCGGATCGCGTTTTTGATCATATCCTGTCCCGCCTGGGAGCACATGTACTGATACTCGGCGGAGAAAACGACGCCGGGCTCATTTCTGAGTGCGTCCGCCACGCGCTTCACGTCAACCGTGCCCGCGATGTTCGTACCGCACCAGCATACAAATACGCCGATTCTTTGCATCTTTTCTCCTCCTTATTTCGAATATTTTCTGAGGGCGCTGACAAGCGCCTGCTGGGGCATATCGTCATCCAGCTTTGCGGGAATATCGTCCGTATGCAGGCGGTTTCCGCCTTTTTCGCGGATGACGGCGAGGCGCACCGCCTCAACGAGCTTCGCCGGCTCCACACTGCGCGGACAGCGATCCACGCACGCAAAGCAGGTCAGACATTTGTACAGGGATTCGGATTTCATGAGCGGCTCGATATCGCCCGTCTCCACCATGTACACAAACTGATGCGGATGGTACTCCATCTCATCATAGGAGGGGCAAGTCGCCGAACATTTGCCGCAGCGCATGCATTTCAGCGGATTTACGCCGCTCGTGCGCAGTATCTGCTCTTTCAGTCGGTCACTGTGCGTCATGTGCATCCTCCTTTACGCCAAGCGCTTCGGCAAGCAGCTCGGTGAGATAGACGACGGGAATCTCACCCGTGCCGTTTTTCTCCAGATTGTATCTGCACAGCGGGCAGGCGGTGACGATCATATCCGCGCCGTGCGAGGCGGCATCCGTCATGACTTTGCCGCTGTTTTTCTTCGCGATTGCCGCATCCTCCAGCACGGCATATCCGCCGCAGCACTCGTTGCGCTGGGCGTACACGACAGGCTCCCCTCCAAGCGCACGGATCAGATCCTCCATCACGGTCGGATTCTCGGGATCGTCCATCTGCATCGTCTGCGACGGGCGCAGAAGCAGGCATCCGTAATACGCGGCAATCTTCTTCCCTGCAAGCGGATTTTTCACCTTCCCACGGATCGTGTCAAAACCGATCACGTCGCGGAGCAGTTCGAGGTAATGGATCGCTTTCGCCTCGCCGTAATACTGCCCGTCCTTACCGAGATACAGATTCACGTGTTTGGCAAAATCCGCATCGTTCTGCATCGCATGATTCGTCTGCTTGATGACGTTATGGCAGGCGGAGCAAACGGTGACGAGCGGCGCATCATGATCCCGCGCGTCCATCAGCGCACGGACGGAGGAGAGTTTTGTTGCGATCTCGTCCGTCGCGGTGGTAAACACGCCGCCGCAGCACTGCCAATTTTCTATCTCTTCCAGCGTTACGCCAAGTTCTTCGGCACAAAGGCGGGCATATCTGTCCAGATCCTTTGCTTTCGTCTTCAGCGTACAACCGGGAAAATAACGAACTTTCATGGTTTTACCCTTTCGTTTGGATTTTTTGTCACACCATCTGTTCGGGGTGGAACACCTCGTCAAACCGCTCTGCGGTGAGGAAACCGAGCGCTACGCACGCCTCTTTCAAAGAAATATTTTCCTTGAACGCTTTCTTCGCCGTCTTTGCCGCGTTCTCGTATCCGATGTACGGATTGAGCGCGGTGACGAGCATGAGAGAATTGTGCAGATTGTGGTGCATCTTCTCGCGGTTGGCGGTAATACCGACCGCGCACTTATTATTAAAGGAAATAATCGCCTCCGCCATCAGACGGGCGGACTGCAGGAAATTGTAGATGCATACGGGCATGAACACATTGAGTTCAAAGTTGCCCTGAGACGCCGCCATGCCGACAGCAACATCGTTGCCCATGACCTGCACGGCGACCATCGTGACCGCCTCGCACTGCGTGGGATTGACCTTGCCGGGCATAATGGACGAACCGGGCTCGTTCTCGGGAATGAAAATTTCGCCGAGGCCGTCGCGCGGGCCGGATGCCAGCCAGCGAACGTCGTTGGCGATCTTCATCATATCGGCGGCAAGTGCCTTGATCGCGCCGTGGGCGAAGACGAGCTCATCTTTAGAGGTAAGTGCATGGAACTTATTCGCCGCGGTAATAAACGGCTTGCCCGTCATCTTCGCAACCTCTGCGGCAACAGCGGTGTCAAATCCCTTCGGCGCATTCAGTCCCGTACCGACAGCAGTACCGCCGAGCGCAAGCTCATAAAGCGGCTTCACGGCGAGTTTCAGAAGCTCGACGTCTCTTTCCAGACTGGAGCGCCATCCGCTGATCTCTTGGCTGAACTTGATCGGCGTTGCGTCCTGCAGATGCGTGCGTCCGCTCTTGACGATGCCCTCATTCTCTTTCTCGAGACGGACAAACGTAGCGATCAGCGTCTCGACAGCGGGGATCAGCTTGTTCTCGATCGCCAGCACAGCGGAGATGTGCATCGCCGTGGGGAACGTATCGTTGGAGGACTGGCTCATGTTGATATCGTCGTTCGGGTGGAGCAGTTTTTCGCCTGCGATCTGATTGCCTCGGTTGGCGATAACTTCGTTTGCATTCATGTTGGACTGCGTACCGGATCCCGTCTGCCATACGACAAGCGGAAAATGATCGTTCAGCGCACCGCTGATGACCTCGTCGCAAGCGGCGGAGATCGCGGCAAGCTTTGCATCCGTCATCTTCTCCGGCTTCAGCGCGTGATTGGCAAGTGCTGCCGCCTTTTTCAGAATACCGAACGCGTGCGTGATCTCGCGGGGCATCGTTTCAATGCCGACACCGATTTCAAAATTCTCGTGACTGCGCTGTGTCTGTGCCGCCCAAAGACGGTCTGCGGGCACCTTTACCTCGCCCATCGAATCGTGTTCAATGCGATATTCCATGATATCCTCCGTAATTATGTAATCAGATAGTAAGCTGGCTGATAACTGCTTTGATCGTCTTGGCGCTCTCTCTGAGCTGGACGATCTCGTTTCCGGCAAGCGGAAGCATGACCTTGCCGATTGCGCCCTGCTCACCGACGATGTTGAGCGTACTGAGCGCAACGTCGCTGATGCCGTACTCACCGTGCATCATGGTGGAGACAGTCATCGTCGTGTCGATTCCCGTAAGAATCGTCTTGGCAATATGGCACACGGACGCGGATACGGCGTAGAACGTCGCGCCCTTGCGCTCAATGATACGCCCACCCGAGCGGCGGATGTACTCCTCCACACCCTCCGGCGTAAACTCCGGCGTGGGACGGTCGGAAACGCGGACGGCAGCGTGATACTCCATAACCGGCACGTTGGAGATATTCGTAAGAGACCACGGAACGAACGAAGAATCGCCGTGTTCACCGAGCACGTATGCGTGGATATTGCGCTGGTTGATATTGAAACACTCGGACAGGCGTGCACGCAGACGCGCGGTATCCAGAATCGTACCGGAGCCGATGATCTGATTTTCAGGCAGACCGGAGCGTTTGAGGAACACGTACGTCAGAATATCGACAGGATTGCTGACGATGATGTACTTGGCATTCGGTGCAACGCGCACGATATCCGGGATAATGGACTTCGTGATATCGGTATTGACCTGCGCGAGATCGAGACGCGACTGACCGGGCTTACGCGCGACACCGCAGGTGAAAATAACGATATCCGAATCCTTCGCGTCCTCATACGAGCCTGCGTAGATCTGACAGATGCCTCCGTAGGGAGTGCCCTGCTGAATATCGAGTGCCTCACCCACCGCTTTTTCGTTCTGGACGTCAATCATGACGATCTCCGAGGTGCATCCCGTGATCATCAGGGTGTACGCGATCGTGGATCCGACGTTGCCGGCTCCGATAATGGTAATCTTATTCATTCCGTTTCTTCCTTTTGTTGAAATTTAAGTAGCTGTACAATTCTATGTCAACGCTGTGTCTGGCTGAGCATAAAATGCATATGCGCCAGTGACAGAGCGAGATTTTCGTTTTGCAGGAGTACGTCCTCGGGAACCTTCAGATG
The DNA here is from genome assembly GCA_017466375.1 of Clostridia bacterium. GTDB lineage: Bacteria > Bacillota > Clostridia > Oscillospirales > CAG-272 > SIG701. The sequence continues at coordinate 30,387 of JAFTUH010000021.1, read as the reverse complement.
CGCCGTGGAGAAGTTCCAGATCGCACGGACACCCGCCCGTACAAGTCGGTCGCAGACTTCCTGTGCTGCCTTCTTCGGCACAGCGATCACTCCGATGCGGACACCTTGCTCCCGGCAGTACGTCTCCAAACGGTCTATGGAAAGGACATCCTTCCCCGTCGGAGATTTGCCGCATTTCCCCTCATCGGAATCAAACGCGGCAACGATTTCCATTCCAAAAGAGCGGAATCCGTCATAATCCAGGAGGGCGCCGCCGAGCTTACCCGCACCGACGATCACAACGCGGCTGTGCTCACCGCCTGAGAGATACTGCTCGATCGCGTGGATCAGCTCTTCGGTAACATAGCCGATTTTCGGCTTACCGGCACCGCACACGGCACTGAGGTCCTTTCGCACCTGTACCTCGCCGTAGCCGAGGGCTTTGGAAATCGCCGTTGCGGACACTGTTTTCGTTTCAGGATCCGTATTTCGCAGATACTTAAGATACTCGGGCAATCTGCCGAGCGTGGCACGTGCCACCGTCCGTTCCTGTTTCAAGCCATTCCCTCCTTTTTCAGCCGTCAATAAAGCTTATTTCCACTCTTTCAGATACTTGAGGCAAAGGGTTCCGTTCTCGCCAAACTCGATAGGAAGCCACACGTAGGCGCAGTGCAGAAAATTCTCCCTGTTATGCCGCTCCGCCATGTGGATAAAGCGGTCTTCCCCCTCCACCTTGAAAACGTAGGTAGTCTGTGAGGCATAGGTAATGTCCGCACCGTCGCCGACGCAGGGATCGCCCATGTCCTCCCACTCGGACATAAGATCCTTCGTACGGAAATATTTCGCCCGATTCATCGCCCAACCCGTAACGCCCGAGGTGATCATATAGTAGTAGCCGTCATGATAAAATACGGCAGGGGCTTCTCTGACAGCCGCCTCATCGATCTTTCGATACGTATCCGTAGGGGACAGGTAATCCTCCGTCAGCTTTACGATGTGGATAGCGCGTCCCTTCTCCGCATCGACCTCACGTCGGTCATAGATGAGGTACGCCGTACCGTCCGCGTCCTTGAACAGCGTCATATCCTTTACTGCGCCGTCCCGATCGATGGGGCGGTGAGTGCCTACCCACGTGTAGGTGCCGTTGACACGATCACAAACGGCAACACCCGCTTCGGCAGTTCCGTCCGCCACGCCATGATCTCCGGGGCACTTCACGTAGTGGCACCAGAACACGTATTTTTTCGTCTTTTCGTTGTAAATGATCTTTGAGCGCTCAAAGCGCATGGGAGCGCACAAGGGATGTCCCTCTATATCCGTACAGGGGAGGATCACGCCCTCGTACTGCCAGTTCAAAAGATCCTCCGAGGCGTACATGACAACGCCCGTATCCGTTACCTCGCCGCCGGTGCCGTCCGTACCTTCCCCGAGAGGACGAAGCGCCATCCCGTACCAGTGGTACTTGCCTTCGGCATAGATCACGCCGCCGTCGCTTGCGTTGATAATGTTTCCGTCCATATCATGCCACTGAATAAAATCGGTGAATTCCCCGTGCTGAAAGCTCTGCATAACAAGATCCCCTTCTCTCCGTCTTTTCCGTGCCCGACGACAGTCTCCGACATACAAACTTATACATTTTAATTATACCACAAGGAAAAAACGATTTCAATCCACATAATCACATTTCGATGTAATATTTATCGATACATAATTGAGCGATTTGACGAATTTTGTGACAGGGTAAAAACAGTAACATTTTCAGCGGAGAAAATCTTAATATTTTTCCGAATATTTTTTATATTTACTATTGACAAGTGAGAAATGTTGTGATAAAATAGTTAGGCGATTGCGAGAGCAGTCGAAAAGAGAATATGGCGGAGTAGCTCAGTTGGCCAGAGCATCCGGTTCATACCCGGCAGGTCACCGGTTCAAATCCAGTCTCCGCTACCATTTGAATACCCCGATTCCATCGGGGTATTCCATTGACACGGCCCGGTGGTCAAGCGGCTAAGACACCGCCCTTTCACGGCGGTAACACGGGTTCGATTCCCGTCCGGGTCACCAAAAAAGCAATACATCCTTTTGGGTGTATTGCTTTTTTCATCTATTCGGATGGGAATCGAAGCGGAACGGTAGTGAATGACAGTCCGGTGGACTGTCAGAGCCGTTCCGGACCGAGCGCGCAGGTCGCGCGAGACCGATTCCCGTCCGGGTCACCAAAAAACAGAGTATCCCTTTTGGGATGCTCTGTTTTTCTTGCTCGCTGTATGAATTGAACCCGCCAGATCCGCAGGATCTGTTACGCGGGCGCATGGCTGACAAACAACGCCGCTTTCTGCAGGCGCACGCGCGGGTTCAGATTCCCGTCCTCACCATTTTCTTTAGCGGCTTCTGCACTCAACCATTACGTTATTGACCCTTGGCTTTTTATATGGTATAATAATGTTAAGAGAACAATAACCGACATAACTTTAGACGGCAAATTATCATCTTCAGCTATTGCATACCACCACAAGAAGATACAAACAAAAAGAAGAGTCTTTTGCCGCATTTCAGATAAACGGGAGGACGGATGATGCGCGTATATTACGCTTTGACAATCCTTGTAAATATTGCTGCAGCTGTATTCTTGCACGACCACATAAACATTTCCGAGATGTCACTTATTCCGCTGATTCTGATCGCGCTGATGATATTTCAAGCCCAATTTTTCAAAAAAGAAAAAACCGAAAACGGTTTCCGAACCGCATACGGCTCGCCTCTCACCGCTGAGGAAGAAAACGAATTGTCTGAAAGCGCATCTGTATATATTTTTGCGGCAATCCCCTTGATGATTCCGTTTGTTCTTTTCTTCCCGCCGCTTGTGAAAACGCTTTCCGTGCTTCTCTATATTGGGAGCTTTATGCTCACATCTCTCGTGTTTCGGATCAAGAGAAACAAAAAAGAGAAAAACGATTAAAGTATCAAAAAAGCACCTCCGAGGTGCTTTTTCTTTTCCCCATCTTTGTGTTGTTTTTGTAAATTTCGCTTCATCCGACGCAATATTTTCCAAACCTCTTTATTTTTTCTGTAAACTGTTGTATAATAATCACAGCGGCATCGCCGACTACACGGATATTACAAAAGAGGAGTACGATTTATGTTCAAGACATTTGCTGAAGCAAAGAAGTTCTGCGCAGACAACAACGTTCGCATGCTTGATTTCAAAATGGTCGACATTGACGGCCGTTGGCGCCACATCGCAATCCCCGAAACCCGTTTCACCGAAGAACTCATGGAGTCCGGCATCGGCTTTGACGGCTCCAACTACGGTTTTGCACCGGTCGAGAAGAGTGACATGGTCTTCATCCCCGACCTTTCCAGTGCCGCACTCGATCCGTTTGCCGAGGTCACCACGCTTTCCATGATCGGTGACGTATACGTCATCGCATCCCCCAACTACCGCTTCGATCAGGATCCGCGCAACGTCGCAAAGCACGCCGCCGCGTATCTGAAGGAGACCGGCATCGCCGACGAGATGATTATCGGTCCGGAGTTTGAATTCCATATCTTTGACAAGGTTGCCTACAGTGAAAAGCCGGACGATCTCTCCTTCAACATGAGCACGCGTCAGGCTGTCTGGTCGGCAGGCGATCCCGAGAAAAACAACGGCGGCTACACGACGCCCGGTCACCGCGGCTACCATGCCGATCTGCCGCACGATATCACGTACGATCTGCGCAGCCGCATCTGCCTGATGCTGGAAGATCGCGGTGTAAAAGTAAAATATCATCATCACGAGGTCGGCGGCTCCGGTCAGGTTGAGATCGAGGTTGAGCTCGGTGAGATGACCAAAATGGCGGACAACACCATGATCATCAAATACATGGTCAAAAATGCCGCTCTGCAGGACGGACGCACCGCTACCTTCATGCCCAAGCCGATCTACGGTGAGGCAGGCAACGGTATGCACGTGCACATGATGCTGTTCAAGGACGGCAAGCCGCTCTTCCACGATCCGGCAGGATATTCTCAGTTGTCCGAGACCGCGCTCAACTTCATCGGCGGTCTGCTCACGCACGCCGCATCTCTGTGCGCAATCACGAACCCGTCCACCAACTCGTTCAAGCGTCTCGTGCCCGGATTTGAGGCACCGGTTACGATCGGCTACGCTACGTCCAACCGCAGTGCGGTCATTCGTATCCCGGACTACGCAAAGACGCCCGACAAGCGCCGCTTCGAGCTGCGCTCCCCCGATGCAACATGCAACCCGTACTACGCATATGCCGCGATCCTCATGGCAGGTATCGACGGTATTCAGAAGAAGATCGATCCCGCCAAGTGCGGCTGGGGTCCGTTCGACTTCAATCTGTACAACCTCTCCGATGAGGAAAAGGCAAAGATTCAGTCCCTGCCCCGCTCCCTTGACGAGGCGCTGAACGCTTTGGAGGCAGATCACGATTATCTGACCGCAGGCGGTGTATTCCCGGAAAGACTCCTTCAGGTATGGATCCAGAGAAAACGCGCCGAGGCAAAGAAAATCAACCAGATCCCGCATCCCGCAGAGTTTGCGGCTTACTACGATCTGTGATTTGGCAGAGGAATCAACAAGCGAGGTAAATCTATGGCAAAAATCGGGATTCTGGGTGCGGGCACCTGGGGCACCGCACTGGCTAAAACGCTCGTCTCCCATAACGAAGTCACGCTGTGGTCCGCACTGCCGTCTGAGATCGAATCGCTCGATAAATACAGAGTGCATCCGAATCTCCCCGGCATGGCAGTACCGCCGGAGCTTCATCTGACAACGGAGATCGGCTGTGCCATCACCGGCATGGATATCGTTGTGTTCGCCGTGGCATCTCCCTACACACGGCAGACGGCAAACGCGGCGGCACCGTATATCAAAGAGGATCAGATCATCGTGGACGTGGCGAAGGGTCTGGAGCAGGCGACGCACATGACGCTCACCGAAGTGATCGCAGATGCGCTCGGCATGCCGGGACTTCCGCTCGTCGCTCTGTCCGGTCCGACACACGCGGAAGAAGTCGCGCTCGAAATGCCTACGACGATCGTAGCGGCATCGGCGGACATCCGTGTAGCGGAATATATCCAGCAAACATTTTCGAATGAGATTCTGCGCGTCTACACGAACACCGATATCAAGGGGGTGGAGATCTGCGGCGCGATGAAAAACATTATTGCGCTTGCCGCAGGTATCTCCGACGGTCTCGGCTTCGGTGACAATGCGAAAGCGGCACTCATTACGCGCGGCATGATGGAGATCACCCGTCTCGGCACAGCGATGGGCGGTCGGAAAGAGACGTTCACAAGCCTTGCCGGCATCGGTGACTTGATCGTGACGTGCACCAGCAAGCACAGCCGCAACAACCGCACCGGTGTCATGATCGGTCAAGGCGTATCCCCGGAGGATGCCGTTCGCGAGATCGGCATGGTTGTGGAGGGCATCAACGCACTCCCCGCGGCGATGGCTCTTTCCGAAAAGTACGGTGTAGAGCTTCCGATCTGCGAGATGGTCCACAGCGTACTGAGCGGCGAAATACCCGCATCGAGCGCCGTAAAGCTGTTCATGGCACGCGATCTGAAACCGGAATATGTGTAAAACAAACGGCACCGCCAAAACGGTGCCGTTTTTCTATTCACGGATCATCCTCTGTGGAGCCAGCCGCTTTCCAGCTGATCGAGTGTACCGAACGTGCATCCCTGCTCCTTCATGTATTCGATCATCCACGGAAGGAGATCTGCAGTCTGCACGTACGTATCGTGCATGAGCATGATGTGCGGACTTGTCGACATACGAAAGCTGTACGCAAGCGTGGATATCACGCTGTCCTTCATGTATTCCTCATCCGTCATTTCCTCGGGACGGGTATGCAGCAGACAGTCATTGTTGACCGCGTTCCAATCGTAGGCGCGCCATCCCTGCTCCGCCAGCATTTTCCGGATACCGTCCTCTTTACATATGGTGGATCCGCCGGGGAATCTAAACAGTCTTTCCGCGGGCAAAAAACCGAGGGCGTTTTCTACTGCCGCCTCCCAGCGTGCAATTTCCGCTTGCATATTTTCGACATTTGCATAAATATCGGCATATACGTGCGTAAAGGAGTGGCAGCCGATCTTGTGACCGCGGCTGTAGATCTCGCGCACAAGATCGGGGTATTTCTCCACCGATTCGCCTACGAGGAAGAATGTCGCCTTCACACCGTACTCGTCCAGAATATCGAGAACACGCGGCGTATTCGCCGGAGACGGGCCGTCATCAAACGTGAGATAGACCGTTTTATCCTCAGCGGAGACGGTGACGTTCTCCAAATCAATTCCCTCGCTGACATGCAGAACGAGCAGGGATTCCGGTGCGATATACAGCACATCTCCCTCCCTCTCGCCGACAAAGGTTACCTCAAAAACGGTACCGATCGGCAAGGGATGGTTCGCAGGAACAAAAAGCATCTGCTCCTCGGGAAACGGAATCTCACCGAGATCGCTGATATTCCGCCCGATCGGAGACGGCACCTCGATACGGATAACGGGCGGCTCCGTGACCGGCTCCGTCTCAGGCTCAGTCGCCGGGCTTTCGTCCGGAAATTCATCCGGAGCAGTACCCTCATCCGTCAACGGAGGATCACTCTCCGTATCGGTATCCGTATCGCTCACCGGCACGGTATCCGAAACAGAATCGCCCCCTGTATCCTCCGTATCATCGACGGGGGCATTGACAGGCACGGTATCATCACAGCCGGCAAGAATCCCGACACATAAAAGCACACAAAACAGGCCGACAACCACTTTCTTGAACAAAAAACACACCTCTCCTCAAAAGACGACAGAAATTCGCTTTATTAGACCGCGCGCAGACGGAAAAGTTCCCGAAACGGAAGAAAAATATGGAAAAAGCTCCGGCAAGCGGAGCCTTTTCTCTTTACGCTTTCTTTTTCAGCATACCGGAGTCCTGTCTCTGCGCCATGACGAGCCGCCAGTACAGCCCCTTTTGCTCGAGCAGCTCCTTATGCGTACCGCACTCGACAAGCTTGCCTCGCTCGAGCACGATCAGTCTGTCCGCATTCCGGAGCGTGGACAGACGGTGCGCGATGGCAAACGTGGTACGGTTTTTCGTCAGCTTGTTGATCGCGTCCTGGATCAGCTTTTCCGTCTCCGTATCCAGCGCCGCCGTCGCCTCGTCAAGGATCAGAATCTGCGGATTGTGGATCAGCGCACGGGCAATTGCCACACGCTGTCTCTCACCGCCCGAGAGCGAATAGCCCTTCTCGCCGACGATGGTGTTGTATCCCTCGGGGAGATTCACGATAAAATCGTGCGCGTTGGCGAGCTTTGCCGCCGCCACAACCTCGTCATCCGTTGCCAACGGCTTGGAATAGCGGATATTATCGCGGATCGAGCCGGAGAACAGGTGCGTCTCCTGCAGAACGACGCCGATCTGCGAACGGAGCGCGTTCTGCGAGATATCCTTGATATTGACGTCATCGATGAAGATCGCGCCCTCCGTCACGTCGTACAGTCGCATGATCAGATTGACAAGTGTTGTTTTTCCGGAGCCGGAATGTCCGACGATACCGATCATCTCGCCTTTTTTCACGTCAAGGTTGATATGCTCCAGAACGGGATTGTACGATTCGTATCCGAACGTCACGTTTTCAAAACGGATATCGCCCTCAAAACGAATATCGATCGGCATGCTGATATCCGCGATCTCCGGCTCCTCCTCCAGAATCTCGAGCACCTTGCCGAGGGAGGTGAGGAAGTTGGAGATATTACGCGGGATAAATGTGATATACATGAGCGGTCCGTAGATGATATTGGCGTAGGAATTGAACTGGTGCAATTCACCGATCGTCATATCGCCGTGAAAAAGCATATAGTTTCCGTAAAACAGGATCAGATACGAACCGAATCGGACCGCAAATCCGAGCAGGGGAAAGATCGTATCAAACAGCTTTGCATTGGATTCGCTCTGTTTCGCCGCCCTCTCCGTTGCATCGGAAAAGCGCTTGATCTCCCGCTCCTCCGAGCCGAACGTCTTGACGACACGGATACCGTTGAGCGTATCCTGCAGAAGCTGATTGACGCGGCGGTTGAGCATCCAGTTTTTGCGGTTGCGGTACTGCATCGTCTCCCAGAATTTCTTAATCAGGAACACGACAAGCGGGATCGGCACGAACACAAACGCGCTCATCAGCGGATCCATGCCGAGCAGAAGAACGATTGCGAGCACAAAGGACACAAGCTGCACGAACAGATTCGGCAGCTGCCCCGTCATGAATCCCTGCACCGTACCAACGTCGCCGCTGATACGTCCCATGAGATCGCCCGTCGATTTGTTGGAAATAGACGAGAGCGACAGATTCTGAATCTTCTCATACAGAAGCGTACGGAGCATCAGCGTGAATTTGTTGCCCGACACGGCGTTCATGCGCGTCTGAATGACGGACAGAATCCGCTGAAACAGATCGATGCTGACAATCGCGACGATAATCAGAATAAAGCCGAACATCGTCTCACTGCCCGCTTTGACGGGGCGGATCGATTCGTTGGTGATAAAATCGTTGACGGCAATTCTCTGAATCGCGGGCACAATAAACTGGAACGCGACCGAGAACACCGCGACAATCAGCGGGAACATGAGCATGAGACGAAGCCCCTTCGTCAGCCCCCACAACTTCAGATAGACCTCTTTTTTACTACGGCAGAACGGGCAGAGCGACGTGCCGCGCACGAATGGTCTGCCGCATTTCGGGCAGAATCTCTCCGGCTCGCTGTTGGTCAGCGGCTCACCCGGTGCTTCCTTGGCGGCGGCGCGCTCAGCAAGAAGCGTGCACGCATTGACGAGCAGCGTATACCGCGGCAGATTCCGTCCGGAGATAAAGCGGCAGATCAGCGTCGCAGACCCGTCATAAACGGTATAGAACGCACAGTTGCCGTACATGACCTCCGTCGAAAATTCGCCGCACCGCGCCAGCTCATACGATCCGACAACGCGCCCGTGCAGAAGACAGACGATCTTTTTGTCCGTAACCGCGGTATATCCGTTCACAAACGATTCCCCGTAAATGTTGAACGGGACGCAGTACATCAGTTTTTCCCCTTCGATCAAGGTGGCATCAAACGCCGCCTGATCCTCTGCGGGAAGCTCATACATCAGTTTCATAGAAAATCAACTCCTCCCCTCACAGCGGGAGATGTTCTCTCACAGAATTTCATCACATGTAGATCTCGATACGGCGATAGCTTGCGCGGTCCAGTGCCTCGGGATTCGGGATCACAAAGCTGTTGCCGTCCATATCGGCGATATAGACTCTCTTGTCCTCCAGGACGCGGATACTGCCGAACGGATTGTTCAGAATGAACGAAACCTTGCCCGCCGTCGTCTCCGCTTCCCAATAGGAATAGCCGAATTTCTCCTTCACGGAGAGGATCTTCTTGATCTCCGGCGTGAAGTAGCGAAGCGCCATTTCCTCATTGATCAGTGCGCGCGTATCCTCGTCAAAATCGGCCAGGCGGCGGATCATGCCGATCTCGGCACCGCGTCCCTTCTTTTTCGTGTTCGGCTCACGCACGGAAAGAAACTCATCCGGCGCGGACACGGGGAACGAGCGCAAAACGATCACGCGCTCAAACGATTCCTTTCCCTCGGCACCGTCGATCTCGAGGGAGATCATGCCGCCCTTGGATCTCGTGAAGCGGGCGTTTTCCGGCGTCAGATCGATGGACTGACGGCGCTTGAACAGCTCGTCCGCGTCCACGTCATCCTCATCGTCCTCCGTCTCCGAAACAGGAGCATCGGTCGGCTTATCGACTGCCGTATCCTCCTTTTTCGCTTCCTTCTTTTCTTCCTTTTCCACGGCCTTCGCTTCCGCTTTCGCCTCGGTCACAGCCGTATCCTTTTTCTTTTCTTCCATGATAGCACCTTCCTTTCCGTCAAGCGATCCGCTCACATACCGCTGAGCACTTTCTTCATCGCCTGGCTTTGGAGTGTATAGAGCTTATAGTAAACGCCTTTCTTTTCAAGAAGCTCGTCGGGCGTTCCCTCCTCGGCGATCTCACCGTTCTCGATGGCGAAGAGGTAATTGCAGTCCTTGAGCGTCGAGAGACGGTGCGCGATCGTGATCGTGGTGCGTCCCTCAATCAGCTTCGCAAGTGCGTCCCCGATCAGTCGTTCCGTTTCCGTATCCATCGCGGCAGTCGCCTCGTCCAGAATCAGAATCGAGGGCGAAAGCAGCAGCGCACGGGCGATGGAAACGCGCTGTTTCTCACCGCCGGAGAGGGCACGGCTGCCCGTACCGACCTCCGTCTCATATCCCTGCGGAAGCTGCTCGATAAAATCGTGGGCATTGGCAGCCCGGGCGGCGGCGATGACTTCCTCCATCGTTGCGTCGGGGCGTGCATAGCGGATATTCTCCGCAATCGTACCGCGGAAGAGGAAAATCTCCTGCGAAACGATGGCGATATTCCGTCTGAGGCAATCGCTTTTTATATTGCGCACATCCACGCCGTCGATCGTGATCGATCCCGATACGGTATCGTACATACGCGTGATAAGATTCGCAATCGTGCTCTTGCCGCTGCCTGTATGTCCGACAAGACCGATGTTATCCCCTGCGTGGATTTTGATGTTCACATTTTTGAGGATCGGCCGGTTCGGATTGTAGTGGAACGAAACATCCTTGAACTCGATATCGCCGCGGACCGTTTCCAATTCAACCGCATCGTGCGCGTCGGCGATATCGGGCGTCGCGTCGAGAATCTCGAACATACGCTGGGCGGCGTTGATCGTATCGGTCAGCATATTCGTGAAATTCGTAAAGAACTGCAAAGGGCCAAAGATCATTCCTATGTAGCCGAGATAGGCGGAAAATTCACCGTACGTCATGCTCTCGCCCATGACGGAGATACCGCCAAAGCCCCAGATCGCCTGCGAGGACATACCGATCAGCAGACTGACCACGGGGAAAATCGTAAGCCACGTAAGATTCGTTTTCAGATTCGCCTTATACAGACGCTCGGAGAAGCCGTAGAAACGGTGCGTTTCCTCCGCTTCTTTTGCGAACGCTTTGACAACGCGCACGCCGTTCAAGGAATCGCCGAGCATGGACGTCATCGCGGAAGATGCCCGCCACTGTCTCGTATACATACGCCAGAATCGCGGCAGTGTGAACTTGAAAATGCACACGATGATCGGCACGGGAATGAACACGATCAGCGTCAGTTTCCAGTTCATAATGAAGAGGAAGATCGTCAGACCGATGAAATTCAGCCCGTTGATGATGAGATTCGGCACGCCGTCGATGTAGAACGCATTGATGCGGTCGGCATCGTAATTGACGCGGTTGATAAGCCGTCCCGTGGGGTTATTGTTGAAATAACCGAGGGAGAGGTGCTGCATCGCGGTGAAGATATGGACCTTCATCGTGCGTGTCACCCGCGTGGACATACGCGCCATACTGCGGTTCTGCAGGATATTGATCCCGAGCGAGACGAGCGCAAGTCCGAAGATGACGCCGAGCACGATCGCGAGCTTTTCCGGCGTATGCCAGATGCCCTCGGAATCGATAACGCGGTCATACAGAATCTTACCGCTGAGAATCGGGTTAATCAGCGAGATACCGGACGCGGCGAGCATACAAAGCAGCACGGCGGCAAGCTGCACCTTGAACGGACCGAAATACCCGAGCAATCTTTTCATCAAAGCGCCGCGGTCAATGCAATCCGAGCAGATCTTTCTGTGCTGATCTTCGTAAACCTTGCCGCATTTCGGGCACTTTTTGTTGAACTGATCGAAGACCTGATCCTCCTCCGTCACCTCATCCCCGCGAAGCAGGCGATCGACGATGCCGAGAAACGCGAACAGGCGCTGTTTGACGGAGTTTGTGCAGAAGCCGGCAACAAACGCGGTCTTCCCCTCGTTCCATTTTTCGAGGATTCCGTCTCTCTCCTCGTCTTCCATTCCCTCCGTATCGGGGCGCGGATCGTCGTGCTTCTGATACACGATACGGTTGGAGGATGCAAAATTATCGACAACGGAATCGGTATACGTCTCCAGATCGAGGCAATCGACCAGCGTCACAGACGTCGCACGTAAATGCGCCGTCGGATTCAGAATTGCGCTTACGGATTTTTTGTACTGTTTCTCCTCCTCAGCGCTCAGATCACTCCGAATCGTTTCGGCATCTCCAAGCAGGCGGAGAATGGCGCGGCGGCTCTTGTCGTACACAAACCAGCTCTCCCCGTACCGCCCGTCAAAATCGAGATCGAGACGAACGGCAAGGACAGCGTCCTCAATCGCATAGCCCGCATCCGTAATCGCACGCGAGGCGGCAGGACTCAGCATATCAAGCGGCAGCATACTATCCCTCCCACTCTTTCGGTAAAATTGGTAAAATTGTTTGTAAAAAATTTGTCATACCGCTTTCCGGCGGCAAAACAATATGGTATAATGGTATAGACAACCTCACAAGGAGTCTCACATGAACATTTTTCAGAAACTTTTCAAAAGCAAGAATCCCGACAGCATCCGATACAAGCGCGACATGGCAAAGCACCTGGACGGACGCGCCCTCAAATGCGTTCTCGAAAAGAAGGAGGACGGCATCGAGGAGGTCATCGGGCACGACGGCTCGATCCTTGTCAAGGATGACGAGCTGCTCGTCTACGCAAGCATGGACGTCGTTCTGCGCACGAAAATCGCCGATCTCTCCGCGTGGGAGCTGCTCTCCCTCGAGGGCGTTGTGATCACCGCGCCGGATATCGAACACGGCGGCGAGGTACGCAGTGTGATCGCCTACTACAAATACTGGCGCAAGCTGGATAACTGAAAAATCAAAAAGGAGTGAGCGCGCTGCTCACTCCTAAAAAATCAACCTGTACGGCAGCGCACGTACCGACTCCGAAGAATCGGTATTATTCAGCATACGCTCCGCCGCCCCTTGACTACGGCAGATCACGTCTGTTTCATGCAACCTGTTTTTCCGTGCCTTAACTTTATCACATCAAAACCCGTTTGTCAATGTTTTTTGCTAAATTTTTCAAAATTTTTTCTCCGCTCGCCCAAAATTGGAAAAGATACAAAAAATCCGCGCGGCCAAATGACCGTACGGATCTTTTTTTTACAGTTTTTTCTGCTGCTTCAGCCAGATGCGCATAACCATCTTATGCGGCAGAAGCTTCGTCGCAAGCACCTGTGCCTTGATCGGAAATCCGCAGACGGACACGTCCTTGCCGCGCTTCATATCCTTCATCGCGGTCTTTACGACCTGATCCGCATCGTAGAATCGGTTGTAATAGCAGATCGTGTCGTCCTTGACGGCGTGATCGAAAAACTCCGTACGCACCCAGCCCGGGCAGACCGCCATGACACGGATTCCGGAATGCCGGAGCTCCGCATTGAGCGCACGGGAGAACGAAAGCACGAACGCCTTCGTCGCGCCGTACACACCGATATACGGCACCGGCTGAAAGGCAGAGAGCGAGCCGAGCTGATAAATACATCCGCCCGCCTTCATGAACGGAAGCGTCACGTACGTCATCGCCATGAGTGCCTTCGCGTTCAGATCGATCATCTCACGGTAATCGTCCAGTGCTGCATCGCGGAACGCGCAAAAGCGACCGGCGCCGCCCGCGTTCACAAGAATCGCAACGTCCGGCGTCTCCGCTTCCAGCAGCGATTTGTATTCGTCAATGCTTTCGTCCTTCGTCAGATCCAGCGGAATGATCCGCAGAGGGGCACGCGTCTCCTTGGCGAGTGACTCCAAGCGCTCCCGACGGCGCGCGATCACCCAAATCTCATCGAGTGTCTCCGAAAGATCGATCCTGCGGACAAATTCGCGCCCCATACCGGATGACGCGCCCGTAATGACGGCAATTCTCATACGTTCCCTCTTTTAATTAAAGTATACGGTTTTGCCGGTACGTGCGGATTCGTAGACCGCGCACACAATGCGCACGCTCTTGATCGCCTCCATAGGCAGGATCTGCGGATCGCGATCGTTCAAAACTGCATCGATCATATCCTCCACGACGGAGCGATGCCCGACGATGTGCGCGGGATGCTCTGCGAGATATCCCATATTACCGCCGCCGTACCGCGCGAGCATTTCTTCCTCTTCCTCTTCCTCATCGCATGCGTCCAGACCGAGCAGATCGGCAAAATCGTCCGAGAAATCCTTGATCTTCCACGTTTTCAGAACGTCCTGATCCGCCTCAACCGAGCCGTTCGTTCCGTACACCTGAATATCGGTAGAGATACCGGGATACGCGCACGTCGTCGTGACGAAGGAAGCAATTGCACCGTTTTTGAATCGGATCGTGGACACGGTCGTGTCCTCCGTATCCATATCGTGATTGTAAATATCCATCTGCGACGAGACGCTTTCGACCTCGCCCATCATCCACTGCATCAGATCGACCGTGTGCACGGACTGATTCATGAGTGAGCCGCCGCCGTCCATCTCCCACGTACCGTGCCAACCGTTGTAATAATCCTGCTTGCGGTACCATTTGACGGCAAACGTGCCGAGGAACACCCGTCCGAGATGTCCCGACTCGATCGCCTGCTTGATCGGGAGCATGTCCACGTTGTTGCGGTTCTGATGCACAACGCCGGCTTTCATGCCCGTCTCCAGCCGCACACGTTCGATTCTCTCTGCCGCCTCGGGGGTGATGTCGATCGGCTTCTCGATGAGCACGTGCTTCCCTGCCCGCATGGCACGCTCAGCATACTCCGCATGCATGGCAGACGGCAGGCAAATGCTGACGATATCGATCTCGGGATCCTTCAGCATCTCATCGAAATCAAGATACTTTTTCGTACCCGGATACTTTTTAACGATTGCATCCATCTTGTCCTCGATCAGATCGCAGACAGCCACGAGGCGTGCGTTCTCCGACACAGCAGCCGCATCCGCGTGTGCTTTTCCGATACCGAGTCCGGCAACGGCATAACCGATCTTCCGTCCGTTTGTATTCATAGTATTCACTCCCGTAAACACAGTATAATCTTATCTTTACTATATTATAAACGCTTTGCGCGAATTTGCAATAGAAAAAGGAAAAATTCGAGGAATTTTTTTGCAAAAAAGAAGGGAGATGCGCCGCGAATTGCGCTTCTCCCTCTCATTTTGGCTTTTCAGAGCGTCCGCAGGATCTGTGCGGCGATCTCCTCGCGAAGCTGGCGCACCCCGTCGAAATCCATAGCGGATTTGTAGATCTCCTCCAATGCAAAATGCGCTGAATCCGCCTCGGCGAGCGCTTCGAGCGCGCCCTCCATAAGCATCTCGCGGCATCTGTCCGCGAATCGGAGACGGACGCGGCAGGCGGCAAGGGCACGGCGGTCGATAAATCGCTGCATATTCACGGTATGCGCCGATTCCGTCTCCTCACACGCCAGCCCTGCCGAAACGGAGCAAACGGACACGTGCGCGTCTGGCAGGTAGAGTTCAAGCGGCGTCTCCGTCTCCCCGGGCGCGGGGGCGATCAGGGTCGGGCAGTGCCGCTCTGCCGCCGCTTTGCGCACCGCATCAAGAAAGAACGGCGCGCATCCGTACGCATCCGCCACGGTAAAACGGCTCGCCGCCAGATGCGAAAACGTGCCGAGTCGGAACATCCCCTTCATCGACACGGCGGAGGTATAGCGGATCTCCTCACTGTATCCGCCGCCGCGGGGGAATGCGCTGAGGAGTCTTTTTGCCGCCGCCTGCATTTTCTCATGAAGGAGGCAATCCGCGAGCAGCTCGCGCGATGCCGAGGTGATCTCCCCGTACGCGGCAAGATACCGATACGTGCGGGCATACGCCGCCCGTTTTTTCGCGTTTCCCTGTGCAATCTCCGCCCGCGCGCCGATCAGTGTCTCCGGCCGCCAGAACTGCCCCAGATTCAGAATCTCACCGACCGCACCCGGAAGTGCGGGATCTGCCGTATGCGGTGCCGTTCCGTCCAGAATCGCGATACGTCTGCCGTCTTTGCCGGTGAGGATCACGGCATCCGCCGAGGTAGGATCGGAGGAGCAAAGGAGCAGCGTCACGGATGCGCCGGCAGTCTCCGCACGGGCAGCACATGCCTTCATAAACGAGCTTTTTCCCGTGCCGCTGCCGCCCTTCAGTATGTAGACGCGGGAGAAATCCCCCTCCCGAATCATGCTCGGATACGCGCTCACGAAACCGCGCGCCGTATTCGCCCCCGCAAAATACGTTTCGACATACGTCCCCGACAGCGGCACCATACGCGAGTAGAGATGTTTCATGGATAAAATCCGTCCTTCCGATGAAAATTTCCGCGGATAATCCCGACTTTGCCGCGGATTTCGGCTCTCTGCTCATTATCGTATGCACGGAGGCTGTCCACTGTCACCGTCAGCGCGCACGAAAAAACCGCCGCAGATATCTGCAGCGGTTTTTATGGTATGTACTTATTCCTGCGGACCGAGAAGCAGCTGACCGAGCAGCGAATTGCCGTCGATAATCACGGTTTTCGTATTCGCCGAGGTGTCAAGCGATGCCTTCAAGGCGTCCAAACCGAGGGTAAATGCATAGAAATCCTTCTTATCCTCGGAATCGTAAGCCTCGGCGAGCATGCGCATGTACTCAGCCTCGCCCTCAGCGACGAGCTCTGCCGCCTCCGCCTGCGCGTTGGAGATCAGAATATTCACCTGCTTATCCACGTCATTGCGGATGATGGAGGCCTCATATTCGCCGTCAGCAGTATACTTCTCCGCGATCTGATTACGGTCGGAGATCATACGGGCGTACACGGCCTGCTCGTTATCGGACGGCAGATCGAGACGCTTCACCTTCACGTCCAGCACACGGATACCGTACGTCTGCGCCAGTTCCTGCACCTCCTCCGTGATACCGGAGTAGATATCGTTTCGCTCCGACGCGTCCTCTTCGTTAATGATATCGTTCTGCTCGAGCGTACCCATCAGGTTCTTCAGAGAGGTATAGGTGAGCGCGTCCAGGCGGCTCTCCGCCTCCGTGATCGTACCGAGCGTCTGATAGAACGTCAGCGGATCAGCGATCTCCCACGTGATGTAGCTGTCAACCGTCATGTTTTTATTATCGGCGGTGAGCACCTCGGATTCGGGAATATCGTACAGGAGCACCGTATCCGGGAACGTCATAACCGTATCGATGAACGGAACCTTGAAATACAGTCCCGCCTCGTTGTGCACGGTCTCAATCTTATTGAATCTTGTCACGCAGGCGTACTCGTTCTCGCGGACGGTGTACATAGATGCGCCGCCGATCACTACGAGAAGAAGAACGACTGCGACTATAATTACGGCTGCTTTCTTCATATCAGTTGTCCTCCCCGTCTGTCACGAAGCTTTCCAGCGGCAGAAGCAGCTCGGTATTCGTGCCGTTTGCCGTCGTGTTGATATAGAGCTTTACGCCCGGCAGCGCCTCGGTCAGTGCTTCGTAATACATTCTCACCTTTGTCATGCCCGGATTCTGCGCGTACTGGGCATACATCGCCTCAAACATGGCGATCTGCTGGGTGGCTTCGTTGATTCTCTTCTGTTTCAGATACTCCGCGTTCTGAATGAGCTGGTCGGCCGTTGCCTCCGCCTTCGAAATTTCGGAGTTCTGATATGCCTTCGCCTGGTTGATGACCGTCTCTGCGGTCTGTTTTGCCGTCTCGACGTTTTTGAACGCCTCAATTACAGAGGTAGTCGGCGGCTCACTGTCCTGAATCTTGATATCGGTCAGCGTCAGTCCGATGTCATATTCCAAAAGTTCACTCGTGATGAGCGTCTTGATCTGCTGCTGAATCTCCGACTTACCGTCCGTCAGCACGGAATCGACCGTAGATGAACCTACGACGTTGCGGATCTGGCTCTGCACCAGATTTTTCAGAATCAGCTCCGGCTCTGCCGAGTTGTACAGATACTTTACAGGATCGGAAATCTTGAATTCGACGAAGAAGTCCACGTTGACGATATTGTAGTCGCCCGTGATCATTTTGCTTTCCTTGGTAACAGTCTCCGTAGACGCGCCGCCCGGATCCGTACGGTAGCCGATCTCAATCTTCTGATAGACGTTGACATCCACAAGCTCGACCTGCTGGATACCGAACGGAAGCTTGAAATGCATGCCGGCACCCGCCGTTCCCGTCACCCGTCCGAAGGTGGTGATGACCGCCTGCTGCTTTTCATTGACCGTGTACCAGCAGGTACTGACGATCATGAGCACGGCAATCACCGCGATCGCCACCAGAAAAATCTTCTTAAGCGGCAAATTTTTGATGTTCCGCGGCACTTGACTGCCGCCCGTTTTAGGAGTAAATTGGCTGTTCATTCGTAGCCTTCCTTTCTGCAATGTTTTCTGCACTGCTCTTACAGTATACCACATTCTCCCTCGTTTGTCAATAGTGATTGCAAAAAAAGTTCACGCGAACGCGTTATAAAATCCACAAACCACGCATGATAAAAAAAGAGACGCCGCGTACTGCGGCATCTCCCTTATTCTGTTACGAATCGCTCTCCGTTTCCAAAAACGCCTTCTCATAAAAATCAGAATGCTTCTGAAGCTCCGTTTCGACGGCGTCATAGCCGTACGTCTCCGTTAGCGTTTTCTCCCCTGAGAAAAGATTCACGCCGAGACCGAGCCGCTCCCCCTCAATTTTTGCACCGAGGGCAGCAAGCGTCGTCGGAAACATATCGACCGTGGCAAACTGCCGGTTTTTCTCCTGCACGGGCTGCACCGGCACATTGAGGAAGCAGTTGTAAACGGTACGGACGTAATCCTCGGTAAGATCCTCCACGAAATCCGGATCCATCGTGAGGTGGTCGCCGGTAATGATAACCGTCGTATTCTCATAAAACGGCTGCTTCTGAATCCACGAAACGAACGACGCCACCTGTTTTGAGGAGCAGGAAAGCACGTTGGCATACGGCTCCTCGTACACGTCCTCACAAAGCGAACAGTGATACCCGTCGGGGAAATGCGTGTCCGCCGTGAGCATGGTGAAGTTGAACGGTTCATCGGATGCGGCGAGCCGTGTCAGCTCCTCTTTCGCAAAACGGAAGAGTTTCTCGTCCTCGTACCCCCACCAAACGCGGTAATCCTCGGGAAGACGACCCGTCTCCTTCAGCGTTTCCGTATCGATAATTTCGTAATTTCCGTGACCGGTAAAATACGGTTCCCGTCCGTGGAACTCCGCAAGGGAGCCGAGGAGAAGCACCTGCCGGTAACCCTCCTTCTCCAGAATCTCGCCGAGCGTCACGATACCGGGAAGAAATTCGTCCTCCTCCGCACCGTATGAATCGGCCGTCAGAGAAACCTTTACCGGCACCCCCGCCGTATGGGTGACCATGGCGGCAGCCGTCCACGTAGAGCCCGTATACGTCATTGCACCGCCCAGTCCGGAGGTTCCGGAAAAATTGACATTCTCCTCGGCAAGTGCGGTAAGTTCGGGAATGGCGTCCATGGAAACAGCTGCGTCCCCGAACGTACTCTCCATGGATTCAAGATAAATATAGATCAGATTCCGCTTCGTTTCCGGAAACGTGATCGCCGTTTTGGCAGGATCAACGTAATGCGCTTCTATAAAGGAAGATTCCGTCGCACTTGCGCTGACGCGGGCAATCACCTTGAACTGACCGATAAAAATAATCAAAACAGCAAAAAACACGCACAGTGCGGGCAAAAGAATACGATCCCGGAAGAAGCGGTACGCAGCCGTTTTCGAAAAGGAAAGATGCCACGCCGCATTTTTGAGAAGATAGCTGTATTTTCCGAACAGCAAGCGGTACACAAAGACGGTCAGCCCCGTAAACAGCACCGACAGAAGCCCGACGCGAAGAATCCAGCTGGAGGTAAGCACCGCGTGCACACCCTCCGAGGAAGTCTTCAACTGAAAGAGCATATTCTCCAAACTGACATCGTCATAGCAGTCACACAGCCACAAGGTCAGAAAAAGAAGCAAATATCCGAGAAACAGGAAAACAATCGCAGCAATACGCGACGTATTCGGATTTTTTTGCGAGGTTTTCAATCCATACGCCTCCAAACAAAAGCAGTACATCCGTAAAAAACACGGTATCATTATTGTAGCACCGTTTTGTGAACGAAAAATGAAGACGGACAAGATTTAAGAAAAACTTAATCGGTTTTACCTTTTGTTCACAAATCCACCCGAAAGCGCTCTCCGTGCTTGACGAAACGTACGCAATGTGGTATAATACAAAATACGCGGGTATGGCGGAATTGGCAGACGCGCCGGATTTAGGATCCGGTGGGCAACCGTGCAGGTTCGACCCCTGTTACCCGCACCAAAGAAAAGCAGTTGGACCTTTAGGTTTGACTGCTTTTCTTTATCTGAAACAGGGGGCGAAGGGCGCGTGTTAAAAAAGTGTCCGGGGGACACTTTTTCCGCGCCACCGCTCCTGGCCGCAGGCAGGGCGACCCCTGTTACCCGCACCAAAGAAAAGCAGTTGAACCTTTAGGTTTGACTGCTTTTCTTTATCTGAAACAGGGGGCGAAGGGCACAGAACACAAAAAGCACGCCCGGCACGGTACGGATAAAAATATCCAAAAGCTCTTTACTTTTTACAATTCATAATATATAATAATTGTATACATCTTCAGTAACAGAAAGGGACGATACCATGGATATGCCCAAAACATTTCTCGACGCCGATTTCAAAGACGAAAGCCCTCTGAAAACGGTAGAGAAAATCAAATCCATTCTCCACTCCCACGGAATAAGAACAACTGAACAAAAACTTGAATCCAGCGTGCCTTATTGCTTTTCCCTGCGTGTAACGGTCGAGGGCACCACCTTCGGCTCTAACGGAAAAGGCGTCACAGAGGAATTAGCCCTTGCAAGTGCTTACGGCGAAATGATGGAACGGCTCCAACTCGGATACATCGGCATGAATGAAGCACAGAAGGACGGCAGTTATTCCATCAATGACAGCCAGAACGTAACACGCGCCGCCAAGGATCTGTATCCCAAAAACAAAAAATGGTACGAAGCTTTTGCCGGACAGCTTCGCTTTTTCACAAAAGAAGAAATGACTGCGGACGCACTCTTTGCTCAGTACGCAGACAAAGAAGGCAATGTCGTCTGCACACCGTATTACTGTCTCAACACCGAAACAAAGGAATATCTCCCCACCGCTCTGCGGAAAAACATCTATACCTCCACCGGCTGTGCGGCAGGCAACACACCCGAAGAAGCCCTCGTGCAGGCAATGAGCGAAATCGTTGAGAGACACCATCTCATCTATATGATGTTCCATGATATCACTCCGCCGGATATTCCCGAAGAAGTTCTTAAGGAACACAAGGTTGCCTACAACATTATTACTTACCTCCGCAATCAAGGATTCCGAGTCCTTATCAAGGACTGCTCTCTCGGGGAAAAATTCCCCGTTGCCAGCGTATGTATCATCGACCAAAAAACCGGACGGTATCATACCCACTACGGAGCCTATCCAATCTTTGAAATCGCACTGGAGCGCGCACTGACGGAAAGCTTCCAGGGGCGCAACATCGGTAACATCGCCAGATTCTGCAACTTCCGCTATAAACAAGAAAATGAATTTGATCTGAACATACTCACCAAGGAACTGACGACGGGCGTTTCCGAAAAGCTCCCCCGCTTCTTCCTCGAAACATCGCAGTTTGCCTATAACGAATCTGTCGGCTTTACGGGCAGAAACAACCGCGAACTGCTGATGGAATGTCTTGACTTTTTCACTGCGCAGGGATACGATATTCTCGTACGTGACAGTTCCTGTCTCGGATTCCCCACTTATCAGGTCATCATCCCCGGCTACAGCGAAACATACGCACACCGTTTCTCTCCCAAATTCAACGACGCCCGCTACGGATCGCTTGCCATCAAAACACTCCGCAATCCCTCCGCTGCCTCGTTTGAGGATCTGCTCGGTTTGATGCTTCACATATCACAGACCGGTAAGATATCAAAAAGTCTCAGACATATACACAGCTTTTTGACCGGAGCAAATCTCTGCGCCACGATTTCACCGAATGAAGATGAGTATCTTCTGCACGCATCTCTGGCGTACGTCAGTTATGCTCTCGGCAAGCTCGACAATACGGTGAATTATCTTTCCAATATGCTCGCGAATTGCCCCCCTTCGGAGGAGGAATATCTACTCTGTGTAAAACGGTATCTGTCTCTCAGTTTGAACAAATACGGCAAGGACGAAATCAAAAACATTCTCACCGTTTTCCACACACCTGAATCCATTGAGAAGCTTTACGGATATATCCAAAACGGCGGCAATCCGCTGGAACCGTTCACTCTTCACTGCGATATGAAGTGTTCGGAATCCTGCCGTCTGTATCCCTACTGCTGTACCGCACGGATGCAGGAGCTTTCCGGTATCATCAATGCAAAAACGAAGGAAATCGATCCGAAAGCACTGCCGACATACATAAAAACGCTTCTGCGTGCGTAATATCAAAATCTCCCGCCCGTCGGGAGATTTTTTGCGCAAAAAGATGCGCATATCTTTACAAGAACGAAAAGCCGTGCTATAATATTTCACGGTTACATACACAAATTCCCTCACCGAGGCTATTATGGAAATCTTTCATCTAACCCTGAGCCAGATGCTCAATATGTTCCTGCTCGTTCTCGTGGGATTCATCCTGCGGAAATGCAAGATTCTGCCGGAGAATGCGGGCACGACGATGTCACGGCTTGAGACCTACTGTTTTGTCCCCATGCTGTACCTCTCCACGCAGATGACACAGTGCACCGTCGAGAGTTTTACAAAAAACTATACGCTCATTCTGTACGGCTTCGTCTCCATCCTTGCCGCAGTCCTGCTCGCCTATCCTGTCTCCCGTCTGTTTGTCCGAAACAGCAGCGCCTCCCCCGAAGCATCCTATCAGCGTGAGATTTACAAATACGCCATCGCGCTCGGTAATCACGGCTTTATGGGAAACTTCATCATCCTCGGCGTGTTCGGACAGGAAGGTCTTTACAAATACCTGCTCTTCACGTTCTGTTTGACGATTGCGTCCAGCAGCTGGGGACTGTATGTGCTGATTCCAAAGGATCAAAACAGCAGTATCTGGCAAAAACTGAGAAAGGGACTTCTCACGCCGCCGCTGATCGCAATGGTGGCCGGTATGATCCTCGGTCTGCTTGATCTTGGGCAGTACGCCCCCGCATTTGTCACAAACGCACTCAGCAGCGCCGGCGCGTGCATGGGTCCGCTTGCCATGGTGCTTGCCGGCTTCGTCATCGGCGGATACGATCTGAAGGAGCTTCTGACGAACAAAAAGGTTTACATTGCCTCCGCGCTCCGCCTGATCGTGATTCCTTCCGTTCTGATGCTCATTCTCCACGCACTCGGCACACCCAAGGAAATCATGACGCCTGCCCTGATCGGCTTCGCAGTTCCGCTCGGGCTGAACACGATCGTCTATCCTGCCGCATACGG
The DNA here is from genome assembly GCA_017466375.1 of Clostridia bacterium. Taxonomy (GTDB): domain Bacteria; phylum Bacillota; class Clostridia; order Oscillospirales; family CAG-272; genus SIG701. The sequence continues at coordinate 6,980 of JAFTUH010000021.1, read as the reverse complement.
CGGAGATACGAAAACAGGGGCATCCATGGCGATGATATCCACGACGCTTTCCGTCATCACGATTCCGCTGATGTATCTTCTGTTCATCGTACTTCTGTAATCTGCTAAACGCACCTGTACCGGGTGCGTTTTTTTCTTGAAAATCCGTACTCCGTATTGACAAACTAACACCGTTAGTTTATAATAGTAAAGTTGGGATTTCAAGTGAGGAAGGAGGAGGCTTTTATGCCCAAGCACGGGCTCACAAAAGAAACGGTGCTGGATGCCGCCGAGGAGCTGATTGAGGCACACGGCGTATCCTATCTGACAACGGGAACGCTTGCCAAAAAGCTCGGTATCAAACCGGCATCGCTGTATAATCACATAGAATCCACAGAACAGCTGCGCTGTGAGCTTGCCGTGCGTGCCGTGCGCATGCTGTCCGACGCCCTGACAGCCGCCATCGACGGACGCACACGCGAGGATGCCTGCTTCGCACTGGCCGATGCATACCGCGCGTTCGTACACCGCTCACCCGCGCTGTATCACCTGATTCTGATGATTCCGATGACCGGCAACGACACCATGACAAATGCCCTGCCCGATGTCATCGTACCGGTATTTCACGCACTCAGCGGCTTCCGCCTGACGGAGGAGGAGAGAAACCACTGGCAGCGGATTCTGCGTACCGTCATGCACGGTTTTTCCACGCAGGAGCTGTGGGGATTCTTCAGCCATACGAATACTGACCGGAACGAAACGTACCGTCTCGCCGTACAAACAGTTATAAACGGTATTCTTCATACCGAAAGCGAACACACGAAACACCAAGGAGGTGCCCAAAACGCATGATTAAAACATTAGCCAAATCCATCAGAGAGTTCAAAAAGCCCTCGATTCTCACGCCGATTCTCATTATCGGTGAGGTCATTATCGAGTGTCTGCTCCCGTTTATCATTGCCAATCTCATTAATGAAATCAAAGCCGGCTGCGAGCTGTCCACGATTCTCGTAAACGGCGGTATCATGGCTCTTTTTGCCGTTCTTTCCCTTACCTTCGGTGCTGCGGCGGCTGTCACTGCTTCCCGTGCCTCCGCAGGATTCGCCCGCAATCTGCGCCACGATCTCTTTTACAAAATTCAGACGTACTCCTTTGACAATATCGATAAATTCTCCTCCTCTTCCCTCGTCACGCGACTGACAACGGACGTGAGCAACGTACAGATGGCGTACATGATGATTATCCGTATTGCAGTACGCTCCCCGTTCATGTTCGTTTTCGCCGCGATTATGGCGTATATCATGGGCGGTGCTCTGTCGGCGATTTTCATCGTCACCGTACCGATTCTTGCGTTCGCTCTGTTCTTTATCGCCCGTAAAGCGATGCCTGCATTCCGCCGCGCATTCCGCAAGTACGATAAAATGAACGAATCCATCGAAGAAAACGTCATGGCCATGCGCGCCGTCAAGGGATTCGTACGCGAGGAATACGAAAAAGATAAGTTCCGTGCCGCTTCGGGCGAAATCCGTGCCGATTTCACGAAAGCCGACCGAATCGTCGCCTTCAATAACCCCGTGATGCAGCTTTGCCTCAATCTGGTCATGCTGTTCGTCCTCTTTGTCGGCTCGGAAATGATTATCTCCACCTCCGGTGCCGATATCGACGTCGGTCAGCTCTCTGCCATGCTCACCTACGGTATGCAGATCCTCATGTCGCTCATGATGCTCTCCATGATCTACGTCATGATCACCATGTCCGCCGAATCCGCCCGCCGTATTGTAGAGGTGCTGAATGAGGAGCCTACCCTCAAAAACCCGGATGCCCCTCTCACCGCGCTCAAGGACGGATCCATTGATTTTGACGGCGTCTCTTTCAAATATTCGGCAAAAGCCGAAAAGAACGCGCTTGCCGACATCGAGCTCCACATCGCCTCCGGTGAAACGGTCGGTATCCTCGGCGGCACGGGATCGGGCAAATCCTCCCTCGTACAGCTGATCTCCCGTCTGTACGATGCAACGGAAGGCACCGTGCGCGTTGGCGGCGAGGACGTACGGGCGTACGATATGCAGGTACTGCGCGACAGCGTTGCCGTCGTTCTGCAGAAAAACCTGCTCTTTGCCGGTACGATCAAGGAAAACCTCCGCTGGGGCAACAAAGAAGCAACCGATGAACAGATCATCGAAGCGTGCCGTCTCGCACAGGCAGACGGATTCGTGCAGTCCTTCCCCGACGGATACGATACACATATCGAACAGGGCGGTACGAACGTTTCCGGCGGTCAGAGACAGCGTCTCTGCATTGCCCGTGCCCTTCTGAAAAAGCCGAAAATCCTGATTCTGGACGATTCCACCAGCGCCGTCGATACGAAGACGGATGCCCTCATCCGCCGTGCGCTGAAGGAGTACATCCCCGAAACGACGAAAATCATCATCGCCCAGCGCGTCTCCTCCGTGCAGGACGCGGATAAAATCATCGTCATGGACGGCGGACGCATTACCGCCGTCGGCACACACGAGGAGCTGCTCGCCTGCTCGCCCATCTATCAGGAAGTGTACACACAGCAGACGAAAGGAGGTACACAGAATGAAGAAAACAACTGATGCGCCCCGCCGTCCGAAAATGGATCCGCGCGTGCTTTGGCGGCTTGTAAAATTGCTCTTCTCCTTTTATCCCGTGCTCGTTCCGGTAACCGGTCTGTGTATCCTGTTCTGTGCCGCTGTCAGCTCGATGCCGCCCATTTTCATGCAGAACGTCATCGCGGCAATTGAAAAATGGTATCTGAGCGGTGACTGGGCATCCGCCGTCAAGGAGATTCTGCCCATGCTGGCGATTCTGGCAGGGCTGTATCTGCTCTCGCTGATTTCCGTTGTCGCCCATACCCAGCTGATGGCGTATATCACGCAGGGATTCCTCGCAAAAATGCGCGACAAAATGTTCGAGGGTATGCAGAATCTGCCGATCCGCTATTTTGACACGCACTCTCACGGCGACATCATGAGCCACTATACGAACGATATCGATACGCTCCGCATGCTCGTCTCGCAGACGCTCCCGCAGCTGCTCCAGTCGGGCATGATCATCTCCGTCGTTCTCGCCATCATGCTCTACTACTGCGGATGGCTTACGATCCTTGTCCTCGTCGGCGTCACGGCGATGATCTTCGTCTCCAAAAAGGTCGGCGGCGGTTCCGCAAAGTATTTCATGCGCCAGCAAAAATCCGTCGGCCGCACCGAAGGCTTCATTCAGGAAATGATGAACGGTCAGAAGGTCGTCAAGGTCTTCTGCCACGAGGAAGAAGCCAAGGCGGATTTCGACCGCATCAACGACGAACTGTTTGAGGACAGCCGCCGTGCCAACGCGTTTGCGAATATGCTCGGCCCGATTATTATGAATATCGGCAACGTCGTATACGTGCTCGTTGCCCTGGTCGGCGGTATCCTGCTCGTGTCCAACGTACCGAACATCAGCCTGTCCGGCAAGGCACTCGGCATCAGCATCGTGATCCCCTTCCTCAACATGACCAAGCAGTTCACGGGCAACATCAACCAGCTTTCCCAGCAGATCAACTCCGTCGCCATGGCGATGGCAGGTGCTACCCGCATTTTTGCCCTCATGGATGAAACGCCCGAGTGCGATGAAGGATACGTCACGCTTGTGAATGCAAAAATCAGCGAGGACGGCACAATCACGGAAACGGCAGAACGCACCGGTATCTGGGCATGGAAGCACCCGCACGGCGACGGTACGATCACCTACACGCGCCTTGCCGGCGACGTCCGCCTGACCGAGGTCGATTTCGGCTACGAGGAAGACAAGCAGGTACTCCACGACGTATCCGTATACGCCGAGCCCGGTCAGAAGGTCGCCTTCGTCGGTGCCACCGGTGCCGGCAAAACAACGATCACCAACCTCATCAACCGCTATTACGATATCGCCGACGGCAAAATCCGCTACGACGGCATCAACATCAACAAGATCAAGAAAGCGGATCTCCGCCGCTCTCTCGGTATCGTTCTGCAGGAGACGAACCTCTTCTCCGGCACGGTTATGGAGAACATCCGCTACGGACGACTGGATGCCACCGATGAAGAATGCCGTGCAGCTGCCCGTCTTGCCGGTGCGGACGATTTTATCACCCGTCTGCCCGAGGGGTATGACACCGTTTTGAAAAACAACGCCGCAAACCTCTCGCAAGGGCAAAGACAGCTGATCGCGATCGCCCGTGCCGCAGTCGCCGATCCGCCCGTTATGATTCTGGACGAGGCAACCTCCTCCATCGATACGCGCACGGAGGCAATCGTTCAGCGCGGTATGGATAAGCTGATGGAGGGACGCACCGTATTCGTCATCGCGCACCGTCTTTCCACCATCATGAACTCCGATGTCATTATGGTGCTCGATCACGGCCGCATCATCGAGCGCGGCAGCCATGAGGATCTCATCAAAGCCGGCGGCACGTACTATCAGCTCTACACCGGCGCATTCGAACTGGAATAATTCAGACAAGCACAAAAATGCCGTATCCAAACAGATACGGCATTTTTCTTTCATTATTCATTTGAACAGCTTCGTTTTCTTCACGGCATGATACAGAATCATCCCGAAAACGCCGGCGGAAATGATCTCTCCCACCCCTACTGTAAGCATCAGAAACGGATACGAATGCGGATCCCCGTACACCGATTGCAGCACAGCCGGTACAATTAAGGCATTTGCCAAAATCGGCGGAATCGGCGCAAACCAGCGGGAGACTCGGCGCAGTGCGTACGTTCCGAGTGCACCGATCAGCGTGGCAAGCGTTCCGAACACGACATCCCACGGCAGGCAGCCGGTAATGATATTGGAAAGCAGGCACCCGACAGCCAGACCGGGAATCGCGGCAGGCGTAAACGCCGCAAGAACGGTCAGTGCCTCCGACAGGCGGACCTGTATGACGCCGCTGGCAAGACCGACAGCAGCGGAAACGAGCGTAAGCGCCACATACAATGCGGCGATCATAGCGGCATGGGACAGAAAACGGACTCTCTTGGATAAATTGGACATAGTGCGGCTCCTTTAGTTTTGTTTTAGGTGAGGAAGGTTTCGAACTCACCGGAAAAAGTATACCACATCCATAGACATTTTTCAAGAGGATAAGCGCATATATTTTGATACGCTCACCGACGCCAACTGCTGCTTTTGCGACAATTTTCACAAAATGCATTGACAAAAACGAGAAAATATGTTATTATATTTCCACAAACAGTACGCTTTCAAAGCGTTCTCTTGTGTTTCAGCCGGTCTTCAATCGGTTGAAAAATATTTCTTAAGGAGGATCTTGTAATGAAAAAGATTCTTAGTCTTCTCCTCATCGCCTGCCTGTCTATCGGCATCCTTGGTGTAGCTCCTGTAAGTGCAGCCAATGATGTAGTCCTGATGGGCACCCCCATCATCGACGGTCAGCTCGATGATATGTACAAAGAGTCGCTCACCCTCGTATTCGGCGACGATCCCGAAGCAAACGCATTCGCAGAGCAGTGGGATTGGTACGACGCATACGCAACTGTTTACGCGCTGTATGACGATCAGTTCGTATACCTCTGCGCAGTTGTTGTTGACGATGACGTTGTTCAGCCCGACGATTCCCACTATGACAAGTGGAACGGCAACGGTTGGGACGGCGTTGAGTTCCGTCTGAACTTCTCCAACTGCGACGACACCTCCAAGCACTTCAAGGTCGGTGTTGACTCTCACACCGCTCTGAGACATGACTACAAGGATAAGGCAAGAGGATGCTTCACCATCGAGCCGGCTATGTGTGATATCACCCACTGCGTAGCAGCTTCCTCCCTTACCACGGACGGCTACATCGTCGAGGTTGCTGTCGGTCACTCCTACAACGATAACAACCAGCTCATCGAGGCCGGCGAGCTTGGTCTGAACCTGTGGCTCTTTGACCTGCAGGAGTTCGCAGAGGGTTCTCTCGCTCCCGTACAGGGTTCTGACTACGTTATCTACGGTCTGGATCTCGGCTATGGCAACGGTAAGTCCGCTCCCTTCCCGCTGAGCAACGACGTAGCTACCGGCGGCCTTGAGAATGAAGCTCCCGACACCACGCCCGTAACTGAGCCCGAGACTGAGCCGGAAACCGAGCCCGAGACCGAGCCGGAGACTGAGCCCGAGACTGAGCCGGAAACCGAGCCCGTAACTGAGCCTGAGACCGAGCCGGAAACCGAGCCCGAGACTGAGCCGGAAACCGAGCCTGAGACCGATCCCGAGACTGCTCCTGTAGCAAACACGGATCCCGTTGACGAGCCCGCTGACGAGGCTGGCAGCAACACCGGTCTGATCATCGGTATCGTTGCAGCTGTGATCGTTGTTATCGCAATCGTTGCAATCGTTCTCGGCAAAAAGAAAAAGGCATAATCGCTGACTGATGCTTACATAAAGGCTGTCGCTTCACGCGGCAGCCTTTTCCTATGAAAAAACGGGAGGCAATTGCCCCCCGCTTTTCCGCTTGTAAGAAACTCTTACTTGCTCTTGATGTCGTTCTCGTACTTCTCGACCATCTTCTTAACCATCTGACCGCCGATGGAGCCAGCCTGACGGGAAGTGAGATCGCCGTTATAACCCTGATTCAGCGTAACGCCAACCTCGCTTGCCGCCTCCATCTTGAACTGCTCGAGTGCTTTCTTTGCTTCCGGTACAAGTGCCTTGTTGCTTGCCATAATTTTTTCTCCCATTTGTTTTTGATTCATCTATATCATTGAGGTACGCTCTCGCGTCCTCTGCTATTATTATTTTCACAGATGCATCATTTATGAATGGGAGTTTTTTGTTTTTTCATCATTTGTTCACAGACAAAAATCTGTCACTGCATCCCTACCGCCTTGATTTATTCTACACATTGTGCTATAATAAATACAGTTTGAATCCAATATAAAAAATTTATTCTGTAAGGAGTTTGAAATATGGCACGTTTTACTCTTCCCCGCGACATCTATCACGGAAAAGGCGCTCTG
>JAFTUH010000020.1 GCA_017466375.1 Clostridia bacterium | reverse complement strand
GAAAGCTGCAGAACTGTAAACACATCTTCGGCGGAGGCGGGGCCCTGCGGATCGACACCTGTATCGGGCGGTGTGAGCGTTTCGGAAGGACCCTGCTCGGAAAGGAGCTGGTTAAGCTTCGCTTCAAGTTCGGTAACTTTGGCATTCAAAGCCGTGATTTGCGGATCAATAGACGTTGCTTTATACTGTTCGAGATAGCTGAGCGAAATCAGCGGATCACTTGTGCCGTCATACGCAGAAACGGTGACAGCAGCAGCGATGAGCGATATGAGCAGCGCCATCGCAAGAAGACCTGTTTTGGTTTTTCTTGAATTTTTCATATACAATTCCTGTTCATTCAAAAATTAGATACGGCACGCTCACAAGGATGTGCACCCATCTATTATACATTATACATATTATCGGCAAAAAATCAAGTCAAAATCTGTTATAAGTGACCTGCATTCCGTCGGTTTGGGAAATTTTTCGATCAAACTGATCCGTTTTACTCCAGCGGAACCTGATTTTTCACGGAATCAGCAGAGGAAAGAGTTACACCGGATGCAGGAATTTTGATCTTCTTACACTTGGATGCATCCGAAAAGGCGGCGATCGCGTCACCGGTAACGGCGGATATGATCTTCTGCGTCTTTTTCAGCGTAAACAGCGATACGCCGGAGGACGTTCTCGTTGTCATCTCGGGTATCAGTGACGAGCGAATGAGAATCGCCTTCCCTGCATCGGAGATCATAAGAACGTCAATCGGCTGGTCAGCTTCGTAGAAGGCGGCCACGATCGGAGACGACGCGCTGAATGCTCCGCTGAGTTTACGGCGGTTTGATTTTGTTTCATACGCCGTTACGGGAATACGTACGCCTTTACCGTTAGCAAAGATAAAGACAATATGATGCTTCGGATCAAACGAGGTCAGCGCCTTTGCCATAATGGGCAATTCGCCGTCGTCGAACTTGAGAAACGCCGGCAGGAAATCACCAAGTGCAGATGCTTTCGTATTCCCGAAATCATCCAGCTTCGCCTTGTATGCCTGCGCCTGATTCGTAAAGACGAGCAATTCTGCGCGGTTCTCCGTATCCTCACTGCAAGCAATAACGTCGCCGTCTTTGAGCTTCTGTTCGTCGCTTCCTCTCAAAGATTGATGGGTGATTTTCTTGAAATAGCCGTCACGGGTCAGAACGATGCGCACGTCGTAATTCTCGACAGTGGTCTCTTCCTTGACGGGAACGATATCCTCGGCGTAGATAAGCTGCGTCTGTCGCGGTTTAGCGTATTTTTTCTTAATATCAGCAAGCTGTTTTGCGATATACGCCTTCTGCTTCAGCTCGTCGCCGATCAGCTCCTCAAGCTCGGCGATCTCCTGCTGGAGAGCTTCGATCTCCTTGATCCGTCCGATAATGTACTCGCGGTTGAGATGGCGAAGCTTGATTTCTGCAATATACTCCGCCTGAATCTGATCGATCTTGAATCCTGCCATGAGGTTCGGAACGACGTCAGATTCCTTTTCCGTTTCGCGGACGATGCGGATAGCCTTATCGATATCGAGCAGAATCTTGCCGAGACCGCGCAGAAGATGGAGTTTGTCCTTCTTTTTGGCGAGGTCATAGGTGAACTCGCGAACGAGGCACTCACGGCGGAAGCGAATCCACTCATTGAGGATTCCCATAACGCCAAGCTGACGCGGTGCGTGATCGATCAGCACGTTGAAGTTGCAGGAGAAGCTGTCCTCGAGCGTCGTGAGCTTATACAGCCGTGCCATAACCGCATCAGGATCAGCGCCGCGTCGCAGATCAATCGTGATAAGACGCTGTGCACTCTTATCAATGGAGTTCATGCAATCCGTAATTTCCTTGACTTTGCTGTCGTGAACAAGATCGCGGATGCTTTTGATAATCGAGTCAACGACCGTGGAATACGGGATCTGAACAATATCGATAGAGTTGTTTTTCTTATCGTAGGTATATCTTGCGCGCACACGGAACGAGCCGCGCCCTGTCTCAAAAATCTCGCGCATCTGATCCCGATCATAGATAAGCTGACCGCCTGTAGGAAAATCAGGCGCCTTGATAATATCGAGCATTTTCTCAACTGTAATCTTCGGGTTCTTCAAAAGTGCGATCGTACCGTCACAAACCTCACCGAGATTGAACGAGCAAATTTGCGATGCCATACCGACGGCGATACCCATATTGGGGGAAACGAGTATGTTCGGAAACGTAGTCGGAAGAAGAGCCGGCTCTTTTGTGGTATTATCGTAGTTCGGCACCATGTCGACTGCATTCTTCTCAATCCCTGAGAAAAGCTCGGCACAGAACGGATCAAGCTTCGCCTCGGTATAACGGGAGGCAGAAAACGCATCGTTGCTGTAATGCTTACCGAAGCTTCCCTTTGAATCGATAAACGGATGCAGAAGGGATTCGTTTCCCTTGGTAAGACGGACGAGCGTTTCGTAGATCGCCGCATCGCCGTGTGGATTGAGCTCCATCGTAGCACCTACGATCTTGGCACTCTTTACACGCGGTCCGGACATAAGCCCCATTTTATGCATCGTATAGAGCAGTTTACGGTGCGACGGCTTGAAACCGTCGATCTCCGGAATCGCACGGGAGATGATAACGCTCATGACATAGGGCATGTAGTTTTTCTCGATCGTTTCCGTGATCGGCTGATTCTGGATTTCGGCGATAACCTCGGGAGCTATCGGTATCTGTGTTTTTTTCTTAGCCATATGTTCCTCTTTCCGTTATAGTAGGATCCGCTTCAGGTAACGTGCACGATCTTGCCGCCCGATGCACGGATCAAGCGGTTATAGAGCGCAAGATACTCGCCCGAAGCAGGCGGGAGTTTCATGTAAATACGAGAGCAGCCGATCTCATCGGCACGGCGCAGAAGGGCAAACAAGGAATGAGACTGCGCGGTTGCACTGGCGGTCTGACCTGCACTGAGCGTGGAAAGTCCGACAAAACGGTGTGCAAGATCATCCGGAACGGCGACAGCCTCACTCGGCGCGATATTCGCCTTGACGTACATTTCAAAAACGTCATCGGATGCCTCAACCAGAACGACCTCGGCACGCGGCGCATAGTGCTTATATTTCATCCCGGGAGAGAGAGGCTTCTCCCCTGCCTCGGCCGGATCGGTGACAGCACGGGCGATCTCGACCGTACCGCACACACGCGCAAGCATGATTTCCGTAACAGCACCCGGACGCAGAATAATGCATCCATCATCCGTCAGCTTAATTACGGTGGATTCCAGTCCGATCTCGCACGGGCCGCCGTCAAGGATCATCTCAATTCTGCCGTCCATATCGGCAAGGACGTGCTGTGCCGTAGTCGGTGACGGTGAGCCGGACCGATTGGCACTTGGGGCCGCAATCGGGACACCAGCCGCACGGATCAGAGCTCTCGCGTATTTATGAGAGGGGCATCGCACCGCCACGGAAGCAAGTCCGCCTGTCACGCTTGACGGAACCGTGTCCTTTTTTGGCATGATCACAGTCAGCGGACCGGGCATAAACGCCGCGGCAAGCTTATAATACAGCGGCGACACGTATGCGATATTCTCCGCTTCAGCAGGCTCTGATACGTGCACGATCAGCGGATTATCGGACGGTCGTCCCTTTGCGGCATAGATCTTCCCTGCCGCTTCCGCACTGAACGCGGAAGCACCGAGCCCGTAGACCGTCTCTGTCGGCATTCCAACCAGTCCGCCGTCTCGTATGATCTCAGCGGCACGGGCAATATGTGCTGCATCCGTTTCAGGATTGACACCCAGTTTTACATATTCGGTTGTCAAGGCTGTCCTCCCTCCTTTTCAGCGAGCTTTGCAGCAGCATCGGCTTCTGCGAGCGCGTCTGTCATGAAATCCATATCTCCGTTTAGAAATGTATCGAGCGCATACGATGTCAGACCGATACGGTGATCTGTCACGCGCCCCTGCGGATAGTTGTACGTGCGGATTCTCTCACTGCGATCTCCTGTACCCACCTGTGATTTCCGCTCCGATGCGATCCGGTTCGCTTGCTCGCTTTGTTTCTGATCGAACAGCTTCGCACGAAGCAGGCGCATAGCTTTGTCCTTATTTTGAAACTGGCTTCGTTCGTTCTGGCACTCAATGACAATGCCGGTAGGCTTATGAATCAGACGAACGGCGGATTCCGTTTTGTTGATATGCTGACCGCCGGCACCTGAGCTTTTGATCGATTCAATGTGTATATCGGCAGGATTGATCTCCACCTGCACCTCCTCCGCTTCGGGAAGAACCGCGACCGTCACGGTAGATGTATGGATGCGTCCGGACGATTCTGTTTCCGGGACTCGCTGAACACGGTGAACACCGCTCTCAAATTTGAATCGGGAATACGCCCACTCTCCGCTGACGAGAAAGGTGATTTCCCGGTCTCCGCCGAGTCCGGTTTCCGTCGCGCTTGCAAATTCTGTCTTGAATCCGTGTGCGGTAGCGTACATAACGTACATTCGGTAAAGCACGGCGACAAACAGCGCCGCTTCATCCCCGCCTGCTCCTGCGCGAATCTCCACAATGACGTTTTTGTCATCATTCGGATCACGCGGGACAAGAAAAAGGCGAAGTTCCGCGCGGAGCTTGTCAAGTGCATCCTGCGCTTCCCTGTACTCCTCCTCGGCAAGTGCACGCAGCTCCTCATCCGATTCGTTCCGTCGAAGCTGATCCGCCTCTGTCAGTCTCGACTCTGTTTCCTCGTACAAAGTGACCTTCTCCACAATCGGAGTGAGTGAGCTGTATTCCTTGAGTACGGAGGCATACTTTGCGCTGTCCGATACGGTTTCGGGCGAGGCAAGCAAATGCTCCAAAAGCGCGTGGCGCTCCTTATGCTGTTTTAATGTATCAAGCCACTGAGCCAAGTTGATTGCCTCCTTCGAAACAGTATCGTGCATATACGGACACCGCTCCCGCGTGGTTGGCGCGGGAGTGGTGCGTATACAGATTATTTTTTAACAAGATGGCAGGCGAAACCGCCGATCTCGTCTTTGAGATAGATGCTGACGAGCTTGCCTTTCGCATCGAATTTCTTTGTATCCTCCGCAAAGGCAACACCCATTCTTTCCAGATATGCCACCGCGCGGTCGACAAAATTCGTACCGATCGCGATGTGACCGTGCGTACCGCGTCCGGGTGCCTTCAGAATCTCGAAAAGCGTGGAAGCACGGAAGGAATCCGCACGCTCCTCTGCGGCAAAACCGAACAGGTTGGCAAGCGAATCCGCCGTCGCACGGCTGTTAGATTCATTGTCGGTATTGATACCGAGATGATGCAGCTCAAATCCGAGCATTTTCACCACAGCCTCACGGGTGAGCGCCTCGATGGCATCCCAATCCTCCGCTTCGATTAAGGATTCCTTCACCATAAAGCTCCCGCCGCAAGCGATAATCTTATCAAAGCGCAGGTAATCAAGCAGGTTGTCCGCATTGATACCGCCGGTCGGCATGAAACGGATGTTCCCATACGGCGCGGACATAGCTTTGATCATCCCAATGCCGCCTGCCGCCTCTGCAGGAAAGAATTTGACCGTATCAAGTCCGAGCTCGATTGCCGCTTCAACATCGGACGGGTTTGCGCATCCGGGAAGAATCGGGATGCCGATTTTCTGACAGTGGCGTACCGTATTCGGATTCAGTCCCGGGCTGACGATGAATTTCGCACCGGCGGCCTTTGCACGGTCGGCTTGCTCCGCGTTCAGAACGGTGCCGGCGCCGACAAGCATATCGGGACAAGCCGCAGCGATCGCGGCAATTGCCTCTGCGGCACATGCGGTACGGAACGTGATTTCCGCCGCCGGAAGACCGCCGCGGCACAGAGCACGTGCAAGCGGAACAGCCTTCTTTGGATCGGTTATCTTGATAACGGGAATAATGCCGATTTCGTAGAGCAACTCGTTCATTGTCTTCATGGCAGAGCCTCTTATTTGCAGAATGCGGAGAATGCCTTGTGTGCAGAATAAACGTCCGTTTTGGAAACGATTTCAAACGGCGCATGCATGGAGAGAACGGGGACACCGATATCAACCGTGTCGATGTTTTCGTTGGCGATATACTTAGCAACGGTGCCGCCGCCGCCCTGATCTACTTTACCGAGCTCGCTCGTCTGCCAAAGCACTCCGTCGCGCTCAAACATCATGCGGACAACGCCGACAAACTCAGCGCTTGCATCGCTCGTGCCGCTCTTGCCGCGGGAGCCGGTATACTTTGCCATTGCAACACCGCAGTTGATCAGCGAGGAATTACGCTTTTCGTAGACCTCAGGATAGTTCGGATCATACCCGGCGCTCACGTCTGCAGAGAGGCACATGGAGTTCGCACGGATGACGTTCGGATTGCCGTTCAGATTCTTGGCAAGCTCATCAATCAGATCTACCAGGAGGCAGCACTGCATACCGGTGACACCGTCACTGCCGATCTCTTCTTTGTCAGCAAGAACGCAAATGAGCGTGTGTTCGCTGCCTGCGTTTTCAATCATCGCAGTCAGTGCAGGATATGCACATACGCGGTCATCGTGTCCGTATGAACCGATAAGAAGGCGGTCAAAGCCGACATCGACTGCGTTGGCTGCAGGAACCATGCAAAGCTCCGCGCTCATAAAATCGGATTCGGTGATGCCGTACTTCTCGTTCAGATATGCCATCACGCACAGCTTCACCTTATCGGACGCGGGAGTGACTGTGCCGTCCTCTTCAATATACGGACTGGATGCGATCAGGATGTTCATGCCCTCGCCCGTGAAAGCACTGCCGAGCGGTTTTGTGTTCTGATCCTTTGCAAGATGCGGAAGAAGATCCGTGATGCAGAACACGGGATCGCCGGGCATATCACCGATTCGGACATCTACGCTCGTACCGTCCTTCGTAATCACAACGCCGTGGAGCGCCAGCGGAATCGTTGCCCATTGATATTTACGGACACCGCCATAGTAGTGCGTCTTGAAATAGCCGAGGCCGTCGCTCTCAAACAGGGGGTGCTGTTTCAGATCGAGGCGGGGCGAATCGATATGCGCCGCAGAAACACGGACACCGCAGTTGATATCCTCCGAACCGACTGCCATCACGTACAGGCTCTTGCCGCGGTTGTTGTAGTAAACTTTATCGCCTTTCTGCAACTTGTCGCCGATTTTGTATGCGCGGAATCCTGCCTCCTCAAGCATTTTGATGGAGGTGATTACTGCTTCTCTCTCTGTCTTGCCTTCGTCGAGATATTTTGCATAGCCGACACAGTAATCCTTTGCGGCAGCAAGTTCCTCTGCACTCCAGGATTCAAATGCAGACTTTTTCTTGTAGAACACTTCCTCCGCGAGAAGCTGTCCTCTGGTCTTTTCTTCGCTCATGTGTATATTCCTTTCATGATGTAATTTTTTAATGTTAGAGTGTGCCATACAGGCGCTTATAAACGCTGATGGCTTTATTGACACGCTTTACGTATTTTTCGGTTTCTTTATAGGGAATATTCGTAAGACGTCCGTCATCATCCGTATATTCGGGATTTTTCAGCCATTCATCCGCCCGTGACATTCCCGCGTTGTATGCGGCGAACACCGTATCCCAGCGATTGTAGCGCATATACAGATACGACAGGAGATATGTTCCGTACTCAATGTTTGTTTCCGGATCGTACAGCATGCCGCTGTCTGCTGTTCGTTTCATCAGCATGGAGATCCACGCAAACGTGTCCGGCGTAATCTGCATAAGTCCGACCGCTCCCGCAGAGGAAACGGCGTTGCTTGTAAAATCGCTCTCGACTTTAATTACGGCGTAAATAACATATTCGGGCACGCCGTACTGATCGGAATACTTGCTCACGTATTCGCTGAAATCGCGCGGATAGCGTGTTCGGTCAATCGCATCCCAGACGGTCTGATACAGAAAACCCGCGAGTACGGCGGCAGCAAGGATAATCAGAATCACACCGCTTGTGCGGATACCTTTTTTTACTCTTTCATTCATCGGCACTCTCCCGGATTTCAAAACGATCAAAAATTGCCCGCACAACAGCAGCCACCTGCGTATCCAACGTCTTGCAGTGATACCCGTTTTCAATGACGTAATCACAGCGACGGATCAGTTCCTCTGCGGAAATCTGTGCCGCGAGACGCTTCCGTGCCTCCTCTTCGGAAATGCCGTCGCGCTTCACAATGCGAGAAACGGAAACGTCCTCGGGAGCGACAACGCAGAGCGTACAATCGCAGTGTGAATCAAATCCGCTTTCAAAAAGAACCGGGGCATCAACAATCACCGCCCGTGCGCCGTCCGATGCCAGTTTTTCGGCAATCCGCACCGTCTCGCGGAGAATATGTACGTGCGTGATTCTGTTGAGCTTTGCAAGCGCGTCCGATGCTCCGTCAGCAAAAACAATCTCGGCAAGTGCACGTCGGTTGAGCGAGTGATCGGGGTTCGCAATCCCCTCGCCAAACGCCTCCACAAGCTCGCGCATACACGGCGAATACTGCTCAGCCGGTGCGGTCATCGCGCGGTATACAGCGTCCGTGTCGACAGACGGAATTCCGTACGCGGCAAATTTTGCGGAGACGTAGCCCTTGCCGCTGCCGCTTCTGCCGCAAAGCCCAATCAGCGGAACTTTGTTTTTAGCTTTCATTCAATCAGTTCTTCCCTTCGCGAAAAACGAATCGGGAAAGACAAATTCATACCCCGCACGGGAGAATATCTCGCCCATTTTGAAAATTTTCTTCGCATAATCCGGCTGAAAATTGAAGTAATGGCTGTAAAAATACTGCTCATGAATACACACGCCCAAATAGTCCTTGCCGACATGCGCCGTGCACACGTCTTCGATCTCTGCAAGAGAAAGCGCATTCAGAGTGAACAGAGGAAGATGGAATTTTTTGAACAGCATTCCCGTTTCTTCATCCGGTATGCAATCATGTGTGAAAATCGTTCTCTCCAGCTGTTCGGGAGAGAAATGATTATACGAGCACACCGAGCAGTTGATTGCGGTAAGCGGACCGCCGCGGTTGTACATACGCGCGTCAGGGGTTCTGTTTTGAAGGAGGCGCGCTTCATGCTCGTCGGAAAGGAAGCCGGGGTCGTAATCGATAGCCGCGCCGGCGGAAACATCCATGACACGAACGCCGCAATCGTACAAAGCACGCACGCCATCTTTGCTCATCGCATTCCAGTGCGGGCACATTCCGTATGTAAATGAATCCTCACCGGCAAAACGGACAACCTCACGACGGATGGTGTCAAAGAGTTGCTTCATTTCGTCGTAGCTGACGTTCGGGTGGGGATAATCGGGAAACTCCGAATCGGCGTGCACACCGAATTTAAGCCAGTCAGCTGCTGAGCAGAATTCATTCTTATACGCATCCGTCATTTCGGAAAGCGAAAAATCACACGTATAATTCTCACGGTTTGTTCTGTAAAACAGATTCAGCTGTGTCTTTATGCCGTACTGTTCGTAAGCTGTTTTCAGCATCGCCATGTACGGGTCATCAAACAACGAGGCAGGACGGCGTCGGGTAATTTCGTGAAGCGTCCAAATCACGTCGTCAATCAAAAAATGAGCTTTCAGGGATGTATTCATACGTGTACCTCAAAGGAATCGATAGAGATGACAGACTGTGCAAAGCCTGCATAAGTCCAATGTACAGTATACCACATTTTTTCTCTGTTTGCAATACTTCCCTATATTTTATTACATCAGTATATCTCACATATTTTCTATCCAGAAATATACGACTGCGCCCGAGTCCATCCGTACACCTGCAACCGCTGTACAGCCGTCATTTCCAATCACGGCACGGCAGATTCCGTCTCGAATTTCCGTCGCAAACAGTTTCAGCTCACGCAGATCAAATTTTCCCGCCGCATACGCCAGCGCCGAGTTCACGCAGGCCTCTTCTGACAGCCGCGGGTCTCCGGGCAGATCTGACACGGCATACGCAATAGGACGTCCCGATTCACCGCTGAAGATGACAGCCGCATTCTGACAGTAAGCGCACGCACCTTCCGCAGAGAAAATATTGCGCACACCGATAAATCCGGCGGCAAGCGATGCGTAATCCCGACGCACGCCGATAAGGGACGCCATCTCCTGCGGCGACTGAACACGCGCAGCTTCGGACAGAATCCCGACATCGTCTGACGCCGCTCGCAGTGCACGCACGAAAGCGGCTGCGGAAAATCGGTCGCTGTCCAGCATAGTCCGGATTTCAGCACAAAACGCTGAAAAGCGCGCATCACGCGCCGCGATCAGTTCGGTGAGGAGGCGACAATCCGCATCGCTCAGAAAATCCCCCGAATGGGATGCCGCAACTGCCGACGAAACCTGAACGTCGCTTTCCTCCAACGCTTCGCTGACAGACAAAACCTCCGCCGCCGTAAGAAGTGCCGCACGTTCACGCCGGTTGTTTTCAACGTATACACTCACGCCGCCAAGGGCAATCAGAGCTGCAAAACACGTCAAAAACGCCACTGAAAGGATTATAAGCACCCGACCAGCACGCTCCGGCTCGGCTTTCACAAACATATTCAGTTTCATAGCGTGCTCCTCTCTTTTTTTGTACGTTTAGTTTGCCCCGTTTTGAAAAAATAATAAATTCATTTGACATTCAACGATGAGTTTGTTATAATATTTGTGTATGCACAGTTGTATATCCATTTTGAACGAGAGAGGGTGCTTTCCGATTTCACGATCCGTTTTTCCGACGCTGATTTCCAACGACCACCTTCGCTCTATCATCGGCGGTGATCTTCTTAGCGGAAGACTCGGTCACGCATACATCCTGGAAGGTCCGTACGGAAGTGGAAAACACACGTTTGCCCGCCTCGTCGCCGCCTCTCTTTCCTGCGAAAGACGTACGGACGACCGCTTTCCTTTACCGTGCGGCGAGTGCCTTTCCTGCCGAAAAATCCGTGACGGTTTTTCACCCGACGTGTTCATGGTCGGACGCGAGGAGGATCGCGCTACACTCGGCGTGGATGCCATCCGTAAGCTCCGTGAGGATCTATGGATTGCGCCAAACGAAAACGCCGCCAAAGTCTACGTCATTGAGGACGCGGACACGATGACGGTACAGGCGCAGAACGCCTTTCTCCTTTCCTTGGAGGAGCCGCCGCCGTACGCCGTGTTTTTCCTGCTGACGGAAAATGCCGCGGCTCTCCTCGAAACGATCCGCAGCCGTGCACCGATTCTCCGGATGCAGATTTTCGACACCGACGCGCTGTCGGAAATCCTCAAAAATGATCCGCGGATCGAGACTCTTGCACGTACGCAAAGCGAACACTTCCGCAAGGCTGTCTCTGCCGCAGGCGGCTCCGTCGGTCAGGCGAAACGGCTGCTTGTCCCCGCCTCTGAGGAGGCTGCAGCGATCCTCTCCTTGCGTGCCGATGCTGCGCGGATAGCCGCCCTTCTCTTCAGCGCCAATCCGTCCGAAAGCGTTCAGATTCTAAAGAATTTGCCGAAGGACCGCGCGGAGTCCGTCAAACTGCTTGAACTCGTGCTTTCTGCACTTCGTGATATCGCCGCGATTAAGAAAAACGCATCACTTGCTCCGCTGTTCTATTCTGACCCGGATGAATGCCGCGCCGTGGGAGACAAAATCCCTCTGACGCGCATCGTCAGCGCATACGATGATGTACTCACGGCACGAGAACAAATCCTTGCCAATACGTCCGTGCAAACGGTTTTCGTCGGACTTCTTATGAACAAGCACTGATTCCCAAACTTAGAAAGGAACGATTCATTTCGTATAACATTATGGCTCAAGATAACAGACTGCACCAAAATTTCGGTGCACCCGAAACAACCGAGGTCGTCGGCGTACGGTTCCGCGATACCGGTAAAGTATACTATTTCGCTCCCGGAAAACTCACCATCAAGGCTGACACACCTGTCATTGTCGAAACAGCACGCGGCACTGAGTACGGCGTCGTCACCGTTGGCAACAAATCCGTGCCGACATCGGAAATTGTACCGCCATTGCGTCCCGTCGCACGTATTGCGACCCAGAATGATATCGAAAGGCACGAGGCAAATATCGCGCTCGAAAAAAATGCGTTTGATATATGCCTGGAAAAGATCCGCGAGCATAAATTGGAGATGAAGCTGATCGACGCGGAGTACACGTTTGACAACAACAAGCTCATCTTCTATTTCTCCTCCGAAGGACGCGTCGATTTCCGCGAGCTTGTCAAGGATCTTGCCTCCGTGTTCCGTACGCGCATCGAGCTCCGCCAGATCGGTATACGAGATGAGGCGAAGAAGATGGGCGGCATCGGTATCTGCGGACGCCCGTTTTGCTGCTCTACGTTTTTGAGCGATTTTGCGCAGGTCACCATTAAAATGGCCAAGGAGCAGAATCTCTCGCTCAATTCCGCGAAAATTTCCGGCACGTGCGGACGCCTCATGTGCTGCCTCAATTACGAATATAATACGTACGAGGAGGAGCTTCGCCTTACGCCGCCGGTAGGTGCACGGGTCAAAACGGATGACGGCACCGGTAATGTAACAGAAATCTCTCCGATGACCGGTATGCTTAAGGTCGCACTGACCGACAAACAAGGAAACACCGTAATCCGCTCCTACCACCGTGACAAAATCACTGTTCTGAAACTGCCGGAGCGCGGACACGGCAAGGGGCAAAAACAGCAGGCAGAATCCTGATTTGAACTCGAAAATTTGACTTGATCGGTGCCGAATTCCCCTTTTTCAAATAATTTCGCGCATATTTTTTCAATATTTTTTCGAAAAACGATTGCATTTTCATTTTTTTGTGCTACAATAGTATCAAATACAAAATCGGAGGTATTAAGAATGGCTTACAAGATTTCTGCTGATGATTGCATCGGCTGCGGTGCTTGCGCAAGCGAATGCCCGGTTGAGTGCATCGTTGAAAAAGACGGAAAGTACGTAATCAATGCAGATGACTGCCTTGAGTGCGGTGCTTGTGCAGGCGCTTGCCCTGTCGGCGCTCCCGTTGCTGAATAATTCGGCATTTTTTCTACATACAAAAGCGCGCCTCGTGCGCGTTTTTTGTTGTTCAAATCATAAAGGCGGTATTACATGAACACGAATCTCCGCGGTGAATCACCGCTTATCAGGGACGGAGAAAGAGTCGACGAAATCAACGAGAATCTTCGTCTCATACAGAAAATCGGAGGACTGACCTTTGGGACGGACGCGTATCTGCTCTCCGCCTTTGCCAAAGATGCTGAGGGCGGCATGCTTGCCGATCTCGGAAGCGGCACGGGCGTTGCTTCCCTGCTCTGCCTTACTCGCAACAAATACAAGCACGCTTACACGGTGGAGATCCAGGACGAGTTCTGCGATCTGATTGCCCGAAACGCTGATATGAACGGGCTCGGTGAACGCGTTACGATTCTTCACAAAGACGTGCGGGATCTTTCACAGGCGGATACGGATGGCACGGTTTCCGTGGTGATCTCGAACCCGCCGTATATGCCTGCAGGTGCGGGCATCACAGGGGCTGATCTGCGCATGGAGACTGCGCGTCGCGAACTGAACGGAACAATTGCCGATTTCTGCAGCGCCGCCTCACGTATCCTGACTACCGGCGGACTGTTCTACACCGTATTTCGTCCGGACAGACTCCCCGAGCTGATCACAGCTCTGCGTGAAGCGAGACTTGAGCCGAAGCGCATGGTTACTATCTATCCGGACACGGAAAGCAGACCGTGCCTTGTCCTTGTGGAATCAAAAAAAGATGCCGCGCCGTCTCTGATCCAATCGCCGCCGCTGATTATATACAAAAGCTCTGCGGAGCGCGTTTATACGGATGCAATGACACGCATTTATGATACGTTTTCTCTCGAATTCTTATTCGCACCAAAGAAAGGAGCCAACCGATGACAGAAAAAAACAAGACCGTTGGCGGCACGCTGTACCTTGTCGCCACCCCGATCGGGAATCGCGCAGATATCTCCGAACGGGCGCTGAAAGTCCTCTCCGAGGTGGATTTTATCGCTGCGGAGGACACACGCAATTCGGGACTGCTCCTTTCCCACTACGGCATCTCCAAGCCGTTTGTCAGCTATCACGAACACAACAAATACGAACGCGGTGAGCACATTGCTAATCGACTTGAAAGCGGCGAGTCCTGCGCACTGATTACGGACGCAGGTACGCCGGCCATCAGCGATCCCGGTGAGGATATTGTCGCACTGTGTGCCGCACGCGGGATTCCCGTATCCTCGATCCCCGGTGCTTGTGCCGCAGTTACAGCACTGTCTATGTCAGCACTTCCGACGAGACGGTTCGTATTTGAAGGATTCCTGCCGCCTGATAAAGGGGAACGCCGCCGCCGTCTCGCTCTTCTTGCGAACGAGACGCGCACTGTTATCCTGTATGAAGCACCGCACAAGCTCAAACGCACACTCGGTGATATGCTTTCCGCGTGGGGAGATCGCCGTATTTCCATCTGCCGTGAGCTTACGAAGCTGAATGAGGAAGTTATCCGCACGACGATAGCTGAGGCGGTACGTCTGTATGAGGAAAATGATCCGCGCGGTGAATACGTTCTCGTGATTGACGGAGCCGCGGAAGCCGCAACTGCCGATGAATACCCGGAGGATCCCGAGGCACATGTGCAGTCGCTCATGGACGAAGGTCTCTCCCGCATGGACGCAATCAAAGCGGCCGCGAAAGCACGCGGACTGTCCAAAGGCGCGTTCTACAAGCAGCTTCTCGCGGAGAGCGAAGCGGAATAATTTCCAAAAAACACAAAAAACGCGCTCTGCCTCTTGTAAGATGCGCGTTTTTCTGCTATAATAATATAATAGATTTCCATTCACAATACGTCTCAGCGATGAGAGGAGAAATATTATGCCGAATAAAGAAAAGTTTTACATCACCACAGCGATCGCCTACGCGTCCTCCAAGCCGCATTTCGGCAACACGTACGAAATCATTATGACGGACGCAATCGCGCGCTACAAGCGCCAGAGAGGCTACGACGTCCATTTTGTAACGGGTACGGACGAGCACGGTCAGAAGATCGAGACACGCGCACTTGAAGCAGGCATCACACCGAAGGAATACGTTGACAAGGTCGCCGGCGAGATCCGCCGTATCTGGGATCTGATGGACACGACGTACGATCATTTCATCCGCACGACGGACGATTATCACGAAAAAGCCGTCGCACGCATGTTCAAGAAAATGTATGACAAGGGTGATATCTACAAAGGTCACTACGAGGGCTGGTACTGCACGCCTTGTGAATCCTTCTTCACCGATACACAGCTCGCTGACGGTAAGTGTCCCGACTGCGGACGTGAAGTCAAAAAGGCTAAGGAAGAAGCATATTTCTTCCGTATGAGCAAGTACGCTGACCGTCTCATGGAGCATTTCGATACGCATCCCGACTTCCTTCAGCCGGAATCCCGCAAAAAGGAAATGATCAACAACTTTTTGAAGCCCGGACTGCAGGATCTGTGCGTATCCCGCACCTCCTTCAAATGGGGCCTCCCGGTTGAGTTCGATCCCAACCATGTCATTTATGTATGGCTGGACGCGCTCACGAACTATATCACCGCGCTCGGATACGATCCGGAAAACATCGATCAGCCTGAGCTGTACAAGAAGAACTGGCCTGTTGACGTACACATCATCGGCAAGGACATCGTCCGCTTCCACTCGATCTATTGGCCGATCTTCCTCATGTCGCTTGATCTGCCGCTTCCGAAGAGCATTTTCGGTCATCCGTGGTTCATCTCCGGCACCGATAAAATGAGCAAGTCCCGCGGCAACGTGATCTACGCAGATGAGCTTGCCGAGAGAATCTCCGTAGACGGCGTTCGCTACTACGCTCTTGCAGAGATGCCGTATGCCAACGACGGTTCGATCACCTACGAAAACGTTATCAACCGCTACAACACCGATCTCGCGAACAATCTCGGAAACCTTGTCAGCCGCACTGTCGCAATGACGAAGAAATATTTCGACGGCGTCATCCCCGCACCCGGCGCAGACGAAGGCACGGATGGCGAGCTGAAGGCACTCGCACTCTCGACTGTCAACGAGTTCTCCTCGCTGATGGATACGTACCACATCGCTGACGCCATTGAGGCTGTTGTTGCCCTGCTCCGCCGCACGAACAAATATATCGACGAAACTACCCCGTGGGCGCTTGCCAAGGATCCTTCCTCCATGCCGCGACTCGGAACGGTTATGTACAATCTGCTTGAGTGCATCCGCATCGCTGCCATTCTTCTCGAGCCGATCATCCCGTCTACGGCAAAGACGATCTACAAACAGATCGGCGCAGACGCAACCGATTACGATTCTCTGAAAGCATTCGGCGGCATGAAGTCCGGTGCATCTGTCGGCGAGGCTACGCCCCTGTTCGCCCGCATTGACGAGAAAAAGATGATGGAAGAAATCGAAGCGGAAATCGCCGCCAAGCAGGCAGAGGCCGAAAAGGCGGCAAAAGCTGTTGAAAAGCCCGAAGGCGTTGCACAGATCGGTATTGAGGATTTCATGGGTGTGGAGCTGCGCACGGCACAGATCATCGCCTGCGAAAAAGTACCGAAGGCGAAGAAACTGCTCAAACTGCAGGTCGATCTCGGTTATGAAAAACGTCAGGTGGTCTCCGGCATTGCAAAGTTCTACGAGCCTGAGGCACTGATCGGCAAGAAGATTATTCTTGTTGCCAATCTGAAGCCTGCCGTCCTTTGCGGCATCGAAAGCAACGGTATGATCCTTGCATCGGGCGAGGAGGAAATCCGCGTGGTATTCCTTGCAGAGGACACGCCGCTCGGCGAGCGCGTCCGCTGATGGATACTCCCGTATTTTTTGACTCACACGCGCACTATTTCGACGACCGTTTTGAGAAGTACGAAGGCGGTGCCGAAGCGGCGATCCGTGACGCGTTTGATCTTGGTATCCGGTATATTCTGAACGCGGGAACGACGCCGGAAACATCCCGCGCGGCAATTCGGCTGGCGGAAACGCATGACGGTTTGTATGCCGCTGCAGGTCTGCATCCGAGTGATTCGCACGAGATAAGCGACGCCGATCTTCCGTCGGTGCTTGATGAAATCCGAACGCTGTGTACACATGAAAAAATCGTAGCGCTCGGCGAGATCGGACTGGATTATTACTGGGACGATTCGCAGAAAGATCGACAGAAATCGATTCTGGATGTACAGCTTTCGATGGCGGAGGAGCTTGACCTTCCCGTTATCATTCACGATCGCGAGGCACACGGCGACACGATGGACATTCTCCGCGCGCATCCGAACGTGCGCGGTGTTCTGCACAGCTTCAGCGGCAGTGCCGAGATGGCGCGACAGCTTTTGAAAAACGGCTGGTACATCTCGTTTTCGGGACCGATCACGTACAAAAACGCACGATCTCTCCGCGAGGTTGCCGCAAGTGTGCCGCTTGATCGGATTCTGATTGAGACGGACGCCCCGTATCTGCCGCCCGAGCCGCACCGCGGCAAGATCAATTTTTCGGGATATCTTCCCTTCACGGCAAATGCTGTTGCAGATATAAAGGAGCGCCCCCTTGAGGAGATCGCGCGGCAAACAACAGAAAACGCGAAAGCTTTATTTGGATTATAACGAAAACCCACCGCAAATACAGCGGTGGGTTTTGCTTTATCAGAGTTGAATCGGATAGTCGCCGTATCCCATACAGCAGGAATGATCAATCCATATAAGGCGCTGCATTTCGAGCGTCGCAAGCAGAATACACAGACAAGTATGATATTCCAAGCGTATCTCGTAGGTGTATCCCAAGGATTTATGCTTCGACACCTTCTCGTTAACGATCTGATCAGCAATCAGTCTGTCAAGCGCGCGGCGAAGTGCGTCATCAGAAAAACCGAGCTTTTCCTTCAGCTCGCCGTAGCTGATATCGTGCATGGACAGCATCGCCATGCACACGAAGAGTCTGTCCAGATCCGCCAATGCGGATAGAAGCGGGAGAGCCGATTCCGCTGTCTCTCTCGAGATGCTTTGGAAAAACGAACGGGTGAGTATTGCTCCGTATCCTTTACCCGACAAAAGGCTGACGCCGTGGTCGTTGGAAAGCTGTACAGGGGATTCGATAATGCCGCTTTTTCCGAAGAGATTCCCACACGATATGCCGTGATGCGCGTGTCCGAAGATCTTCAGCGCGTCCTCGTACGATTCCTTACACATCTGCGGATGCCCTGCTACTTTTTTGAACACCGCCATGTACAGTTCGTCATACGTCAGTTCCTGACCGTAAAAGAGATAGTCGATGCTCACGCCGAAGTAGTCCGCTATAAGCGGCAAGGTCATCGTGTCCGGCTGTGAAACGCCCGTTTCCCATTTTGAAACTGCCTGTGAGGATATATTGAGCGCGGCGGCAAGCTGTTCCTGTGTGATCCCCTTCCCTTTACGAAGTTTCGATATATTCGCGGAAAGATTTGCATTTCTCATTGTTCCGTTGTCTCCTTTAGAGTTCCGTTTGTGAATATATGATAGCACACGAAATGCAGAATGTAAAGAACTTATCAGGAGATCAAACCAACTGTCAGTTGTGTAAAGACCGACGATGTCATTTAACAATCCTCGGACTTTGCTTCAAGAAATAATCCGCTTCCCGTCCGCACGGGACACAGAGCGTATACAGCCTGTCCGCGTTGATCGTGTGCATATACTGCGCCTTCAAATCGAGCGGCAAATCACGGTGCGCGGCAGGCTTTGTCAGGATCGTAAGCGGCGTTGTTTTACGGACAGATGAAAGATACGCACATCCGATTTCATTTGCGGCAAGCACAGTTGTCACTTGTGGGGTTTCGCGCAGAATTCCGGGCGTGATTTTCGTAAGATAATACAGCAGCACACGGCGGATACGCGCGTTTGTGTACTTTTTGGTAGCAGATAGTGTCAGCATTTCATCGGGCGACGTAGCTTTCTGTGCCGCGCTGTGGATGCGCCTGAATAAACCTCCTTCACCTTCTGCAATTTCGGTCGCGAACGGCGAAAGATCCGTCCTAATCGCACGAAAAGCTATATCCGTAAGCATTCCCTGTTCAGCCAGGAAGCGTTCGTTTGCAGCTCTTGTCAGTATCTCCATGACAAACGGCGGAACACTTCTTTCGATATCGGAAAAACAACCGTCGTGGAGCATCTCGCGAATCACAGTCGCACTCTTGAAATTTGGATCCGTGTCCACTGTCAGGCGTGCGACTGTCTGCGGCTTGAGACGATACCCGTTTCGGCGGATTTGGAGAAGATATTCAATTGCCAAAATGTCGTTCGGCGAACGCAGAACATTTGTGAAGTCACCGCCAAACCTTGATTTTAGGCATCGTTCGCGAATCGATGCAATTCCCTGGGAAATATCTTCACCTGTTGTAAGTTTGTTGATTTCCTCTTGCACGAAAGGATCAGAAAACGCTTCTGCCGCTTGGGATATTTTCGTAAAATCACCCGCGCCGATCCCAAAGATCAGAGTCTCGGCACCAATGTTTTCGGCGATTGCCGTTCCTGCTTTTGCGAAATATTCCGCGCTGGCAGAACACCATGGGAACGGCAATTCCAACACAAGATCGGCACCTGCCAAAATCGCAACTTGTGCGCGTTCATACTTATCCAGCACAGCGGGGATCGCCCGCTGTACAAAATTGCCGCTCATGATCGCAATTACACAGTCGGCATTCTTGCGCATCTCGGAAAGTATGTGCATATGCCCACGATGCAGCGGATTAAATTCACAGATGACGGCTGACGTTCTCATTTTTCTCTAAGCCTTTCCACCGCTTTGGCATCCGGAGTGACATACGCCGTCCAGTTCGTCGTATAAATCACAAATCCGGGCTTCGCACCTGCCGGCTTTTTCACATAGCGGACTCGAGTATAATCAACGGGCACCATCGTACCGCCCGCCGCTTTTGAATAGTGTGCCGCAATCATCGCCGCCTCGGTGAAATCGCGTTCCGTCGGCTCATCGTCCACGCCGGTCGATTCGAGCGTAACGTGCGATCCTGCCTGATTTTTCACATGGAACCACCAGTCAGAGCGATCGGCAAGCTTAGTCGTAAGATAATCGTTTGCTGTGTTATTCTTGCCGCAGAGCACCTGTCGCCCATCGGTCGTACGGAATTTCAGAACGGTCGGCGCCGTCTGCTTTTTCGCCGTGTAATTCTTCATGCGGGACGCATAACCGCTGTGGTACAACTCGTCGCGGATCTCGCTCAGCTCTCGCTCCGTTTCCGCACGAGACAGAGCGTCCTGTACCGTCTGGATGTACGCAAGTTCTGCGCGGCTGTTTTCAATCTGCACACTCAGATGCTCTTTTGCGCTCTTTGATTTCGCGTATTTTTTATAGTATTTCTGAGCGTTTTGTGCGGGCGTCAGCATTGCATCGAGCGTCACGCAGACACTTTCGCCGTCCTCGTAATAATTCTCCAGATCCGCGGACGTATCGCCCTTTTTCAAGCGGTAAATATTCGCCGTGATGAGGTCTCCGTACAGGCGGTATTTCTCACCGTCCTCACAGTCGGCAAGCTCGGCGCTCTGAAGAGAAATCTTGCGCGTGATGCGTGACTCTGCCGCCGCAAGAATCCGCAGGATATCCGACGCACGCTGCGAAAGCATATCGTGACGGCTCCGCTCGGCAAAGTAAGAATCGATCAGCGCAGAAAAGCTGGACATTGTAACCGTTTCCAGCGATTCGCCGTACTGCCCGACGGGAAGAAAACAATACTCCTTCGGCACGCCGTCCGCCGTACGGACAAGCGTGGGCACACCTTTGTGCTCTCGCACCGTAGTACAAAAGAACGAAAACTCCGACCACAGCGTATCTGCACAGTCACGGAGGCTCGCATCCACTCCACCGGCACGATAAGCGATCTCCCGCGCGACGAGCGATGACACGCCTGCAAACGAGGACAGAATAAACTTATACGCGAGCGTATCGAGCCCGGCGGCAGAGGCCATACGGTTGAATTCGTCCTCCGTGACCGTCAGTGGATCCGCTTTCTCCTGTTTCGGAGGCAATTCGTACCGCATCCCCGCCAGAAGCTGCCGCTTTTCGCTCGTGGTAAAATCAATGCTTTTCAGAAGACCGATGATTCTGTCCTCGGTATTCGTCAGAATCAGATTGCTGTATTTGCCCATGATCTCCGCGATCAGGTGCTTCTCCGTTTTGAAGCCGAGCTCATCATACGTCTCAAACGTAAGCCGTGCCGCGCGTTCAAAGCCGAGTTGCTCCGTGCGGATCAGCTTCGCACCGCCGAGATGCTTACGGAGCATCATGCAGAACATCGGCGGCGTTGCCGGATTCTCCGTCTTTTCCGACGTGATACACATACGCGGCGAGGACGGTCCGGCATTGATAAGGAGACGGTGTGTGCCGCCTCCGTTTTTCATGATCAGAACAACCATGTCCTTTTGGGGCATGTGAATTTTTTCTATCTTTCCTCCGCCGAGTATTACGTCAACCTCGTGCAGAATACAGGACAGCATTCCTGCGTCAAATGCCATTTTTACTCCTCCCCGCGCTCTTTTTCGCGGTAGCAAACAAAATTATATTCCATAGATGTTTCCTTAAAACCTGCTTTCATAGCCACACGCGCAGAAGCGGCATTCGTATGGCGGCATTTGTAGGAAACCGTGTAGCCGCGTGTGGCCAGTTCCTTTGCAAGAGCCGCCGCACAGGACGATGCATAGCCTTGTCCGCGGTAGCCCAATGCGCACTCCACGCTGATTTCAAGAAAATCCTCACCTTCAAACACATCATTCAGCGTTGCATACGCGATAATTTTCCCGTTCTCAACAGCGATTGCGCTTATATCATCCGGATCATCCGCATCCATCTCAATTGCGTGCGTTGTCAGATTCACAAGAGATTCGAGGTCATCCGCTCCGCTGACTATACGCGTATTCGCAAGACAGATATCCGAATGTACCTCACCGACATCACGGATCAGAAACGTGCGGATGCGGTTATCTATATCGCGGGACAGTTTGAAGCCGTAACGGTGCATAGGTTCAGTCAGATGCTCCTTCAAAAAGGCGACAGCACTGTCCGTAAACGGATCCTCTGCGTACAGCCGTTCAAACTCTTCAGCGATGCCGAGAAACGGTGCGTACACTGTAATCGAACAAGACCCGTCCAGCGGTTTCGTGACGGAAAACGGAACGGCAATCTCCCCGTCTGTAAGCGTAAAATTCACAAAATCCGCGTCTTCTGTATAGATCATGCAAGTCTCCAAATTTCGTTGTTTTTCTTTATTGTATCACTTTGCGAAAGTCGTGTCAATAAGCACCGCGCTGAATCTGTCGAGCCGATTTGACACACACCGAACCGAAAATGACAGGGAATGTTTCAAAAATGAAAATTCTATTTGAATTATCAGGGAAAAATCCGCAATTCTATAGATTTTTGTAACGGAATGTGATATAATAATGTAATATGATCCCAAAGGAGTTCCCAAATGGCCAAATTTATTGAAAAAATCGAAAAACTTACGCTCCCTGTCGTCGCTCTGCGCGGACTTGTGGCGTTTCCGTCTTTGCCTATAAATTTTGAACTGGCACGCGATATCTCCATTTCCGCCTGCAGCGCGGCTACATCGGGAGATATGCACGTTTTCCTCGTATCGCAGAAACAAATTGATACTGAGATGCCCGGCGAGGACGATCTCTACAAAGTGGGCGTTGTGGCAAAAATACGACAGACGCTCCGCACCTCAGAAGGCACGCTCCGCGTAGTCGCCGAAGGTGTTTGCCGTGCTACGGCTGTATCGTATTTCACCGAGGACGGTCATATTACAGCTGACGTAATGTCCAAGACAGTCTCGCTGGATTCTTCCCTCGGCGGTGACGTAAAAGCCGAAGCGCTGATGAACGAGGCGCTTGACGCGCTTGAAGCTATGATCAAGCATATTCCCTCCCCGTCGGATGATCTGCTGCTGGCCGCCAAATCTATCAAAAATCCCGGCTTGCTTGCTGATCTGATCGCAGCAAACGTCCTTGTCCGCCACGAAGATAAGCAGGCAATTCTTGAAATCTACGATCCGCTGCGCCGCCTTGAAACGCTTTCCGTTCTTCTGGACAAAGAGGCGGAGCTGCTCAAAATGGAGTCAATCATTCACCAGCGTGTCCGCGAGCAGATAGACGAGCACCAGAGAGAATACTATCTGCGCGAACAGATGAAGGTGATCCAGGGCGAGCTCGGTGTGGATTCCGCCGATGAGGTTGAGGAATACTACGAAAAAATCGCCAAGGCTCACCTCCCTGCCGAAATTGATGAAAAGCTCCGCAAGGAAGTCGCACGACTGAACAAAACGCAGTTCGGCTCTCCCGAAGCAACAGTGCTCCGTACGTATCTCGACACCTGTCTTGAGATCCCGTGGACGGAGGAAAGTAATGAGCGACTCGACGTGAAAGCGGCAAAGAAAATTCTTGACGCCGATCACGACGGTCTGGAGAAAGTCAAGGACCGTATTCTTGAGTATCTTGCCGTGCGTAAGCTCGCACCCGATCTGAAGAGCCAGATTCTCTGCTTTGTCGGTCCGCCCGGTATCGGTAAAACCTCGCTCGGTATCTCGATCGCACGGGCGATGAACCGCAAATACGTCCGCGTTTCCCTCGGCGGTATCCGGGATGAGGCAGATATCCGCGGTCACCGTAAAACGTACATAGGCGCGATGCCAGGACGAATTGTGAACGCACTGACGCAGGCGGGGACGAAGAATCCGCTGATCCTGCTGGACGAGATCGACAAAATATGCGGTGATGCCCACGGGGATCCAGCCTCTGCTATGCTGGAGGTCCTTGATCCTGAGCAGAACAAGGCGTTCCGCGATCATTTCGTTGAGATGCCGATCGATCTCTCCGACTGTCTCTTTATCGCTACGGCGAACACGCTGGAAACGGTGCCACGTCCGCTTATTGACCGTATGGAAATCATCGAGCTGACAACGTACACGAAAAACGAGAAGATCTCCATCGCAAAGAATCACTTGATGCCGAAGCAGTACAAGCGCCACGGTGTAACGAAGCGTACTCTCCGCATCACAGATGAAGCACTGACGGAGATCATCGACGGATACACGCGCGAGTCCGGTGTGCGCAGTCTGGAGAGAAAAATCGCCGCCGTCTGCCGCAAAGCCGCACGCCGCATCGTTGAGGACGGCGTAAAGTCCGTGACTGTCAAACCGGACAATGTAGCGGATTTTCTTGGACCGAAGAAGCTTCTTCCTGACCGCATTTACGATGAGGATCCCGTCGGCGTTGTCAACGGACTTGCTTACACGGAATCCGGGGGAGATCTGCTCCGCATTGAAACGGTCATCATGGACGGCACGGGCAAGCTTGAGCTGACAGGCTCCCTCGGCGACGTTATGAAGGAATCCGCGCACCTTGCGGTCAGCTATATCCGTGCGCATGCCGCCGAACTGGGCATCGCGTCCGATTTCTGCAAGACAAAGGACATACATATCCACGTGCCGGAGGGCGCTGTACCGAAGGACGGACCGTCAGCGGGCGTGTCGATTCTGACCTCCCTCACGAGTGCTCTCAGCGGCAGACCGATTCACCGTGATATTGCCATGACCGGTGAGCTTACGCTGACGGGACGCGTACTTGCAATCGGCGGACTTAAGGAAAAAACCACCGCCGCATGGAGTGCCGGCGTCACGAAGGTACTGATCCCGTTTGATAACAAGGCTGATCTTACCGAGATCGATCCTGTTGTGTATGAAAAGCTCCTCTTTGTTCCGTGCAAAACGGCGGAGGAGGTCCTGCGCGTAGCACTCGTGGCCGATCCCGCATCGATTATGCGCGCCCCCGAGACCGTGAACGAGGACAGGAACACTGCCCGCGATGTCCTGACAATCCCCGCACCGATCAAGCCGCAGATTCCCACCACGGTAGTTTAAGGAGTACGGCGGATGAAACTGAATCTCAACAACGTACAGCTGAAAATCTCCGCCGGCAGACCGGATCAGATCCCAGCCGACCGGATGCCGCAGATCGCCTTTTCCGGTCGCTCGAACGTCGGCAAAAGCTCGATCATCAACGCACTGACCGGCAGAAAATCGCTCGCCCGTGTCAGCGGATCGCCCGGAAAGACGATCACCATCAACTTTTATGACGTGGATCGCAAGCTGTTCCTCGTCGATCTTCCCGGGTACGGTTTCGCCAAACGAGCCCCCGCGGACAAGCTGAAATGGTCGCAGCTTACTGACGGGTATTTCACGAACAACAAAAACATCGATCTTTTGCGTCTTGTGGTCCAGCTGATCGACAGCCGCGTCGGTCCTACGAAAGACGACCGCGATATGCTCTCCTACCTCAGGCAGGCAAAGCTTCCGCACATCATTGTTGCGACAAAGATTGACAAACTGAACACTACAGAGCGCAACGCGTTCATTGAGGCGATTCAGGCTGACCCAGACGTAGCGGATGCGGACTGCATCATCCTTACCTCCGCGCAGAGCGGTGCCGGTAAGGATGATTTGTGGGAAGAGATTCTCGCGCACGCTCATCTGGACACAAAACCGGACGGCAAAACAGAAAACTAAGGAGTACACTATGAAATCGCTACACCTCTGTTACGGCATAAACGCGGACGGACATCTCACAATCGGCGGTGCAGATACGATTACTCTCGCCCAAACGTACGGCACCCCTCTATACGTTATGGATGAGAACCATATCCGCCATATGTGCCGTATGTATAAAGACGCGTTTGCAAAATACTTTGGTGATTCCGCCGCACCTGTGTACGCCGGTAAAGCATTCTGCTGTAAGGCGATCTACCGCATTATGGCGGAGGAGAACATGTGCGCGGACTGCGTGTCCCCCGGTGAACTTTACACGGCACACGCCGCAGGATTCCCCATGGAGAACGCGTTCTTCCACGGAAACAATAAAACGGATGCCGATCTGCGCTATGCACTGGAGTTGGGCGTCGGTCACATCGTTGTGGATTCACACGAGGAGCTTGCCGCGCTCTCCGAAATTGCCGGTGAGATGGGCAAGATTCAGAAAATTCTTCTGCGTATTACGCCCGGCATCGATCCCCACACACACAAAAAAATCATCACGGGCAACGTGGATTCCAAATTTGGTTCCGCCATTGTAACGGGACAAGCTGAGGCAATCGTTGCCGCCGCTATTAAGACGCCGAATGTGATTCTCGACGGTCTGCACTGTCACGTCGGCTCGCAGATTTTTGACATCGATCCGTTTGCCGATGCGGCTGAGATCATGGTCGCGTTTGTCGCAAAAATGCGCAAAGATTACGGCTGTTCCCTGCCGCTTCTGAACATCGGCGGCGGCTTCGGCGTCCGCTATACCGAGGACGATCCCGAAATCGATTACGAAGCCAACATCCGTGCGCTTGGCGAGAAAATTGACGCCGTGTGCGCTCGCTACATGATCGAAAAGCCGGCTATCCTTATGGAGCCCGGTCGCTCGATCGTTGCCGCTTCCGGTATTACGCTGTATACAGTGGGCAGCGTGAAGGAGATCCCCGGATTCCGCAACTACGTATCTATCGACGGCGGTATGCCGGATAATCCGCGCTATGCGCTGTATCAGTCGATCTACACGATCGTAAACGCCGCTAATGCAGCTGCGAAAGCGGATTACCCCTGCACTGTCGCCGGACGCTGCTGTGAAAGCGGCGATCTGATCGCGGAGGGTGCAATGATCGCGCCTGTTCAGCGTGGAGATATACTCGCCGTTCTTGTTACGGGGGCATACAACTACGCCATGGCGTCCAATTACAACCGTCTCCCCCGCCCTGCGGTCGTGATGATTAAAGACGGCGACCCGTACGTTGCCGTTCGTCGGGAAACGTATGCGGATGTAGCACATCTTGACAACTGATAAAAGGAGAAACATAAGGAATGGCACCCGAAAATCTGCAATTCATCACAGAACTTCTTTTTGTAGTTCCCTGCGTACTGATTGCTCTTGTTTTTCATGAATTTGCGCACGGTTTTGCAGCCTACAAGCTCGGGGACCCGACAGCGAGAAACTTCGGCCGTCTTTCGCTGAATCCGCTGAAACATCTTGATCTTATCGGCACGCTTTGCATGATCTTTTTCCGCTTCGGCTGGGCAAAGCCTGTACCGATTAACACCCGCCATTTTAAGAAGCCGCGCCGCGACATGGCCTTGACAGCACTTGCAGGTCCTGCAATGAATTTACTGCTCGCATTTGTCGGCGTTCTTCTGCACCGGATTCTCGGCAGAGTGTTTTTGGAGGCAGTTTTGACATCAGCCGGTTCGTACGGTACAACGGTGCTCTCTGTCACGTTCTTTTTCATCACAACTTTTGTGTCTGTAAATCTTTCCCTTGCGGTGTTCAACCTGATCCCGATCCCACCTCTTGACGGTTCGAGACTTTTAATGATTGTTTTGCCGCCGCGTGCCTATATGTGGGTTGCACAGAATGAACGCTACATCATGCTTGTACTGATGGTACTTTTATGGACAGGGATCCTCTCGATCCCGCTCACATCTCTCATGAATCTGATCCTTAGCGGTATGAATGCGCTTGTCGGTCTGATTCCTTTTCTGTGACGGTGACATATGGAAGAACTGAAATACCGACTCGACCAATTCGAGGGTCCGCTGGATCTGCTGCTGACTTTGGTCGAGAAGAATAAAATCAACATTGACGATATCCCGATCTCCCTTCTCTGCGCACAGTACATGGAGTACATAGCCGCCGCGGAAGCAATGGACGTGGAGCTTTCCTCCGAATTCATCGTTATGGCAAGCGAGCTGATGCTGATCAAAAGTAAGATGCTTCTGCCGCGCAACGAAGAAACGGACGAGGACCCACGTGCCGCGCTTGCCGCAGCGATGCTGGAATATCAGCGGACGAAGGAAGCCTCCGTATCACTGACGCGGATGTTCGGCGTATACGGCACGCGCATGGTCAAGGACACGGATGAGATCAAAGTAGACAATTCGTACGTTGCGGATCATGACGTTGAACTTCTGACACGCGCTATGGTACGTATGCTCACAGAGGTGCGCGTTACGGACGAAGAGGCAATCCGCCGTTTTGAACCGCTCATCAAGCATAAACCGATCTCTGTTGCATCCGTTGCGAACACACTGATTAACACGCTGAAGGATGGCACACCCGTTACGCTGAATCGGTACTTTGCCTCCGCAAAACGATCAAAACCGGTCGCGATTGCTATGTTTATGGCAATGCTGGAGCTGCTGAAATCCGGATGCGTTCTTCTTGAGGAAACAGCGTATGCCGAGGACGGCGTCATCTCCGCGGATGACTCTGCCGCGATCCGGCTCAATCCCGAAGCTGATCTTGAATCCATTACAAAAATACTGAAGGAAAGCGCAAATTCTTGATTTGCCGCTGTAAGTGTATAAATCATGGAAAATACTGTGAATACTATTCCGCTTGAAGAATCCATGGACGCGGATACCTCGCGCGAGATGAAACGGACGATCGAGGCAATTCTGTTTGCCGCAGGTCATCCCGTGAAATACGACAAGCTCGCCGACGTGCTCTCCATCACACCCGCAGGGGTGAAGAGCCTCGTGCGTGAGTATGCTGAGGAATACAACGACCATCTTGGCACACTCCCGCGCGGAATCTTGATGCTGACCTTTGAAGAGAGCTGTCAGCTGTGCACTATGGAGCAGTACGGTGAAGCAATCCGTGAGGCTCTCGGAATACGTCGCGGCGGAAACTTGTCCGCATCCTCCATCGAAGTGCTTGCGATTGTTGCGTACAATGAGCCGGTCACCCGTGCGTATATCGACACTGTCCGCGGTGTGGATTCCAGCTACGGTGTCAATTCTCTCTGCGACAAGCACTTAATTGAGCCGTGCGGCAGACTGGATGTCCCGGGGCGTCCCCTGCTCTACCGCACAACGCCGGATTTTCTGCGCGTGTTTGGTATCTCCTCCCTTGATGAGCTTCCGGAGATCACAATTCCGAAAGCAGGCGGTGCCGCGGCTGAATCAATTCTTCCGATTGAAGAAGCATCTGCCGATACATCTGAGGTGATTGGCGAGGCTGACACCGATACATCCGAAACGGAAAGCGACGAATGAAACATACACACAACGAGGTAGTGCTATGATCTTCCTTTGGATCCTCGGCGCAATCTTTCTGCTTTTTGCCTTTATCCTGTTCGTCGGTGTGAAGATTCACATCGAGTACAAGGATGATCTCACGCTGTTTGTGTCCGTACTCGGTATACGGATACCGCTTCTGCCAAAACGGAAGAAGAAAATTTCCCCGCGCAAGTTTTCCTATAAACGGCATCGAAAACGGCTGATCCGCGAATCGAGGAAAGCGGCGGAGAAAGAGCGCAAACGGATTCTCAAGGAGAATCAGAAGAAGCTGAAAGCCGCCAATGTTAAAAACGGCAAGAAAAAGCTGCCGCCCGAACAGAAAAAAAACGATGAACCGACTGTTGTATCCGTCCTGCTCTCTGTGATCGTGGATCTGCTTGACAGATTCTTCGGCACGCTCGGCGTGGAGATCGTTCGTCTCCGCATCACTGTTGGCGGACCCGACGCCGCCACGACGGCAATCACGTACGGTGCCGCGGCACAAGGTGTTTCGTATCTGCTCGAGTTGCTCGCCCACAAGACAGTATTCCGACGAAAAAAAGCGGACAGCGTCTCGGTAACTGCCGATTTTCTATTCAAAAAGACAACAGCCGATGTTTCTCTTGTGTTTACCTTCCGCGTATGGAATCTCCTGCGCGTTGCTTTTGTTTTCCTGTCCAAATTTATTAAAGAAAAAATTCGCCGCGCAAGCGTGCAGACATGAGGTATAAACGATGAGCGAGAACAACAAACTGAACGACATCATCCGCACTTCCCTTGACAGCATCCGCTCCATGGTCGACTCCAACACCGTTATCGGTGAGCCGATCCAGACTGCAAACGGTACGACGATCATCCCCGTATCCAAGGTGTTCGTTGGTTTCGCCTCCGGTGGAATCGACTATCTCAGCAAGAACGCCACAGCACAGAACGCGCCCAAAACGTCTGCCAACAACTTTGGCGGCGGCGGCGGTACCGGTCTGACTGTTGCGCCCGTTGCATTCCTTGTGGTGGATGCAAGCGGTGCGGTGCAGCTTCTGAATGTCAACGAGCCTACCAAGCAAGCGGCTGATCCCGTCTCTCAGATCGTCAGCCTTCTTGAGCGCTCACCCGAGCTGATCGAGCGTCTGAAGGCTGTCTTTGCAAAGAAAGAGACGCCCGCGGACTCTTCTGCCGAAACTGCCGAAAACTGATCGCTGACAGAATGTGTCTCTCATAAATCACGCCGCACGGGATACGATAGTGATATCTTATCCGATCGGAGTTGATTTTTTGAAAAAGTTCTGTCTCATCTGCGTTGTGGTTCTTCTTGCACACGCATGTGTATTCCCGATATATGCAAGCCCGACCGTCTCCGCTTCCTCTGCCGTGCTGATCGAAGCCGACGGAGGGCGCGTCCTTTTGGACGTAAACGCGCACACCCGCATGCCAATGGCAAGCACGACGAAGATCATGACTGCGCTCGTCGCTTTGGAGAGGACGGACCTTGCCCAAACGGTAACCGTATCCGAAAAGGCTGTTGGAATCGAAGGATCGTCCGTCTATCTGAAAGCCGGCGAGCAGCTGACGATGGAACAACTGCTGTATGCCCTCCTTCTTGAGAGCGCGAACGATGCCGCCGCCGCGATTGCTGTCGCCGTAGCCGGTGATATCGCTGCATTTTCCGATATGATGAATGAAACCGCGGCACGAATCGGTCTTAAGGAAACGCATTTCACGAATCCGCACGGACTGGATGACGAGGCGCACTACACGACTGCGTACGATCTTGCAATCCTTGCGAAATACGCCCTCGGAAACGATGCATTCAAGAAAATCGTGTCCACGTATAAGACGACGATCCCGCTGAACGGAACGGAAGGAACGCGCGTCCTCGTGAATCACAACAAAATGCTCAAGACGTACGACGGCGCAATCGGCGTCAAAACGGGATACACGCGCCACAGCGGGCGGTGCCTTGTAAGTGCCGCTGAACGCGACGGCGTTACGATGATCGCGGTCACACTCTCCGCGCCGGACGACTGGCACGATCACACCGCTATGCTGGACTACGGCTTCTCACTGTATGAGTCTGTATCCTTGGCAGAAATCGGCGAGTATACCTGTACCCTTGACTGTATCGGCGGCGATACGGCACAGATCACGGCATCGAATCACGCACCTGTCACTGCCGTTCTGCCAAAGAACCGCGGTCCGATCTCAGTTCAAGTGACAGCAAACCGCCCGCTTTGCGCACCGATCGCGAAAGGCGATGTAATCGGGGAAATACTCTTCTGCGCCGGCGGTGAAGAGATCGCGCGCGTGCCTTTGTGCGCCGACTGTGATCTGAAATCGCCTGCCGAGGAAAAATCCATCACACAAAAACTGAAAGACTTTTTCACGAATTAATTTATGGAAACGAAAATCAGACTGCAGAAATTCTTCACCGATGCGGGAGTTCTCTCGCGCCGCGCCTGTGAGACGGAAATTCTCGCGGGCAACGTCACTGTAAACGGTATCCGCGCGGAGATCGGTATGAAAATTGATCCCGAAACGGACACGGTATGCTGGAACGGTAAAGAAATCCGATCTAATAACGGCTCATCGAGCCGTACATATATCATGCTCAACAAGCCGATCGGTTATGTTACAACGATGTCGGACGAAAAAGGGCGGCTGAGCGCTGCCGATCTGCTCGCCGACGTTGGTACGCGCGTGTATCCGATCGGGCGTCTCGATATGTACTCCGACGGGCTTCTCCTTTGCACGAATGACGGTGATCTTGCCAACAAGCTGATGCATCCGTCTCACGATACTTCCAAAACGTACATCGTTACGGTCAAGGGGCATCTGAGTGCATCAGACGCGGCACGCCTTGCCGAACCGATGGAGTTGGACGGCTACAGGCTTCGCCCGGTTGAGGTTCGCCTGCTTACTGCCACAGAGACAATGCCGGACGGTACGCCTGTGTCACAAATCGAAATTATTCTGCACGAAGGAAGGAACCGGCAAATTCGCCGTATGTGCGACACAGTCGGGTTGAAGATTCTTCGACTTCGCCGCATAGCAGAGGGAAAAATCACCCTCGGAAACCTTCCGGCGGGCAAATGGCGGCACCTCACAGACGAGGAAGTCGCATATCTCAAATCCATATAAGGAGTCACCCATGCTTGTAATCAAACCGATCGACGACAAAAACTTCCAAAAAGAGCTTGTAACGCTCTGCGGAGGTACATATAAAGAATCAGCGCTTGCCTATGCTGCCCATGACTGTGAGGATGATGGCGAGACGATCCGCTTCCCTATCGGCGTGTGCCAGTTCACCCTGTCCGGCAAGGACGGCGTGATTGACACGCTCAAGCCGTGCCCGGGCATTGAGGACGAGGAAGCCATGATGATCATGACGCGTGCCTGCACTGCATTTCTCTTCCGCTGTGGCTTCACGAGAGCCGTTGTACCGCAGGGGGGCGCCGATCCTACCCTTCTTCAGAAACTCGGCTTTACCGCTTCTGATGACGGCACCGCACAACTCGATGTTATGAAATACTATACCTCCCCCTGTCACGGTGAGCAGTAACAAAAACAAAAATCGCCCCGTATCTTTTGATACGGGGCTGTTTCATTTTACGGAAGCGGAACGGCGGGAATCTGTCCGTCAAGGAAATACGCACAGATATAATTGAAATTGGATTTCTCACCAACAATGCCGAAGAAAACGTACGTGTCATCCTTGGGAGCGAAGTTGCTTGCTGTCGTCGAGTCGAGGATTCCTGCACGGAGCATCGATTCCATCGTGACTGAATCCGTGTACTCCTTCATTTCGCCCGTTTTCACGTTGACAACGTACACAGACGTCAGCTGTTTCATATACTGACGGATCGCATCCTCGTTTCCGTCATAATACGGATAGCGGTACACAGGCGTACCATCCAGCATCACGCACGCCAATGCAGGTCGGTTGAAATACTGCATTCCGTTGAACGAAACACGCATATCGTGCCAAAGCTGCCGTGCGTATGTCTCTGTAAGCTTGTAGGAATCGTAATTCAAATCGTCAAGCGGTGTCTCCATCCAACCGCCTCCGACATATACGGCACTTTCTCCGAAATACGCATCCGGAAAATCTTCGGAGTTCGCCATGATCGTCAGAATTTCCTCATGGGTGCCGTTCGCGGGCGCATGGTATCGCTTTTCAAAACGAAGACCGGTCGCCGTCTTGAGCGTAACGCGAACGTAAAAGGTCTCACTGAACATTGAATCCGCAATATTCAGAAGATCAAGCCGTAGAGCATCCTCTGTTGTCATGTTGTCATTGTCGTAGTACTTGTCTTTTGCAACCGTACGGATCGCGTCGTATTCGTTGTTTTCCTCCAGACCGTTTTGAAAATACGTATGCACGATCTCAGTGACACGCTTCACGTCATCGCGATCCGTCAGCTCCACCTCAACGCCGCCGAGCTGTACCGTAACCATCCGCACGGATGCCGGTGCCGGAATATACGTATCAAAGCCGATCAGGTCAAATCCGACAACGGTGAAGATCAGGCAGAATGCGGCAAAGGAAATCACCAAGCCGCGTACACCGGCAAACATATTCTTGGCGGATTTTGTCAGAATCGTATTCATGAGCATAGCCGCAAGGAGCGCACCGATCGCACCGCCGATAAAGATGCCAACAACACCGTCCGCAAAATCTTCCATCATCATCGCGAAAAGTGTAGCAGCGACGAAAATGGTCGTATATTTCATCAGTCCGCGCGCAATCTTTGACAGAACGGGCGTGCCGCTCAGCTCACTCTTGCGCTTGCGGTAAATGAGCAATCCGCAGAACAGAAAGACGGCGGCAATCAGCCATGCACCGATCAGCTCCCAGAGAACATTCGTATATTTATCCCCTTGCGCGACGAGAATCGAGCGTATAGGCAGCATAATGCGTTCGCCGATATCGGTAATCCACGTGAACGACGAATATCTTGCGCTGTAATCACAGATCGTGTACAGAGAAGACAGGAGAATCGACGGCATGAACACGATCATACCTGCAGTGAGCAGTCTGCCGAAGCCTGTACCTGTAAACGATGCGGCAAAAATCAGAATGGCATAATACAGCACGAAATTTGTCACGGCGTTGATGAAAACCGACAGGAACAATACGCCGGTATTCTTTGCCAGATCGCCGGCAACCACAACCGTCGTCAAATAGCCGAGGAGAGTACTCACGCCCATCGGAAGCACGAACAGAAGAACTTTGGCACCGACCTCGTACAGATAGTGATGCTCACGCTTCAGAGGGAGACTGTGATGGAAATTCACACCGACCTTGCTGTTGAGGTACGGCATCGTGGTGCATCCCCACAAAACAGCGAGTA
This sequence comes from Clostridia bacterium, assembly GCA_017466375.1. Classification (GTDB taxonomy): domain Bacteria; phylum Bacillota; class Clostridia; order Oscillospirales; family CAG-272; genus SIG701. The sequence continues at coordinate 11,680 of JAFTUH010000020.1, read as the reverse complement.
ATGCGGCGAATATCACGTTGGCTACACGGTATTCGAGAATCAGACTTCCGATTCGATCATATGTGTTCAGGTAGATATAGGTGTGACCGGCGAGCAAATCGGAAAGCGCCATGGAGTAAATCACGACGTTGATCAGAAGGAGAACAATTGAGTTGGTTACAAGCGCAGGCCAGTTCTGCCTGAGCAAGAAGGCAAAATAGCGCAGTCCGCGCTTATCCGAGAACTTTTGAGCAGTCATATCCTCTCTCCCCCATTTCCGAAATAAATATCTCCTCAAGCGTCAGCGGAATGAATTCGTAAAACTGCGTCTTCATCCGCTTCATTTCATAATCGAGCTCATCCTTTGTCCCGCGGGCAATGATCGTCGCCATACTGCCGCGCCATTCGACAGACAAAGGGTCGAGGACGCTGAGCGCATCCGCATCCTCACGGTTTTGGAATACAGCCTGGATTTTCTGCAGTGTCAGCTTCATATCATCCAGTTCACGGTTGAAAAGGAGCTCGCCGTGGTGCAGAAGCGCGACACGGTCGCAGATATCCTCGATCTCCCGCAGATTGTGGGACGCAATAATGACGGTCATGTTCCGATCTGCAACGGCCTCAGCGAGCAGTTTTTTGACCATCTGACGCATAACGGGATCGAGTCCGTCAAACGTCTCATCACAGAACAAATACTGCGGACAAACGGACAGCGCAAGCAGAACAGCGCTTTGCTTCTGCATACCTTTCGAAAAGGTGTTTATCTTTCTGGTAGGATCAAGTCCGAACGTACCGAGCAAGCTCTCATAGATTTCCTCAGAAAACGTATCGTACAGACTGCGGTACAGTGCGCGCATATCCGCAAGAGTACAGTGAGGAATGAAATACTGCTCGTCGGATAAGTACACAATCTTTTCCTTTAGCTTCGTATTCTCCCATATGTTCTCATTATCATAGAGGACGCTTCCTTCCTCCGCGCCGAACACACCGCACATAATGCGCATGAGAGTCGATTTACCCGATCCGTTCGAGCCGATGAGCCCGAAAATCGTTCCGCTCGGTATGCTAAAAGATACGCGGTCAAGGCTCTTAACATCCGTGAAGACCTTCGTTACTGATTCAATTTTGATCATTCTCGTCACCTCCGTCAGTATCCTTCCCGGCAGCGGCCGCATCCCAGCAAGCCTCCGCGAGAGATAAAAATGCTTCTTTCGTCATCCCGAGCGTGTGAGCCCGCATAACGAGCGGCGCTATTTCGCCCCGCAAGTCATCCTCCGCACTCCGCGCCATGGAATCCTTATCGAAAACGATAACACTTCCACGGCCGCTGAGCGTAGCAATTACGCCCTGCCGTTCCAATTCTGCATACGCTTTCTGGATCGTATTCGGATTGATACCAAGCTCCCGCGCCAGTGCACGAACGGACGGCAGAAATTCGTCACGCTTCAAGTCGCCGTGCAGGATCAGATCCTTCACGTTGTCGACAAGCTGTTCGTAGATCAGTTTTCGGTCACGGTAATCAACGGTAATCAAGCCCACAATCATCACCTCGCTCTGTGTTAACTGTACTATTTGTGTTAGTACACCCGTAGTATACCATATACCAATCAAATCTGTCAAGAGTTTTTTTGTTTTTCCTGTAACTTTTTTCAAAACCTATTGCTTATTTGCGGAAAATTCGGTATAATTATAATTGTAAAATTGCAAATCATACCATGGAGGTGCTTTATGCCTACGATTTTACTTGAAGCTGCCGGCACAACACAACAGCCAGCAGGCGGCAGCGGCTGGATGACCATTATCATGCTGGTCGCCATGATTGCAATCTTCTATTTTCTGATGTATCGCCCGCAGAAAAAGCAGGAGCAGGAAACGACGAAGATGCGCAACGAGCTGACGGTCGGCGATGAGATCACCACGATCGGCGGTATCATCGGCAAAATCATCCAGATCAAGGACGAGACGATCCTGATCGAGACGAGCGGAGACAAGACGAAGATCCGTCTTTTGAAATCCGCTGTCAGATGCGTCGACGTTCACGCCGAGGATGCGGAGTAATCACGCATAGAAATGAAATCCTCCGAATATGCTCTACTGGGGCAGACAACCTTCCGCCTCAGTTTTAAGACATTTCGGAGGATTTTATATGAACGAGTCCATCAGACGCAGAAACAAAAATTCTGCAAAGTCGGTATCCCTGCCCCGTGCCTGCGGACAGTCACTTCTGACAGGATTTCTCACGTCCGCTGTACTGCTGCTTATCGCCGTTTCCGTCTCGTACGCGCAAGCGGATCCGGTCAGTTTTGCACTTCCGGCTTCTCTTGCCACCTTATATCTCAGTATTGCGGCAAGCGGGTTTACAGCGGCACGAAAATCAGACGCACCGCTTCTTGCCGGTGTCATCGTCGGTGCTGTGTGGCTTGTCCTGATCCTGCTTCTTTCACTGATTGCGGGGGACGCAGGCGGATGCGGATTCGGCACTGTCGGGTCACTGTTTGCACACACAGCTATCCCGGTTGCATCGCTTCTCGGGGCTTACATAGGCAAAAGACGGGTAAAACGCCCTTCATCCCATCACAAAAAACGCCGCCGCTGAACGGCGGTTAAACAGGAATATTAAAATGCTCCATATTTTCAAATTAAACGGACACCGTATCGCCTACGATACAAACGAACGCCGCGCGTATCCGCTCTCTGCGCTTGCGCTGAAGATGATCGACGCGCTCACCCCGCCGCTGACAGAGGACTGTCCCTCTGCCCTTCGCTATGCTTTCGCAAAGTATGACAGCAACGATCTTTCCGCCGCATACGGAGAGCTGTACACGCTTTACAAAAACGGTCTTCTCTTCGCTGAGGAGGCAAATACTGCCGCAATTACACCGGATACGGCTGTTATCACGGCATCTGCACCTGCCGCTGTACAGAAAATCACTGCCGCAGTAAACGATGGTGCTAAGAATATTCATGCCTATATCAAGAATGCCACAACTTGTCTTGCGTCCTCTCTGCACGAGGCATTCGACGGCAAGGTGACACTTCGCTTGATTCTCGATCTGGAACTCACGGCACTCACGGATGATGATATCCACTCGTTAAACACTTCCGGTGACGTATTGTGGATTTCCGACGGCGCTGATACCCTTACTGACACCGTTCAGCAAGCGTGGAACCGTGGAATCACTGCCGTACACGCAGACATCCCCGACACGGAAAGCTCGCATAAGGAGCTCGCACGGCTCGCAAAGGCGATCGAAGCGGACGCTGAAGCCGGAACCAGAAAGGAATTCTTTCCGTTCACGGAAGCGCTCTCCCCGGTACATCCGTACTGCGGCACCTCTGCTGCCTGTGCCGACTGCTGGGCACGACTCATCTGCGGCGGAAGATGCCTTAACGAAAGCGGTGCACAGACGTCTGCCTGCGAAATCCAGCGTACGGTCACGGAGTGCGCGATCATTATCACGGACGGCGTATGAAAAACGTACTTTTACTCGGTGACTCGATCCGCATCAATTATCAGAGCACGGTGACGAAAGCCCTTGCAGATATCGCGACCGTGCATTATCCCGGTGAGAACTGCCGCTTTGCGAAATACACGCTCTGCTGCCTCACCGACTGGCTCAAGCGCTTCCCTGCACCCAATCTGATCTACTGGAACAACGGTATCTGGGACATCAACCGATTCTTTCCCGACACAGGATGCTTCACCACCGAAGCCGAATACGTCAGGGATATGCTGGCAATTCATCATCAACTGACGAAAACAGGCGCAACGATCTGTTTCGCAACAACAACACCCGTACTTCCGCTGGATGATCACACCGCCTCGGCGAAGCGTAACGCAGACATTGACTCGATAAACAGACGGATCGTGCCGATACTGTCGTCACGGGGCGTGCATATCCACGATCTGAACGCATTCGTCAAGCCGCACGCCGAAGAATTTATCTGTGAAGACACGGTACATCTCTCGCCCGCAGGAATTGAGCAGTGCGGCAAGGAAGTTTCCCGATTTATCCGCGAACATCTATAAGAAAAACACGTCATTCATTGAATGACGTGTTTTCACTTTACCATTCGTAATTCAGACTTACATCGTTTTTGATGCTCGTCGGACAGACCGAGATAAAGGTTTTTCCTGCGTTCAGATAAAGCGGCTCGCCGTCTGCCGTGTAAAAACGGATCGGGGATTCAAAGCTGTCCTTTTCCCATGTGATCGGGATATACGTCCCCTTCGTCGCATAGAAGCCGGTGCCGGTTCCCTCCGTCTGAACATCGATGCGGTTGAGTGCATCGTTCGTGATCAGACCGGTCTCGCAGTAATAGACAATGACGTTATCGAACGCCAACTGCTCGCCCGTCGTGCCGTCAATATGCTTCTTTCCGTCGAACTGATAGCGGAGATAGGATCCGCTCTTGGCATCGTATACAAAGTCCGTTGTCTGCAAACGAGAATACGGAATATGTACATGCTCGGCTTTGTTCTCGTACGAGACGGTCGTTCCGTACTCAACGAAATCGACGGGGTAATCAAAATTCGCTCTTGCAGCCGTGCGGTATCTCTTATACTTGATACCTTCCGCAATGGATTCGCCGTTCGTCAGCCAACTGTGCTCGTAGCCCATATTTTTCAGGCGCACGGGATCCTGCCAATAGACGTAATTCGATGCATACCACTCGATACCGTTGACGTTATTGACGCCTTTTTCGTCGATCGTATCAAACGCGTACGTACTGCCGCCGATATGAATAAACAGCGCATCGTAATCCGCTGCCATGGCAAGATAATAGTGGCGGGCAGAACGGATACTGCCGATCGACGGAAGATTCGTATAATCCATGGACACAGCCATAAGACGCGTGAATCCGCCCTCAACGAGACATTCGTAAATGATATCGGCAGATGCGATACCGGGCTGCGGACAGGAGACGGCGATATTATTCACCATGATAGCCGCAGGACGGAATGCAGACAAATCCTTACTCACAGGAAGACCGGTAAGGGGGTTGAGGTACGCAGGAACATCCACGACATCTGATCCTTCCGTGGTAGTATCAGAATCCGTCGTGTCATCGCCCGCCGTCGTATCCGAATCGGACTCGGGCGCGGATGTATCAGTCTCCGGAGTCAGGGGAGGCGTTGTGTCGAGAGGACCGTCCGACGTAGTACCATCTTCATTGGATGTCGTAGTGTCTTCCGGTAATTTGCCGACTGTGTTCGAGCAGGAAACTGCAAAAACACATACGCACATTACCAGCAAAGCAAAAAAGAAACTGCGTGCAATTGTTCGCATAGACTTGCTCCTTTGTTTATCCGAGATACCGTTCGAGCCAAATGATACCGAGGTCAAACGCCTCGTACAAACCGGATTTCATATCCTGCTTCACAATACGTTCACGGGCAGAGAGCGTAGCATCCGTCTTGACAATCTGGATCAGAATCTTGTCCGGCACCTCTTTGCCGCCAACTTCCTTGGTCGTCATGATTGTCATCTGCAGGATATACGGATCCTCCATAAAGCCGTAGCAAATGATGTTCTCACCGCGCACAAGGGGTCTGCCCTTGTACATCAGGTACTTGCCATCAACGGTGGAATCCAGTATCGTTTTATCTTCCATTTGAAAAACTCCTTCCGAATTTACATACTGCATCTATTTTACTATATTTTAAGCAAAAAGTCAATAGATACGCACGGATTCGCAAAAAGGCTGCCGTTTGCACAGCAGCCTTGCGCTTATATGCTCACACGTCTTTTTCAATGATCTTTAGATTCGCCGGCAGAATCCCCGCCTGCTCGTAAACGATCTCGCTGATTTGAGCGATTTCGCTTGGCAAAAGACCCTCGCTTTTGATGATTACGCTGGCAGTATCCCCGTTGACAACGGCGACGCACTTCTCAAATCCCTTTGCAAGAATGAGCGTCTCGATGTTGGATTCACTCTCGATATCCTTGGCAATCTGGCTGATGTCGTTCAGTGCATCCTCTTTCATCTCTGCAACAGCAGTCGAGCTTTCAGCCACGGAGAGAAGCACCTCCATTGCCTCATCGCGCGCTTGCTGACGGCTCAGCTGCATCGCTTCAAAATAATTGTAAACGCTTGCACTGCTTTCTGCATCACCGTCACCCGTAGGTGAAAGCGCCCCCATATCGACCGCAAGATTCTTATCGGCATCATTTCCGCCGTTGAAAAGCAATACGTTGAGCAGCACGGCGACACCGATCAGCAGAACGGCACAGATAACGACCGTTCCTTTTCTCCCGATACGTCCCGCAATCGATACCGTCTTATCACGAAGCACGCAAAGCTTCTCTTTTAGATTGAATTCTTTCATAATACCCTCCTGTGATTCTGATTTGTTTCATGTATATGCGCCTTTACATTCCGATATGTCTGCAGTCCATTATGTTCCTGCTACACGTATTCGCGAAGCCGAAATCCCGAGCGCCGCAGATAGTAACTCCGTAATCGTCCTCTGCATTTCGCTGTCACCTCCTCGCGTACAGACTACCGCGACACCGCGGATTTTCGGATAGATTTCATGCACCTGCACCGGTGCGCTTCCGTCGCCCTTCTGCAAAATCACATAGTCTCTCGCGCTTCCCGACGTATTCTCCGCGTACACGTATTCACTGGATCCCTCCATCGTCAAAAGAACGTGCACCTCGCTTACACCGTGTATCTGACGGCAAAGATCGGCAATGCGTGCCTCCATCTCCTCCGTATAGAAGCGCACAGAATAGTATGACTGTTCCCCGTCCGACTCGTCCATATCCGTCGAGCGCTCACCTGCAATAAGCAGCACGAATCCGATCACACCGATCAGAATGAGAATCAGTATTTTTTTGTTTTTCAGAATGCTCATCCAAAACGACTTCTCCGTATCCATCGACACCTCCGCAATTATGTTACTACTTCACATGGGCAGACAAGTATGTCGGTAATATACCGTTTGATCTCCTCAGCAAATACCGCATAACTCTCGCCAACGTATACGGTAAGTCCTTCCAACGTCAGATTTCCGTCTGCATCCTTACCTGTTTTCGCTTCCGTCCGCACCGATCCTTTCGGGAATCCGAATCGCTTCTCGATCAGCGAACAAACGCCATTTTCGATATTCGTAATGCTGTACTCAATCACCCACTTCTCCGACGTATCCTCGATTTCCTCCATCTCCGACGTATCCGGAAAAAGGAGATCGTACAGTCTATGCGGAAGCGATGACAAAGACGGAACAGCTGTGACGATCGGTTCGGCAATGGCTATCAGAAGAACAATTCCGATAAGAAAACGAACCGCTTTTTTCATTCCGCTGTCGACTCCGCCCGGCACAAGCATCCCCAGGACAGACGAGACTATCACAAGCATCACAAACTGCGTCATACATTGGCCCCGACAAGAACGAACAGTGACAATACGAACAAAAACAATGCCGCGGAAAAGGCAACGATCGCAAGTATATAGCCGAGTGCAGCATTCACCTCGGAAATCAGCTTCGATTCCGTCGCACAGCCGATCATATCCGCCGCCGCGGCACACACGGTGAGCGCAAGACGGTGCAGCAGTATTTGAACGATAATCGGCAGCAGAAAAACGAGAAGCGCAAACACGCAAATACCGCCCGCCGCGGAACGAATTACACCGAGACTTGTACTGACAGTGGAAATGGCGTCTGATAGCGCGCCGCCAATCAGCGGAATCATGTTTCCGAGTGCGAACTTGACTGTTTTGAGGGAGAACGAATCTGCACTCCGCGCCAGAACACTCTGTATCCCTATCACAAAGGAGACAGTGAGCATAAGGAATGTCATAATGACTGAGAAGATTTTTCGCACGCATTTTGTAACGCTTTCCACGCGGGTCTCCTTCGCGACCGCACCGACGATCCCCAGGCAATAGCACACACGTACAATCGGAAGCAGAAACACGCTTCCGATACTCTCAAACAGCGAAAACAGGAACATCCATGACGCATTGGTCACCGCCGCAAACGTTACTTGTCCGGACGCCGCAAGAAGTGCAGCGGCAACCGGCGCCAATGCACTTGCTATTGCCGTCAGCGTCTGAAGAAATTCTTGTGCGTTGTTAAGAACTGCGGTTACGCTGTCTGTGAGAGCAAGGGCAAAAACGAGTGCACTGCAAAAGGAGAAAGCAGATACAAGCGAGGGCGACGCATACGCCTCCTGCAGCTGTGCGAAAACGCCTGCAATCAGAATCAAGCCGAATAGACGGATCAGTAAAGATACGGCGGACGGCCACGCATTTGAAAGCGCAGTAAAAAGCTGATCAAAAACGGAACTGAAGCGGAATTTGTCGCGTATATCCGTAACTCCATCGGCGTCTGTCAGTGTCCCGGCAAATTCATCCTTCACCTCCTCAGGCAAGCCTTCGAGGAGTGCTGAGAGCTCACCGGAAATATCAATCTCAGAAGAAACGGTATCAGAGGCATGTACGGTAGCCGGACAGAAGAGGCACAATACAATCACCGCGATAATCGATACAATCCTCATGATAGAAGCGTTTGCGCAAGAGCAAGAAGACGTGCGGCAAGCGGAAGCGCAAGGATGACAATTTCCATTTTGCCGATAAGCTCAACTTGGGAAGCAATAACCGCCTCCCCTGACGTCCGGCAAACGTCCGCCGTAATTTGTGCAACCGCTGCAATTCCAAGTGCTTTGAACATCGTTTCAACCTCCGCAGTATAGGCACTCCCGCTGACTGTTTTACGGATAAAGACGATCGCGCCCGATGCATGTGTCAGCGAGACAGCAAACAAAAGCAGAGCCCCCGCAATCGCAAGAAGCGAAGCGATTTCCTTTTGCTGAGGCTTCAAATACAGCGCAATCAAAACAACCGCAGCCGCCACGGATGCACAGCCGATCAGCGTCATAATCCGAACATCGAGCGCAGTGCTGTAAACATACCGCTGATTTTTTCAAGCACGATCAGCAGTACGAGAACGATGCCTGCCAAAGAGACGAGCATTGCCTGATCATCACGTCCGGCACGGCTGAGAATTTGCGACGCGGCGGCAACGAGCATCCCGATACCGGCGATCTTCAGTATGATTTCAGCTTCCATGATGCATCCTTTTTGATAAATTATATAAACAGCACGATAAGTGAAACGGCAAACAGAAGCGGCAAGGTTATATACAGCTTTTTCCTCCGTGAATACGCTTCCTCAGCAGTCACAAGTTCAGCTTTGGCCGTGTCGATGCAATAATCGCAGAGATGCAGTGCATCCTCTCTGTACCCACTGCCAATCTCATCGGCAAATTTCAATAGAAAACTGCCATACGGCTTCAATCTGTCGGCAAGAATCGGAAGTGACTGCTCTACGGGCAATTCTGATAGCATTTGCAGGATTGACGGATCAAATCCGTCTGCAAAATCGAAAAAAATGCGATCAACAGGCGTCCCGAAAAGTGCAATCTGTCGGCGTGCATGAGACAGAAGCAGAACAGTTCCCCGCAAAAGATCTATCCGGGCAAATTCCGCACGCTGCATGGAGGTTCCGATCATGAGGGCAGACAAGAGCAGAAGTATCGCGCCTACTACTCCTGACACGGAAGTGTCTCCCCGGCGGCGTTTGTTATCCGATGCAAAACGTGACCATCACTGCGATACAGTCCAACCATCACTGGGAAAACACCAGCGTCCACAAGCTGCCGCAGGTATTGGCGCTTCAGAATCTCATTCAAACTCTCACCGTGCGCGGAGGCGACTACAGCAACGCCGGAAGTCACACAGTCAAGGACAGCCCTTGCGTCTGCCTCCCCCGCGATTTCGTCACAGATCACGACCTGCGGCGACATGGTGCGCACCGCAATCTCCATGCCGACAGCGCGCGGATATCCACTGAAAACGTCAATCATTCCTCCCTTCAAACCGGCGGCAAGCTCGTAGCGCGTATCGATCAGTGCCGTTCGAAGCGGGTGCTTTCCGCTTGAGAGACGGGCGGCAAGCTCACGAAGTGCGGTAGTCTTCCCTACACCGGGCGCCGACCGTATCAGCATACCCCGGATGCCTTTTTCACTCAAAACGTACGGATACAAAGCATCAGCGGCACTGACGTGTCTTTGCGGAATCCGAATGGAGAGCGATGAAATATCCGCCACACGCTCAACCAATCCACCGCGAACGACAGCACGTCCGCAGACACCGACACGCAATCCGCTATCTGTAAAAATAAATCCTTCCCGGATCGTTTCAGCATGTGCATACAGAGAGTTTCCGCATAGCGAACGAAGCGTCTCAGAAATATCGGCATCAGTACACAGGGACGTTGTCAGGATATTCTTCCCTTGCACTGTTATGTACGCGTAACCGCCTCTCGTAAGACGGATCTCACTGCATTTACCGCTGTAGAGACCGCTGAGGGTGCAAACAGCATCTCTGATATGCGCCGGGAGAGCCGCACACGCAGCAGCAAATGGAGAGTCATATACTGTCTTTGTCATTTCATCCTCCGCTTTTTATCTACACAACATATGTATGCACGGACAAGATTTTTATGCAAAGAAAAAACGGCATGAGCCGTAACTCATGCCGTTCATTCAGCAGAAAATTATTCAGCGTATACGCTAACCTGGCGTCTGCCGTTTGCGATATGCTCAAACTTAACCTTACCGTTAATCAGAGCAAAGAGCGTGTCGTCAGAACCGCGGCCAACATTGTTGCCGGGATGGATGTGCGTGCCTCTCTGGCGGATAATGATGTTGCCTGCGAGAACGCTCTGACCGTCTGCGGTCTTTACGCCAAGGCGCTTAGACTCGCTGTCACGGCCGTTCTTCGTGGAACCGACACCTTTCTTGTGTGCAAAAAACTGTAAACTAATGCGAATCATCTTGATATCCTCCGTTATATTTCGTTTGTTCAATCGTCTTTGATTTCTACATCGAGATATTCGTAATACTCCTCCATGAGATCCATGAGCTGGTAGTAATATCCCGAAAACAGCCCTGCAACAGCATACTGTTTCTTTTCATCCGCACCGATCTCCGGCAAAGCATCCAGTGCCTTTACCTCAATTTCGGTGTCATCTTCACTGATCGTATACGAGATATCGGAAGCATACGCTACCTCAACCGTATTGACAAGGAGCATCGTCATAGCGGAAATCGATGCGCAGAGGACATCCTCCCCGCTTTCGCCGTATCCGGTATGTCCCTGCTCACGGAAGCCGTAAAATACGCCGTCCCGTCGATAAAAAGTAATCTTCGTCATGCAGTTCTGCCTTTACGCGTCCGTATAACTACGGTTCTATCAAAGAACTCAGCCCTCGATCTTCTCGATCTGGAGCTTGGTGTACGGCTGTCTGTGACCGTTCTTCTTCTTCTCGTTCTTCTTAGCCTTGTAGGTCATAACAACGACCTTCTTAGCCTTGCCGTTCTTTACGACGTTAGCCGTAACCTTAGCACCTGCAACAACAGGATTGCCGACCTTGAAGCCGTCTGCGGTAGCCAGTGCAAGAACGCGATCGAACTCAACCTTTTCACCTGCGTCACAAGCAAGCTTCTCAACGAAGATGATGTCTCCTTCGTTAACCTTGTACTGCTTTCCGCCGGTTTCAATAACTGCGAACATGGAAAGCACCTCTCTTTCATTTATGACTCGCTAAAGACGGGCTGCGTATCCGCATTAAAGCCCGCATTATGCGGCAGAATACATTTTACCACAGAAAACGTGGCTTGTCAAGCCTT
>JAFTUH010000019.1 GCA_017466375.1 Clostridia bacterium | reverse complement strand
TCGCGCACCTCCTCGGGCAGAGCCGTCATCTGTGCGATGCCGCCCGCGTTGTCAGCGATCGGACCGTATGCATCCGTTGCGAGCGTGATGCCGAGCGTGGACAGCATACCGACAGCGGAGAGACCGACGCCGTACAGTCCGCTTGCAAAGGAGGCAGATCCCCCCGCGCACAGATAGCTTGCGACGATGGAAACGCCGACGATCAGAACGGGGATGGCGGTGGAATGCATGCCGAGCGCGATACCGTCAATGATGATCGTGGCAGTGCCCGTTTCGCTCGATGCGGAGAGCTTCTGTGTCGGTTTGTAGGAGTCCGACGTGTAGTATTCGGTAAAGAAACCGATCAGCACACCGGCGAGCAGTCCCGAAAGAACAGCACCGATCAGACCGAGATGACCGGGCATGATGACGGCAATCAGCGCGACAGAAGCCACAGCGGCAATCAGCGCCGCGGAATATGTACCCTTGCGGAGTGAGCCGAGGAGCTGCTTCTGGGTTGCGCCCTCTTTCGTCGAGACGAAGAACGAGGAGATAATGGAGGCGAGAATGCCGACTGCGGCAATCGTCATCGGGAGCAGAACGCCGCGGATACCGTGTCCGGCAACGACGGCGAGTGCACCGCTGGAGATGATCGATCCGACGTACGATTCATACAGATCCGCACCCATGCCGGCGACGTCACCGACGTTATCGCCGACGTTATCGGCAATGCAGGCAGGATTGCGCGGGTCATCCTCGGGGATGCCTGCTTCGACTTTACCGACGAGATCGGCACCGACGTCCGCGGCTTTCGTAAAGATACCGCCGCCGACGCGGGCAAAGAGTGCCATCGAGCTTGCACCCATGCCGAAGGTCAGCATCGTGGTGGTCAATTCCTCAATCGGGAGTTTGAAAACGAATTTCAGAAGAATGAACCAGAAACTCACGTCAAACAGACCGAGACCGACGACGGTGAGACCGGTTACCATGCCGGAGGAAAACGCGATTTTGAGTCCCTTGTTCAGCCCCTCGCGTGCGCCCTGTGCCGTGCGCGCATTCGCGTAGGTGGAGATCTTCATGCCGATGAAGCCGGAGAGACCCGAAAACAGTCCGCCCGTCAGAAACGCAACGGGAACGAACGGGGTGATCAGCCCGCAGACGGCGAGCACGGTGAGAATCACAACGATCACGGCGAAGAAAATCACAACCGTTTTGTACTGACGCTTAAGATACGCCATCGCACCGCGGCGGATTTTTTCTGAGATGTGCGCCATCTCGGGCGTGCCCTCGGGGAGCCGCTTTACGGCGAAATATTTGTACGTCGCAAACGCCAGCGCGCACAAAGCTGCAAGTAATACCAAAAACGGGGTCAAATTTGTCATAATATTTCTCCTGTGGTGTTTCTTTTTAATATTATATAACATTTTTATCAAAATTTCAATACATTTTTCACGATTTTCACGATTTATTGTGAAAAATATCGTGTATTTTGAAAATGTCGTAATGGCGGAAATGTTCGAATATATCATTTTGTAAAAATATCACATTTTTGAGAACAGGTCAATATATTCACATTTTGCATGAAAAAGCCGCCTGCCTTTTGGCAGACGGCTTTCGGTTTATCAGTCGACTTTATACAGCGGGTGATTATTGTTGACCAGCGCGTTGTCAATGAATTTGTAACGGGCATACGCCTGCTCATTCACGGCATGGAGCAGGATGTCGCCGTTTTCCATTGTATAGACGCCGGTTTCGGTTTCGGCGAACACGCCGTCGATGGTGTAATCTTTGGTGTAGGAATTGTCCTCGTTCAGATGAAGATCTACTGTGAACTCTTTTTCGTTGAATGTGTACGTTCCGTGCCACGTGCCGATGAACGAGTCCGTTTTCGGTGTGTCGGCGTTCCCGCAGCCTGTGAGGAGCAGGCAGAAGAGCAGGGAGGCGAATAAAATGAGTGATATCCGTTTTTTCATACGATAGTCTCCTTGTTTTTGGACTGTTTTTATTATACACGAGTTTGACCGTGCAGTCAAGAGGGGGAGCGTCTGCATCAGTCACGATAGCCTGTGCCGTTGCAGTTCGTACACTTGCCGTTGTGATTGCGGCAGCTGTAGCAGTTGCGGTTTTCCTTATCGTTGGCGGAGCTCCAGAGATAGCCGTCGCCGCCGCAGGTCTGACAGTCACCGGTTCTGTTGCAGATGCTGCAGGGCGTTCTTGTGTCGTTATTACCGCCGCCGGAGGAGCCCGATGCGCCGGAGCCGTTTTGTGTGTCGCCGGCATAGGTGACGCCGCTGCCGTAGGTGATGGATATCTCGGTGTATTCATACCCGAAGTAGCTGATATTGAGCATAGCTTTGAGACAGACCTGCGCACTGCCTTCGACGGTGGAGCCGCCGACCTCGTCATGTGTTAGGTACCAGCGGCAGAGCTCCATGTACCGATTCGATTTTTCCTCTGTATCGGTGACACGGTAGCCCATATCGAGCAAAAGCTTGAGATAGTCGTCAGCGACGGAGCGCACGTCTCCTCTTTTGGTCAAAAAGGCAACGACGTTTCGGGAGGAGGTTGTGCCTTGATACAGCGTATGCGTGGAATCCAGCGGCAGGAGGTCGGGCAGTACGGAGGGATCGACCGCCGGTGCGGTAGTTTCGGGAGGCTGCGTGATGGGAGGTTCTGTAGTCGGCGGCTGCGTGGTGGTTGGCTGTGTATCCGGTGCCTCAGCTTCCGTCTCGGGCGTAGGAGATTCTCCGTCCGTGTACGTTTCTGCGGAAACAAGCTTGAAGTTCGACAAACTTGTTACGGTGACGGATATGTATTCTTCTTCGTTTTCAAACCACGTATATTTGAGGAAGATTTCCCATTGGCGGTTATAGAACGGATCGCCGTCGCCGTCGAAAACATACGCGTAGCTGCGCACAAGCTTTCTCGTGCCGGCGTCCTCATCGGAGTCGATCTGCCTGAACGGATATTTGCCCGAGGAGAGCAGCGCGGCGTAGGCGTCGAGCATTTCGGGCGTGACCTCGTCGGTTTCAAACAGGAACTGGCAATAGCTGTCCTTGTATGCGGTTTTTTCCGTGGCGGAGAGTCCGAAAAAGACCTCCGGATCGGGAATTTCGCCGAGGGTGACGGTGCGCTTGTACTCCCGCACGCCGAGCGAGATCAGCACGGTGAGGAGGATGACAGCGACAGCCGTACCGAGGATAGCGATCCATATTTCCGCCCGACGGGAGCGAGGGCGTTGTTGATTTGCGGTAGGATTTTCCATAGGATAATACCTCCGTATATTTAATAAATATATGTAATGCAATTATAGCACACAGGGGAGGGAAATGCAAGGGGAAGAAAAAACATCCGATGAGAGCATCGGATGTTTTGGGAATGGAGGAGAAAAAGCGCGGTGAGCTTTTGTCAGATTACGAAATGATAAAGAGTCACAAACAAGGGCATTGTGACGATACAGATAACCGTAGTAAAGATGTTGATCGCCGTTGCATAATCTGCGTCCTGATCGTGCAGCTGCGCAAACTGCATGACGGTGGCGGCGGCAGGCGTCATGGTTGCCAGAAATGTGATGAGCAGTATTTTTTCGCCCTCTGCAACCGGGATGAAAGACAAAAGCTTCAAAACGCCCAGCGCGATTGCCGGATACACTGCCATGCGGAAAAGAGCCGTCCGATAGAGTCTTTTGTCAGCCAGCGCCTTTTTGAAATCGATTCTGGCAGCAAGAATACCCGCGATCAGCATGCCGACCGTTCCCAGCATATCTCCGAGTGGGGAGGTAACGCCCTTGACAAACGCGGGCAATCTCAAGCCGGAGAGCATCATGATAAGTCCGATCGCAATAGCGATTATATTGACGTTTAAGAGAATCTTTTTTATGCTGAATTTTTCGGTTGAGGAAAAAAGGCGGATACCGTGGCTCCAGATAAAAACCAGCTGTACCGATATAAATGCGGTTGAGAAAATCACCCATTCGTCTCCGAGGACAAACGATACGATCGGAATGATAAGGTTTCCCGCGTTGGAGTACATTACGGACGCGCGTTCAACGGGATTTTTGGTGATACACCTGCGGTAGGCTGTGTCGAGCAAATACAGCACGGCGTGGATCGCAATGGCAACCAGAAATGCCAGCAGTAAACCGGTTCTTGTGTCCTCCGTCTGCTCGAAGTCGAACGCATTCAGGATGGCGGCGGGCATAAAAAGATACAGAGAAATTTTAGACAGCACGGCAGAGTCGCTGTGCCTGACGATCTTCAGCTTGCAGAGGATAAAGCCGAGGATCATAAAACAGAATAATTGCAGGATTTTATACAGTAAAAGTTCCGATATCATGGCGTCACCTTGTATGGATATATGTAATGAAATTATAGCACACAGGTGAGAGGATTGCAAGGGGAAGAAAAAACATCCGATGGGAGCATCGGATGTTTGGGGTGGTGGGATTATTCGGCTGAGGATTTTTGAAGATCGTCGTACATCTTTTCGTACAGTGACAATGTTTGACGGAGCGTTTTTTCACGGGATTCGACAATATCCGCAATTGCCATTGCTGTTGCTTGTGCCCCGACATCACCGGGTCCTTGCGATTTCACAAGTTCCAATTGTCTCAAGGCTTCGTTTATATGATGCGATTCACTGTTTAATACGCTGATTGCTGCGAGAATATCTCTCACCGTCAATCTGGTTTCTTCCATTTTGTTTTCCTCCGAAATTCTGTCCGGAGGGCACGCAAGGCATATTTTGTTTTCCGCAATGAAGCGCGCCCTGCCGTTTTTTACAAGACCTTTCGCCCGTTTCGGGTAGGTCGCCTCATATTCATTTCCTTGCTCATCCACAACAATCACGTTTTTTTCGATGGGTGTCGCCCCCTTGTTCTGATTCGCATAGAGTGTGAATTTTTGTTTTTTCTGATGGGTGTCTTCCCCGATTCACAAGGTTATTGTACCATATGAGGGGAGGATTGTCAATAGAATCACATTGCAGAGGCGCGAGTTTCTGCGAAACTCGCCTTCATGCTCGTTAGCAACTGCAAACAAAGTTGAAGTCCACGCCCTAAAAACAGCCCACCGGGCTGTTTTTGCCCGTCTACGACATGGGCACCGCGAGATTTCCGGTTTTTCCGCGAAGCGGAAAACAAACGCCTCAGCGTTTGAGGAAAGCTCGAACGCAGATGCCGCCGGACTCTTGGCGGCATCTGCAGGCTTCCCGAATCCACCTTTCCGCTCCCACCAAGCAAAACAAAAAGCATCCTGTAAGGATGCTTTTGCTTGGTGGGGGAAGGTGGATTCGGACCACCGAAGTCACTGACAACAGATTTACAGTCTGCCCCCTTTGGCCGCTCGGGAATTCCCCCATATTAGTCAGTTTCGCGAAAGAAAAGTGGAGCTGGTGGACGGACTTGAACCACCGACCTGCTGATTACACATCAGCTGCTCTGCCTGCTGAGCTACACCAGCGTGTCACTCCGCACCTTTGCGACGACAACTATTATAACAGAACTATTGCCCGTTG
>JAFTUH010000018.1 GCA_017466375.1 Clostridia bacterium | reverse complement strand
GTTTCGTCATTGTTGTTCAATTTTCAAGGAGCATCTTTGCCGTCCCTCGCGGACAGCCTGTATATTATATCACCACTCTCGCCCTTTGTCAAGCCCTTTTTCAAACTTTTTTCAAAAAGTTTTTCATCAGACCTGCTCGGTGGAGAGTGCATTTATTATAGCACATCCCCACCCCCGATGTCAAGAGCTTTTTTCAATAATTTCGACACATTTCCTCAAAAACCCGCACGCGCCGCTTCTTGACAATTCCGCCTGTCTGTTTTATAATATTTATTTGAAGAAACATTGTTTCCGCGCAAATATCACGCACAATCACCGCATACTCATTAAGGAGGATTCTGAAATGACAAACGAAAACGTACAGCGCGACGGAATTCGCGTTGAGGTGGAACATATCTTCCCCATCATTAAAAAATGGCTCTATTCCGAAAAGGAGATTTTTCTGCGCGAGATCGTCTCAAACGCATCGGATGCAGTGACAAAGCTGAAGCGTCTGATCTCCCTCGGTGAGGTCAAGGGGCTCGACCTTACCGGCAAGATCCGCGTGATTCTGGACAAGGACGCACAAACGATCACCGTCACGGACAACGGCATCGGTATGACGGAGGAGGAGCTTAAGAAATACCTCTGCCAGATCGCGCTGTCCGGCGCTCTTGAATTCGTGGAAAAATACGAGAACGCAGACACCGCTGCCGAAAGCGGCATCATCGGTCACTTCGGTCTCGGATTTTATTCTTCGTTTATGGTCAGCTCGACCGTTGATGTCATCACGCGCTCGTATCTCGGCGGAAGCACGGTTAAATGGAGCTGTTCGGAGGTCGGTGAGTACGAGATCGTGACCGACTACACGGACGAGGATGCACTGATCGACGGACACGGCACGGCTGTCATCATGCACATCAATGATGAGGGACGCGAATTTCTGAATGAGGCAAAGCTGCGTGAGGTTCTCGCGAAATACTGCGCGTTCATGCCTGTGGATATTTTCTTCGATAACGTGTCCGAAGCAGATC
Organism: Clostridia bacterium; assembly: GCA_017466375.1. Taxonomy (GTDB): domain Bacteria; phylum Bacillota; class Clostridia; order Oscillospirales; family CAG-272; genus SIG701. The sequence continues at coordinate 7,735 of JAFTUH010000018.1, read as the reverse complement.
AGCCTGCGGATGATGACGCAAAGAAGAAGGCCGAGGACGCAAAGCTCACGCCGATCAATGACACGACGCCTCTGTGGCTCCGTCAGCCGTCCGAAATCACGGATGAGGAGTACAAGGATTTCTACCATAAGGTCTTCGGGGATTTCCGCGATCCGCTCTTCTATATCCACATCCGCGCGGATTACCCGCTGAATTTCAAGGGAATCCTCTACTTCCCGCGCATCTCGAACGAATACGAGAGTCTCGAAGGACAGGTAAAGCTGTTCTACAATCAGGTATTCGTGGCGGATAATATAAAGGAAGTGATCCCCGAGTATCTGCTCATGCTGAAGGGTGTGCTTGACTGTCCCGAGATGCCTTTGAACGTATCGCGCAGCTATCTACAGAACAGCGGATACGTTTCAAAAATCTCCGCGCACATCACGAAGAAGGTTGCGGACAAGATCGTTTCCCTCTTTACGACAGACCGCGAAAACTATGAAAAGCTGTGGCGCGATCTCAAGACGTTCGTGGAATACGGCTGTATGCGCGATGGAAAATTCTACGACAAGGTAAAGTCTGCGCTGCTGCTTGAAAAATGCGACGGTACGTTTGCGACGGCTGAGGAATATCTCACCGCGGCGAAGGATACACATGAGAACAAGATCTACTACGCGACGGACAAAACCGCGCAGTCGCAGTACATCTCCCTGTTTGAAAATGAGGGGATCGAGGTCGTTCTCCTGGATCGCGTGCTGGACACACAGTTTATCTCGTTCCTTGAAACAAAGCTGGACGGCGTACACTTCGCTCGCGTGGACGCAGAAGTTGCCGACGCGATGAAGACATCCGGCGACGCGCCCGCGGAAATGCCCGAGGTCGCGGAAATTTTCAAGACAGTCGCAGGCGAGCACACGAAAATTGAATTCCAGTCCCTGAAGGACGAGAGCGTTCCTGCCGTACTGACCGTATCCGAGGACAGCCGCCGCATGGAGGACATGATGAAAATGTATGCCATGGACGGTGCCTCCTTCCCTGTCGACGCAAAGCTAATTCTGAATGCGGACAATGCGCTGATCAAAAAAATCAACGCATTGCGCGAAACGGACGCAGCCCGTGCCGAAGTAATCGCACGGCAGGTGTACGGACTGAGTCTGCTCAGCCAGCGTAAGCTCTCGGCTGACGAGCTGAAAGACTTCCTCAAGGGCAGCTACGATCTGCTCACGCTTCTGTAACGATGCGAGCAGAAGACCTCGCCGCTCTCCGTGAAAACGTCGCGGAAATCCGGCGGACTGCCGGCGCACTTGAACGACTGACTGAATTGCAGATCGCCTCGCTTGCTGCAGATGTCACCGACGTCACGGATGCCGCCACGCTGTTCCGCGCTGCATTCGGCGACACGGTCGCCACGGCGGAGCACGCATCCTTCTGCCGCCATCTCTTGAGCGGAATGACGGACTCGGGGAAAATCACCGCCCTTTTGCCTGAATTTACACCTCTCGGCGAAACTTACGACGGAGGCGACACGGCGTATCCGCTGAACCCATTTACCGATGCGGCATTTCGTAAATTCGCCGCCGGAAACCCACAGCTGCGCGCTCTTCCCCAACCGTCATTCAATGCCGCGTGCGAGGAGGTCTACCACGGCCGCGCTCACTACTGCATCCTCCCTCTGCGCAATACGGAAGACGGAATTCTCTCCTCGTTTTCACACTTGATGTCCAAATACGAGTTGAAAATCTTCCGCATCTGCGACGTAGCGGCGGAGGACGGGGACTCGGTTATCCGCTTTGCACTTCTCAGGCGCGGTGCTATCCCGTATGTACCCGAAAACGGATATTTCAAAATCGGTGCCGTACTGCCGGAGTCGCTCCCCCTCAGTGCGTTCCTCTCCGCCGCGGAAACTCTCGGCGCATGCACAGAGCAATTACACACTGTACCGAGTGCATTTGCAAGGGGACTCACCTCCCTCGCCGTCACGTTCCGCATTACGCCAAAATCCATGGCACCGCTTCTCCTGTTTCTGCGTACTACCCTTGACGGATACACCGTTGACGGTATTTACGAAGAGGCAAAGACATAAATCACCAAGAAAGAAGGACACCTCTCATGACTTACGAAGAGAACTACCAGAGATGGCTGACGGCGGATGCCGTTGACGAAGCAACAAAAGCTGAACTGCGCGCAATCACCGATCCGGATGAGATCAAAATGCGCTTTTCCGGATACATGACGTTCGGTACGGGCGGTCTCCGCTCCGTAATGGGGGCCGGCACCGCAAGAATGAATCTCTATACCGTTGCGCACGCGACGGAGGGACTTGCGCGGCTGATTCTCAAAACACCGGGCGGTGCCGAGCGCGGTGTTGCCGTATGCTACGACAGCCGCAATCATTCTGCCGATTTCGCACGCCGTGCCGCCGAGGTGCTCTCCGCAGACGGCATCCGTGTGTATCTGTTCTCCGAACTCCGCCCGACGCCGGTACTTTCCTTTGCGGTACGCCACTACGGATGCATCGCGGGAATCAACGTAACGGCGTCACACAATCCTGCCGAATACAACGGATACAAGGTCTACTGGGAGGACGGCGGACAACTGCCGCCCGATCACGCCGCGACCGTTTCCGCAGAGATAGCCAAGGTTGACATTTTCGACGGTGTTCCCTCCCCCGAGCGCGCAAATCCTTCTCTGATTACGATGACGGATGCGTCGCTCGATGAAGCGTACATCAAAAACGTCCTCGCCGAGCGCGTAAATCCGGATGCGATCCCCGCTGTGGCAGATTCGACCGCGATCGTGTACACGCCTCTGCACGGCACGGGCGGCACACTGATTCCGGATATGCTGAGAAAAGCCGGACTGACCAAGCTGTACACCGTGGACGCACAGATGGAGCCGAACGGCGATTTCCCGACAGTCAAATTCCCGAATCCCGAATTCCCCGAGGCGTTCACACTTGGCATTGAGATCGCGAACAGCGTCGGAAGTGATCTGATCATTGCAACGGATCCCGACACGGACCGTGTTGGTGCGATGGCGAAAAACAAGGCAGGCGAATTCTGCGCGATCACCGGCAACCAGATGGGCGCACTCCTGCTGGAATACATCTGCACGGCGTATGAGCAGACGGGCAAGATGCCTGCAGATGCGTATGCGGTCAAAACGATCGTGACAAGCGAGCTGTCCGCCCGCGTCTGCGAAGCACATGGCGTGAAGCTGTACAACGTACTGACCGGATTCAAATTCATCGGTGAAATCATAAAACAGCACGAAGAGGCAGGACACGGCACGTTCTTACTCGGTTTTGAGGAAAGCTACGGCTATCTGAAAGGCACATACGCCCGCGACAAGGATGCCGTGGTGGCAACACTTCTGATCGCCGAGATGGCGGCGTACTACAAGACGCGCGGCATGACGCTGATCGATGCGCTCGATGAGCTGTTTGAGAAATACGGATACTTCCGCGAGGAGGTATTCAGCATCGGCATGAGCGGCGCGGATGCGCAGGAGAAGATGGCGGCGCTTATGAAAAACCTCCGCGAGAATCCGCCGCGCGAAATTGGCGGCAAGGCGATTGCGACCGTGAAGGATTATCTGACCGAGAAGACACTGGACGTGCAGACCGGCGCGATCTCGGGCACGGGACTGCCGAAATCGGACGTTCTCTGGTATCTGACGGAGGACGGAAATCTGATCGTTGTCCGCCCGTCGGGCACAGAGCCGAAGGTAAAGGTGTACGTTCTTGCAAACGGAAAAACGGATGAAATCACAAAAGAATGCGCACGTGTCTGTGCGGCAGGCATCCGCGAAATTCTGGGATAAAACAAGAAACAGCACATACAAAAAGCCGGGAGGTTATCCTCCCGGCTTTCTCAATACGAACTGATCGGCAGTGACTCGTCGTCCTGCCCTTTTTCAATTTTGCGGATCTGTAAAAAATAGCTGTACTTATCATTCACAACGACCTCGACGCGGTCACCGACCTTATGTCCGAGGATCGCCTGTCCGAACGGCGATTCTTTACTGATGTAGCCGCCGATGACATCGTTTCGGAGCGTCGTCACGATCGTCACTACACGCTCCTCCTCCATCTCCTCATCGAACACGGTAATCTTATCAAAAATTCCCGCCGTATCGTCAGCTGAATCGACCTCGATCACCACAGCGGTATCGATCATGGCGAGCAGATAGCGGATACGCCCGTAATTCTTGTTCAGCGCACGGCGGACAGAATGGTACTCGTCATTCTCGCTGAGATCGCCGAGATCCCTCGCCGCCTTGAGCTGCTCCTTCAATTTCGGCGTGATCTCCCTCGTGCGGTAGTCGATTTCCTCCTGCATTTTGCGGATATCGACCGCGGTTAATTCGTCATGCATAGTTTTCTCCGTTTTCTGTCAATATCTGTTTTCCAGACGCTCGTAAATCATATCGTTCATTGCGGATACGCCGTAGATGACAACCGCGACAAAAATGAGTGCGGCAATCACCTGCACGCTCCAGATCGCCTCAAAATACATGGCGGCGGTAAAGGAGGCGGCGCGCAGAAGGATATAGGCTGCCCCTACCAAGGAAAAGGCGATCACCCGTCCGTACACGCTTTTGAGAATCTCCGCCGATCTTGCCTCGGCACTGTACTGGAGTCCATGCGACGGTCCGCCGACCAATGCTGCGTGCTTTTTCAGCACGCGGCAAAGGATGATCACAAACCACAAAAACAGCGCCAGCACACACACAAATTCCACCGTACCGATGATACGGATCGGCTTATAAAGACGGATTGCGTTGGTGAGATACCGTGCATCCCTGGCAATATACTCCGCGAAATACGGCACCTGCAAAACGGTACCGACAATGGAAAGTACCGCCGCACCTGCCGCAGGAATATAGCCGAATCTCGCACGGGAATCAAATCGGGAAAGAACACGAAGCGCGAGCACGAGAATCAGCGCGAAAACCGCCGACGGCAGCACAGACACGTTGTCAAACTGCAGAGGAAACAATGCGACCGCCGACAGCATGAACATGAGCAGCACGTTCTTCATATGGATAGCGGCGGCAAATCCCGCGTCGGCGATAACCGCCTCCTCATAATGTGTGCGGACGCCTTCGCTGAGTGCCGCATCGCGCTTCATGCCGATAAGATATCGGAGTGCGCGGACAAGCCAGATAATCCCGAACACAAGCGTTACAAAAGCGGCGAGTATGTAGAAATACGGTTTGAACACGGATATCGGCACTCGATAATATGCCGTCGCGGAAAGATCGTAATCTACGTCCAGCGCGGTCAGCTCGGGAAGGACGGTAGCCGCCGTTCTCAAAAGAAAGAACAAAACGGTAAACGTCTTCAGCTTCTCGGCAGTCTCCGTTTCCCGGCGGACTTTTTCGCGGACAGTTTTCTCCTGTCCGTGGATGACACGCTTTTCGGGTTTTCCTTTGACCGTTTTTATCTGCGGAGCAAATACGCTCTTGGCATCAAACTGTCTGCCGAGATCGTAAAAACCGTCAAACAGGCGAAGTACGCACGGAATCGCATAAACCGACTCAAGTACGGCAAAAACGAACACCAGAAGCAGCGTAAACGACTCGGATTTTCCGGGAAGCATGAGAAGCGACGCTGTACGCACCGCAGTAATCACGGCAAGCTTCCAAAGAAATCCTCGTGTATCGCGCAGTTTTTCCGTACAGAACGAGGGCATAAACAACCCGCGATATATGAGCAGATACCCGATAAAATCCGGCAGAATGTCAACGATACCGATAATCGGATTGAAGAGAAAAAGGACACCTGCGATCATACAACCGATGCCTACGGCGCTTTTTTTCTTGTTGATCTTTGTCATCTGATTATTTCCTCTTGGATTTTTTCTTGCGTTTCACACGGCGGTAGCCGGGCTCCTCCTCGGATTCCTCTGCGGGTTCCTGCTCTTTCTTCTTGCGAAGATAGGCGTTATCAAACATGGAATCCGTCTTTTCATAAAACGTATTGAGCCATGCGAAGCGGCTCTTGGGACGCTCGCCGCCCTCCTGCCCCGCAAGGCAGATTCTGCAGTAGCAGGAATGAATGAGAATACCGTTGAAAACAAGCACAACGTAGCCGAACACGATCGCGGCGACAGACAGAACACTGCCAATGACGCCGAGATTGATCTGCAAAAGAGAGCAAATCAGACAGCCGACATACGGAATCCCGTACAGAAGAAGCAGCTTGATATTTCGACGTGCCTTCTGCATCTCATTCTCCAGCTCCACTTTCTCGGCAATATAGTAAATCGCCGCGAGAATGAAAAACTGCAGAACAAGACCGACAAGCGTAATCAGAAGTCCGAGCACGTACAGCCAAGCACTGTCTCCGTCGATGATACCGAGCATCGGAAGCACCGTACGAAGCAGGCACAAAAACAGATACACAGTGTCAAGAAGCATGGCACGGGCGAAGTTCTTCCCGTGCTGTGAAAGCTTGGACAGACCGATCAGCATGACGCCGGCGCCAACGATATCCAGAAAGAAATACACGTTGGCAAGCGAGAACGCAAACGCAAAAATATAGCCGATCAAAAGATAACCGAATCCCATGGATTATTCTCCGTCGGTTTCCGCAGCACCCGGCTTGCCGCAGCACTGCTTATATTTCTTTCCGCTGCCGCACGGGCAGGGATCGTTTCTGCCGATTTTTTCACCGCGCACGAACGGTTTCGCAGGATCGGTCGAACGGTTGGAAGCAGGCTGTCCGGGCGCACCGGGACGCATCACGGGACGAATCGGACGGGACGGTCTTCCCTGTGCCGCACCGCCTGCAGCCGTTTCTTTCACGACCTGCACACGCTTTACGTTCTCCGTCGGCATGATGGAAAGAATCATTCTCGCCGTATCCTCACGGATCTCACCGATCATCTGGTCAAACAGATCTGCACCCTGGATGCGGTATTCGCTGATGGGATTTCTCTGTGCGTACGCCTGCAAGCCGATACTCTCCATCAGGCTGTCCATCGCTTCAAGATGCGCCATCCATTTCTGGTCGACGTTCTGCAAAAGGACGACGCGCTCAACCTCGCGGAATTTCTCCTCACCGTACAGCGTTTCCTTGAATGCGTATATTTTCTCCGCACGCTCAAGAAGGATTTCCTCGATCTTATCACGCACGTCTGCCGCCTTGCCCGTCAGATCGGCAAAGTCGTTCTCCTTACAGAGAAGGCCGAGATATTTTGCACGCAGACCGTCAAGATCCCATGCGGCGATATCATCCTCGTGCAAAAACTGCGCGACGCTCTCCGAAACCGTTTCGCGCACCATGGTCTGAAGCTTTTCCTTCACGCTTGCACCGGAGAGCACGTCCCCTCTCTGCTGATAAATGATCGTACGCTGCTGATTCATAACGTCATCGTATGCGAGGACGTTTTTGCGGCGTTCGAAGTTGTTGTCCTCCAGATGCTTCTGCGCCGTTTCAATCGAGCCGGAAAGGATCTTTGCGTCAATCGGCTCGTCCTCTTTCATGCCGAGCTTATCGGCAATGCCGAGGATACGTTCACTGCCGAACAGGCGCATGAGATCGTCCTCCAGCGAGAGGAAGAATCTCGATTCACCGGGGTCGCCCTGACGTCCGGAACGGCCGCGAAGCTGGTTATCGATACGGCGGCTCTCGTGGCGTTCCGTACCGATAACAAACAAGCCGCCCGCCGCACGGACCTTTTCCGCCTCGGGCTTGATCTCCTCCTGATACTTTTTATACAGCTCACGGTAGACCTCGCGCGCTGCCATT